>JAQUAU010000059.1 GCA_028687085.1 Minisyncoccota bacterium | reverse complement strand
CTTATAGAAAAGTGCCTGCGGGATAGTAAACGACGGGTTGACTTTGCGCACCGTCCTAAAGACTATCCAGCCAAAAATGGCGAATTTGTCCATTGCCAAGAAAAAGTATAGGGAGAGGAAAAGAATTAGTGCGGTCAAAAGGCTAACGCCTAAAATATCCACCAGAATAATAGCGCCTATCCCCAACAGTCCGCATATCCCCGCCCAGATAAAGCCATCAATGGCGCGGAAGGCGTGGATAGGGGCCCCGGCGGGACTGGCACTCCATTCGTAATACCGCTTAAGCGGCATAAACGGCTGTTCCATAATACCGACGCCGTAAGCAAGGTCTTGCTTTAATTTATGTACTAAAATATTAACCATAACATCGGGCCCATGGCAACCCCTGCAATCAGATACCCGAACCTCGCGCTCTAAGTTCTTTTTTAATAAGCGTCCGACATCCCACTCATTATCTCTTATGTTACCCAGGTTGTACATCGTCCTAAAACACCCCGGTTCAACGCCGTAACAGCAGATAGAAAAATTACCTTTGGGGTCGATCGCCATCTTATAATTATGGGCTTCACATATCTCTGCCTGATGCAAAGACTCGCTATAGACACCGTCTTTCTCGAACTTGGCTATGCCCTCTTTGAATATCACGCAGCATTTATCAGGCCCTGTTATTGCTACTCTAAGCCTGGCTTCTTCTATAATGCTTTTTAATTCGGCTCTGTCCGCGGCTGAAAATTCAGGGGTCATGTTCACATAGTCATAACTAATATCCACAAAATCCACTCCTAGCTGCCAGCCGAGTTCAATGAAGTCTACTATCTCCCTGAAGTTCTTCTTCGTGGCTACCATAGAAATACCAATCTTGACGTCTGACCCTCTCTCTTGCTTCAGGGCGACCAGATCTTTTATCTCCAATACAGCCGACTCAAAAAATCCGCTGCTCTGCGGTCTTCTTTTCGTCCTGGCGTAAGTATCCGGCGTCGCCGCGTCTAAACTTATCTTTACTTTCCTGGCGTTTAAGAGCGCTTCCCTGGCCCTGGCCCCTAATGCTATACCGTTGCTAAATAATTGGAACTCGAGGCCGATCTGATATGCGTATTCCATTTCGTCTACCCAGGAAGGCCTCAGGGATGGTTCTTTACCGCCGGTAAAATTCACTACCTTCACCCCGGCTTCTTTCAAGCCTTGCAATATCCTGCAAGCCTCATCTTTGGTCAAGTATGTCCCCGGCCTATCTTCATACCCCCCGCCTTGGTTATAACATTCGACGCAATCAAGCTGACAGTGCCAGGAGAACTGCAGGTCCGCTTCCCAAGGAAAGACTTCCCTGCCTTCTGTCAAATCTGCCAGATACTCACAGTCATTACATAAGAACATCGAGTTATCAAAAAACCGGCTATGCCTTGAAGATTTCAGGAATAGCCGTTGTATAGGATAAGCGCCTCTTATATAGGAAAAAATCTCTATTATTTCTTCCCGGCTACAGCTTATTACCCCGCAGAGTTCTTCCGCGGTGATGCTCGGATTTAAATACAGCCTGTGGACGACGCGCACAATATCGGACATCCTCTTCTCGTCTGGGGCTGCTGCTCTTGCCGAATGCATCCACTGCGCGAATATCCTCCCGATATAAACTATTTCGCAGGGGCGCAAATCTTTCTGATCCAAGAAGCGGGAAATATAGTGAATTAATGAATCAGTATCCCCCGGGCAGGCGCTTTCCGCTCTCTCTGTCGCTTCACCTTCTACGCCGTTAACCCTGTCTATAAGGCCGGATACCCACCGCGTGTTCTCCGCGCTATTTACCAGGTGGGTATAACGGTTCTGCGCGGCATGAAAGAAGGCCTCCAGGGCCAATGCCAATGCTGTTTTGCCGTTCCCGGTAATTCCCTGCAGGATGCACTGCGGGAAGAGCGAAGAATCCACTTCTACTGCTTGACCCTGTTTATCCTGTATTTCAAAATTACCATTCTGAAAATCCAGCCTGATGGTAAGGGTTGAACCTCGCACTATTATAACCCTCTTGCGATCGGCACGCTGATAATCATCGTCAACATTTATGGAAACTTCGGCTCCCGCGCATTTAAAATCAACCTTGGCCCTCCAGGCATCTTCATCCATGCCTGTTGCCTTCAGGTCCTGCACGTCTCTTCTGCCGAAAAAGAGCTGTGCTATGCTGAACATATGAGAACCGGCGTTTCCGATTACATTCGCGCTCATGTTGATCGACCTACCGACCAATGGGTTTAAATAATCAAGCTCAACACGCTCGATCCTACCCAAATCGCCGTCAATGATCGCCTGCCTCAGAAGATTTATATTATGGTCATGCATAAATTCATAGTCTACCGCCAGAAGCAGGCCTTTTTCTTTTGCCAGGGCTATCAATTCGTTCGCCTCTTCGCTGGTAGAAGTAAATGGCTTCTCCACCAACACATCCTTGCCCGCCAGAAGCGCCTGCTTGGCTAACCAGCAATGCTTATCGGACTGCGTAGCTATGATAACGGCCCTGATATTCGGGTTACTCAATACCCGGTGTATCGCGTTCTTGTTATAGATCCTGATATTATTAGAGAGGCATTTGAATCTTAACCATGCGTCATAGTTACTCCCGCAGACAGCGTGGATAATGATACCCGGGAAAAGCTCCCTGAGAACTTTTAATAGTCTAGCTCCCCATCTACCCACTCCTATAAGGGCGATCTCTGAACTCCATCTCTGGACGGATGCCATTCCCTTGGTCAATCTGAATAATTCTGCCTGGGCCGTAATACCATACTCTTCCTCTTCTTCTCTCTCATGGGCGTTGATATGTTCGATTATGGTATCTTCGTCGAAATGGAGATCCCCGAACAAAGAACGGATAGCATAGCGTACATCATCCTCGGTAATGCCGTCTGCCCAATACATCTTTCCGCCACTATGCCTGGCGAGCTCGAAATCCAAAGGATCCATGCCGAGAGGAAGAGTTATTCTTCGCATCTCTACTAATCGCCTGACTATGGCCAATATATCATCCGCCATCCAGACGAACTCCTTGCCCAAATCTCCGGCTATATCCTTGTATTTCTTCGGAGCTTCCCGCTGTCCGCGCGCGCAGATAGGATGCCCTTCCGACAGGCTACTTGGCTTATCGATAAACGGCACATCCCTCTCTAGGAAAGACTCCCCTACTTCTACATCCAAGGCGCCCAGGGCGTCCTTCTCGAATTCCACCAACAGCGTAGCCTTGACTTCCGCCAATTCCTGCTGGGTCAGGTGCAGTTGCTCTGCGGGTATACCCGCAGGAAGCGGCTTTGTGCCCCTGGTGAACTCAAAAGAGTGGACGTAGAGGAAGACCCCTTCTATATTGATGCGCAGCTCCCATTCTTCTTCTATCTTGAGATTTTGTTCAGTTTTCAGGAACTTGGAGACCTGGTACATAATGTAAGCCGTTTCGCCGGGCTTCTCCACCATCACCACCAGGAGCTCGTTCATATCGTAGGGAGCAGCCAGGGCCCTGCGTAATTTTAAATAAGGGGTGTAGAGGAAGGCATGGATAGTCTCTTTTTCCTTCAGGGATGCCAGGACCAACTTACTCAGCTTGTGCACGCTTAAGCCCTGTAACTCTAGCCTCTTTAGGCTAGCCGCCACATCCGCGTTCTCACCGGTGCGATTATGCACCTCCAGGTGTCTTTCGCAAGAGGCCGGAGCGGTCACCTTCATTTGCGCGGCTTCGGCTAAAGGCGTGCTTTCAGTGATAAAACCGTCTTCCTGGAGTCCGACGGCCATCGCTTCCCTGCTTAACTCTAAGGCCCTGGGCGCGCCAAAACTCTTTATCCTTTTGGCAAAGCGGTCCTGCCAGAGATCGGGCTTGCCAAGCTTAGTCACTAAGAGGCACTTGTCGGACCGCATCAACGCCCTGCCGCTTATGACTACCACGCGTTCTTTCCCGGAATTATACGGGTCCCCTGCCTGCATGGAGATGACTTCCGTGGTAACGCCAATTACCCGGATGATCGCCTTGCCCCTTGAGTCATCCAACGCCTCGAATTCGCCTGGGCCGCGGATGTTGAGCACCACATATTCACTGCCATCCACCTTAATCTCCAGCCCGTATCCGGCGAAGCTGTAAAGCGACTGCAGCCTATCGTCCCTGGCCTCGATGATACCTAATTTCACGTCGTTGGAGTCCAGCGCCCTGAACTTTTCCGTGCACAGCGCTTCCCATTCAGAGCGCATATTAGCGCCTTCTGAATTAGCATAATAGGCGTATCCGGCGCGGCGATAGATATTGGCGATACCTAAGAACATTTCAATAGCCGAGCGCTTCCCTGCCAGGGCGAGTTCCGTAAGCTTTTCCAGGGCCCGGGCCCTCTCGTAGTAATCCGCGCCTTCGTAAAGCACGGTCCCGGCAAGGCCTAAGACGTTATCATAGAGCGCCATCCACTTGAGCATCCCGACGCTCTGTTCATCTACATTACGCTGCAGGTCTCTTACCTTGCCGCTGCGGACCAAGCGGGCCAGCCCAACAATCTTAGCCCTTGCTTCTTCCGCCTCTTCCGGGTCTATGCCGCGCACCTTGCTGTCCATTTCGGCGTAACGATAGGGATTATTCTTCTCTTCCATCTTATTGTCCCAGTCCTTATTCCCGTCCCGGGACATATCCGTCAGGAACCTGATCTGTCCTTCGCGGGGATGGAAAAGGTCTATCCAGACGTCCCCCGGATTGGCGCGCCTTAAACCAAAATCGACTAAATGATAGACTATAGCTCCGGAGGAGATAAGTTTATGCCCCTGGCAGCCGATAACCAAGCTGTTCTTTATATCAACGTCTTCGATCTCGCAATTGATGACAATACTGTTTATGATGCGGCCCTTGCCGATCTCAGAGTTCTGCACCAGGGAGTTCTCTATCTTGACCCTGCCAACAAACTCATTATCCTTAACC
>JAQUAU010000058.1 GCA_028687085.1 Minisyncoccota bacterium | reverse complement strand
CCCGTCGCTGGACGGCATGCATGTCGCGGGCGCGACGCATGCCTTCGGCGACGAGTCGCCCGGGGTGCGCGCCGCCGAGCACGAAGACAATTTGCTGAAGCTAGCCGCCTATTCTCCGGCGCTGCGCGCGGCGCTCGGCGAGGTAGACATCGAGCGGCTGGAGGGCCGCGCCGCGATGCGCTGCTCCGCGCCGCTCGCGATGCCGCTCGTGGGCGAGGTGCAGCCAAGGCTCTATTGCAGCCTCGCGCACGGCACGCGCGGCCTCATCAGCGCGGGACTCGCTGGCGAGGCCGTCGCGGCGCAGGCCTGCGGGCAGTTGCCGCCGCTGCCGATACCTATTCTTTCCGCACTGGCGCCCGATTTGCGCGTCAAAAAGGCCGAATGAACACGGCGCTATGGGGCAGTTGGGTTAACATATCCGAATGGTTTTTATGGTCTGGGGCCGGCCAACTGCAAAGGAGCGGGAATGAGTGAAGCGATTCATCCGGGGTGGCATGCTGATTTCTTTCGCGAGGTTGTCGAGTTTGCCGACATGGCTGTGCTGGTTATCAATCACAATTTCGAGGTGGTCTATGCAAACGACTATATCTGCAGCCGGATTGTGGGTATGCCGCAAGCGGAGGTGATCGGAATGTCGTTGCCTCGCCACCAGACCGTCCCGGATGAAGACCTGCAAAGGGTGATCGACCATACGAAGCGAGTGCTCGAACTGGGTGTTGCGGAACGCATCGAGAACTGGGCGCTGCATCGGGATGGATCGAGGAGGCTGATGTATTGGTCGACCGTGCCGAAACTCGATGCCGACGGAAAAGTCGAGCATCTGCTGGCCGTGGGCATGGATGTGACCGAGCAGCGCAGGGAAAAGCATGCGCTGGAAAACATGGCGCATCGCGATTCATTGACCGACCTGCACAACCGCGCCTATTTCGAGCGGCGGCTGTCCGAAGACATAGCGCGCGCGAACCAGGAAGAAACGAGCCTGGCTTTGCTTTATGTCGATCTCGACGGATTCAAGCCGGTCAACGATCGGCATGGACACGAGACGGGTGATTCGGTTTTGCGCGAGGTTGCAGTGCGGTTGCGCAAGGGGCTGCGCCAGAACGACATCGTCTGCCGCATCGGCGGCGACGAGTTCACGGTGATCCTGCCGGGCGTTTCATCGAACGACGATGCAGGCATGATCGCGGAGCAGATGATAATTCGCCTCTCGCAACCCTACGATATCGGCGGGGTGATACACAATCTCGGCGCCAGCATAGGCATTGCCTTCCTGGGCGAAGGCGCGCAGAGCGTGCAAGGCCTGGTCTGCAAGGCAGATGCGGCCATGTACCGCGCCAAGCAATCCGGCAAGGGGCGCTTTGTTTTCGCCGACTGAAATCCGCTTCGGATTGGTTTATGGAAAGGAGCTGAAATGACGAATTCCAAACAGCTCGCGGCGCTGATCGGCCCCACGGTGATGGTGCTTACCGCCTCCGAGGCGATCAACCTTCGTATCTGGGAGGTCAACATCGCCCCCGTCACTTACCTGAATGGCACGATATTGTTCGTCGTCGGCCTGGCTATCATCCTTGTGCACAATTGCTGGATGCGCAGCTGGCCCGTGCTGGTGACGCTCACGGGGTGGTTTGCGCTGCTCCTTGGCCTGTTCCGCATGTTTGCTCCGCAGGCGCAACAGGCCGGACAGAATTTCGCCGCCTATGCGGTGTTAGGGACTCTTTTTGCGATGGGAGTTTTCCTGACCTTCAAGGGCTACAGCCGCAAAAATGACTGATCGAAACAGCGTGTATTCCTGACCGCAACAACCAACCGGAAGGCTGCCTTGCAGAACCTACAACCGCGCCCAGTCTGGGCGCACTTCGCCGCACTGTGCGCGATCCCGCATCCTTCGTATCACGAGGCGGCGTTGCGCGAGCATCTGATCGCCTGGGCGCGGGCGCGCGGCATCGCCGCCGTCGTCGATGGCGTCGGCAACCTGATCCTGAAAAAGCCCGGCAGCCCCGGATGTGAATCACTGCCCGGCGTGATCCTGCAAGGCCATCTCGACATGGTGTGCCAGGCCAATTCCGGGACGCGGCACGACTTCGAGCGCGATGCAATCAAGGCCGTGGTGCGCGACGGCTGGGTGGTCGCGGAGGGCACCACGCTGGGCGCGGACAACGGCATCGGGGTCGCGCTCGCGCTGGCTGCGCTGGAAGAGCCGGGGCTGGTGCATCCGCCGCTGGAGGTGCTGCTCACCGTCAACGAGGAGTCGGGCATGGACGGCGCGCGCGGGCTCGCGCCCGGCACCCTGCAGGGCAAGATGCTGGTCAACCTGGACACCGAGGAGTGGGGGCATTTCTATCTGGGCTGCGCGGGCGGCGTGGATGTGGAGGTGCGCCACGACTGCATACGGGAGCAGGTGCCGCCGGACTATGCGCTGCTGCGCTTCGAGGTGTCCGGCCTGCGCGGCGGCCACTCAGGCATCGACATCCATCTCGTACGCGGCAACGCGATCAAGCTGCTGGCCGAGGCGCTGCGCGACCTGTCCGCGCACACCGACGTGCGCCTGATCGGGATGAAGGGCGGTACGGCGCGCAACGCGATTCCGCGCGAGGCCTATGCGGTCTGTGCGTTGCCCGAAGCTATCGCGTCGTCGATCGACGAGTGGGTGCGGCATAGGCATGAGGCATGGCGGCAGCGCTACGCGGAGGAGGATGCGAACGTGTCGTTCGCCTGCCGGCATGACGACGAGCTGCCGGGCAGAGCCATCTTGCGCGCGGAGCAGGAACACCTGCTCGCCTTCCTCGACACCACCGCGAGCGGGGTCGAGCGCATCAGCGAGGATTTCCCCGGCGTGACCGACACCTCGGCCAACCTCGGCGTATGCGCGCTGGAACAGGGCGCGTTCCAGGCGACGTTCAAGGTGCGTTCGCTGCACGACGCGCGCGCCGATGTGCTGGCCGACAAGCTGGTTGCGCGCGCGGCCGGCTACGGCCTGCAGGCCTGGAAGGACGGCGCGTACCGGGGTGGGCGCCGAACCCGTCCTCCGGCTTGCTCGCGCTGTGCCAGCGGGCCTACACGGAGCAATTCGGCCGGCCCGCCGGCCTGCAGGTGATCCACGCCGGGCTGGAATGCGGCCTGCTCGCCGCGAGCCATCCGCATCTGGACATGATCTCCTTCGGCCCCGATATCCGCGGCGCGCATGCGCCCGGCGAGCGGGTGGAGATCGAATCGGTCGCGCGCTGCTGGACTTTGCTCAAGGCGGTGCTGTGGGAGTTGGCGAAGGCCTAGCGAATAGCTCCTGCGGTAGGGGCAATGGGGGGTATCCCTTATTGCGAATATCCCACGCTGTTGTAATCTGTGCCGTCGCCGGCAGCGCGGCGATGACTGCCCGGTTGGTTGGCGCGACATGAGCGGAGGCCAGATTATGAGTAACGATCTGCGGCAATTGATAAAGGAATCGATCCGGTTCGAGCTTAATGTGGCTGAGGTCTATTTCGGCTTCCATCACAGGTTTTCCGAGGACTCGAACTTCTGGTGGAAGCTGCTCATCGAGGAAAAGAATCATGCCGCCCTGCTCATGAGCGGGAAGGAGTATTTTCTGGATGCCGGAATGTTCCCGAGCGAGCTGGTTGGCTCCTCGCTGGCAACCCTGAAGAATCTGAATGGCGAACTGGAGCGCCTCATCGGGCAGGAGAAAGAATCTCCCATGTCGAGGAGCGCAGCGTTTAATCTTGCCATCGATCTGGAAGACTCGGCAGGGGAAATCGATTTTCAGCATGCCATGCATGAGACCGGGCGCCATTCGAAAGCCATCGGCCTGTTCCAGAGCCTGAATGAGTTCAACCTGGATCATGCCGACAGGATACGCAGTTATATGCGGCAGAATGGCATAGACGGTGCACAGGCAGCGCCATTGCCGTCCGCCGCCTGATCAGCCCGGAAACACCCCGTCGACGTAGAACCAGCGCCCCTCCTCGCACACGAAGCGGCTGATCTCGTGCAGGCGGTATGCGCGTCCGCCGATCTTGTAGCGCGCGACGAACTCCACTGTGGCGCGATCCAGCGATTCCGCATGATGTTTCTTCACTTCCAGCCCCAGCCACTTGGCGTGGTCAGCCGCGAGATCGAGCACGGCTGGGCGGGTGCTCGGGTGCCATGTGGCAAGCAGGTAGGTTTCCAGTTTGAGCACATAGGCGCTGTAGCGTGAGCGCATCAGGGCCGCGGCATCCGGCGCGGGCGCACCATTGTGGTAGCGGCCGCAGCAGGCGGCGTAGTCCGCTGCGCCGCAGGGGCAGGGCTTTGCGGCCATTAGCGGAACTCGCCCTGCCACACCACCGGCTCGATATCGATCATGCCGGCGTCGCTGGTCATCATGATATGGCCTTCCTGCATCGTGCATTGCAGTTGCATGGTGCGGCTGGCCAGCGCGGCGAGCGCCAGCGTGGTTTCGCTGGCCAGGTTGAGCACGGTGAGGTTGTCCAGGCGCTGCAGCTTGTCGCGGTTTTCATTCCACCAGATATTCGCCGCGCGGCCGTAGCTGACGACCACGACCTGTGCGGCGCGCCCGCTGGCTTTGCGGAGCGCGCGCTCGTCGGGCAGGCCGACCACGATCCAGCGTTCGATCGCGCCGGTGAGGTCCTTCTGCCACAGGTCGGGCTCATCGTCGCTGCTCAGGCCCTTGGCGAAGGCCAGCGCCTCATCGGCATACAGCGCGAAGGCGAGCAGGCGCACCATCATGCGCTCGTCGGTTTCCGACGGGTGCCGCGCGAGGGTAAGAGAGTGGTCGGCGTAGTAGTGCCGGTCCATGTCGGCGATCTGGAGGGCGGCTTTGAAGACGGTCGATTTGATGGCCATGCATGCGTCTCGGCTGGGTGTTGGCAGGCGCGCATTCTATCAGGGAGCCGCGGCTTCCCCGAGTGAGGGGGCGCGTTTGCAATGTCATTAGCCTTCGGGCCCCATGAAACCATTTTAAACATGGTGGGTTTGCGACATGAACCATCATCTTCCC
>JAQUAU010000057.1 GCA_028687085.1 Minisyncoccota bacterium | reverse complement strand
AAAGAGAAATTAAATAAGTTCTTTTCTTTTGATGAGAAAGAATTTTTTACTTCTATTGTAATTGCTGGAAAAAAACAACAAAATAAAAAAGTGAGTTTTTCCTTGTCTCTTCTTAGCAGCGGAGACGGAGAGATTCGAACTCTCGGAGGGTTGCCCCTCACACGCTTTCCAAGCGTGCGCACTAGACCGCTATGCGACGTCTCCGTGTGTATTTCGTTATAACAGAAAAACTTACTATTTTCCAAGCAGCGCCTTCACGCGCTCTTCGATCGGCGGATGCGTGGCGAACATATTCTCGAGCCATGCGAGCTTACTTCCCTCTGCCTTTCCGAAAGGTTCATCGATAAAGAGATGTGCGGTCGCATGGCTCTTGGTCTGCATCGGCAGATTCGCCGCGCTTATCTTCTGGAGCGCCGAAGCGAGCCCTTCAGGATAGCGGGTAAGGAGCGCGCCTGAGGCATCGGCGAGGAACTCGCGCCGGCGCGAGACGGCGAGCTGGATCAGCTTCGCGGCTACCGGCGCGAGAATAATGCCCACGACAGCGAGAACCATCAGGATCGCATTCCCCTGCTTATTGTCGCTCGTGCGCCCGCCACCGAGAAATGACATGCGCAAGAAGATGTCCGCCACGATAGCGATAAAGCCCGCGAGCACGACCGCCACGGTCATCAAGAGTATGTCGCGGTTCTTGATGTGCGAGAGTTCGTGCGCGATAACGCCCTCGAGCTCGCTCCGCGTGAGTAGAGCGAGCAATCCCGTCGTCGCACAGACGACGGCGTGCGCCTCATCGCGGCCGGTCGCAAAGGCGTTTGGCGCAGGATCGTCGATCACATAGAGCTTCGGCTTGGGTAGCCCCGCCGTGATGGCGAGATTCTCGGTGACCGTGTAGAGGTCGAAGAATTCTTCACGGCTGGCTGGCCGCGCATGACTCATCGAGAGCACGAGTTTGTCGGACTCCCAGTAGGCATAGAAGTTGGTCGCGAAGGCAACAAAGATCGCCCCATAGAGAATGAGCGGGTTCCCATAGTAATACGAAACCGCATACCCCACCGCGATAACCACGACTAAAAAGCCGAGGATGAGCGCCCACGTCCGGCGAATATTGCTTGAACGCTGTGCGTAGAGATCCATACCGCAAGTAAAACACAAAATCGGTTGTATAAAAAGAAACGGCGCAAGGGGGGGTACCCTTGCGCCGATGAGTGAAAAGCGAGATGAAAAACTCGTCTAGCCTTTCGTACCGAGACAGATGTTCTGCGTCGTTCCTGGCGTCGGCGGCACCTGGGAAAACTTTATCTTGTTGGCCCAGGCCCCCACGAACTGCAGCCACCACCACGTCCCGTCCAGGTAGCCGTGTGCCGTCGCAAAATCGGCAGCGACCGTACCGCCCATTGCCTCCAGCTTCGGCGCATAGAATATCCATTTCGATGTGCCCGGCTCCCAAGCCCACAGGGTTTCGAAATTTCCGGTCGGGACGACGCACGATGTTCCCGAGGAAAAGTCGACTGCCCTGTTGAACTGCGAGGGAGTGCCGCTCACGCCGACGATGTTCCATCCGTCCGGGAGACTCGAGAATTTCTCCGGCGTCATCTGGAATTCCTCCCCGACGATCCGGGGTAATGACGTGTTGTAGGCGCTGTTGAGCCAGTAGCCCTGTCCCGGGTTAATGACCGTCGCCATGCCGTAGCCGTGTTCCTGTGCGTAGTTGGCGTTTTCCTCCAACGTAAGCTGCGGAGACCAGAATTCCCAGTTGGACGAGGCCGTATTCCACACCCAGATGGTTTGAGTGGTCCATGTCGCGTCGTTCGGATAATCGCGAGAACCGAAGGTGTTCGCGACGTCGAGTGCGAACGCAAATCGGTTTACCAGCAGGTTGAATCCTGCCTGCACCGATTGTTGAACCGCTATCACCCCGGGCGGCGTTTGCGGCGGTGTCACCGTCTGCGCTACAGCCGGAAAGATACTCTGCAATGAGAACAGCAGAATGCCGATCACACGACTCATTTTTTTCACTATAGTCTCCTTGAAAGGACAGCAAAAAGTGGAGCCCAGCTCCGTGGTTTTTGAAACAGCTTATATGTTAGCACAGTGCGATTAAAAAGTCAAGAGCCGCGGCACACAAGTGTGCCGCGGCTCTTCTACTATGTTTTTTAGAACTGCACGCCGACCGGCTGCTTTGCCGCCTGTTCGTCGGCGCCGAGCTCGAAGAGGTCCATCGCCTTGAAGCTGAAGCTCCCTGCAATAACATTGCCCGGGAATGATTGGAGTGCGGTATTGAGCGTCATCACCGTCGTATTGTAGAAGCGACGCGAAGCCTGAATCTTATCCTCAGTATCGCCGAGCTCCTTCTGGAGCTGGAGGAAGTTCTGATTCGCCTTGAGATCCGGATACGCTTCAGAGACGGCGAAGAGCGACTTCAGAGCGCCCGTGAGCTGATTCTCAGCCTGCGCTTGTTCAGCATGACTCCCGCTGCTCGCACCCATCGCGGCGGCGCGCGCCCGAGTCACGTTCTCAAAGGCGCTCGACTCATGTGCGGCATAGCCCTTCACCGTTTCGACCAAGTTCGGGATCAGGTCATACCGGCGCTTCAGCTGCACCGCGATATCGGCCCAGGCCTCCTTTGCCTGATTAACGAGCGTAATAAAGCGGTTGTACGCGAATATCGCCCAGAGCACGACGACGGCGAGCACGATGAGAATGATGGTTGTGGTGTTCATAGCTGAATGATAAGGCTACTTTACGGAGCGCGCAATCGTCCTTACCACGCGCGGGTCGAGCATATCGGGGATAATCTTCTCTGCCGAGGGCTTGGCGACGAGGGCCGCGAGAGCGCGAGCGGCGCGAAGTTTTGTTTCTTGCGTTATCTTCTTTACCCCCTTATCGAGGGCACCACGAAAGATGCCCGGGAATACGAGCGAATTGTTGATCTGATTTGGGAAGTCGCTCCGGCCGGTCGCAATCACCATCGCGCCGGCCTTCTTCGCCTCGCTCGGCAGAATCTCCGGCTCAGGGTTCGCCATCGCGAAGACGATTGCTCTCGGTGCCATGCTCGCCACATGATCCGCATGCAGCAGACCCTTGCCCGAGACGCCGATAAAGACATCACTACCCTTCATCGCATCGGCGAGATCGCCCACCACCCGCCGCGGATTCGTGAGCTTCGCGAGTTCTTTTTTATTCTCGTTCAGTTCAGGACGTCCCGCATAGATAGTCCCCGCACGGTCGAGTAAGACGATATCCTTTACGCCAGCCGCGACAAGGAGCTTCGCTACCGCTGTGCCGGCCGCACCGGCGCCGCTTATCACCACCTTCAGCTTCTTCATATCTTTCTTCACCACCTTCGCGGCATTTGTGAGCCCGGCCAAGACCACAATCGCGGTGCCGTGCTGGTCGTCGTGCATAACCGGGATATCGAGCTCCTCGATGAGCCGCTTTTCGATCTCGAAGCACTTGGGTGCCGCGATATCCTCGAGATTGATGCCGCCAAAGGCCGGCGCGATAGCCTTTACCGTTTCCACGATGAAATCAATCTCCTCCTGCATGCTTGCCTTCCGCAGTTTTAGCGAAGAGAGGTCGAGCACAATCGGCCATGCGTCCACATTTCCCTTCTCTTTGAAAATGAGCGCCTTCCCTTCCATTACCGGCAAGGCACCGTAGGGGCCGATGTTGCCGAGGCCCAAGACGGCGGAGCCGTCTGAGACGACAGCGACGCTATTTTTCTTCACCGACATTTTACGCGCATCCTCCGGATGCTTCGCCAAGTGTGATGACGCCACCGCAACGCCCGGCGTGTACCAGAGCGAGAAATCGCTTTTCTTTACAAGCTTTACGCGTGCCTTTGTCTCTACTCGCGCACCCTGCTTCTTAAATGCCGCCAATATCTTTTTTGTATCCATAAGGACGCCAGTATACCACCGTACGCGCCGCCGCAAGAAGTGGATACTACTACAACGACGCTGCAGCGGTAGACGGCCGTTCGGTATCGCGAAAGAGCTCCGCCACAGTTCGAGGGCCGAACGTCCCGGTTGCTTCAACCCCGCGCGCTCGCTGATATGCCTGGAGCGCGCGACGCGTGCAGGGGCCGGCCGCGCCTGAAATGGGGCACTCGCTAAACGACTTCCCGGTCGGTGGATAGTAACCGAGGTGATGGAGCGCTGCCTGAAGTCCATAGACGCCGGGATTGCGTTCATTCAAGGTTACCGAGACTTTCGTCCAGTCATAGGGGAACGAGATAGAACCGTATGACGGCGATATCGGATCATGAAAAAAATCCTGAAGTCCGAGATATGTCTGGTATGCGTAATCAGCGAGCGCCACGCGCCGCACCGACGCGTTCTGAAACTGCGGCTCGTAGATATAGCCGTATTCAATGAGAAGTGCGGCGCCGTTTACAGTGTTGTTTGACCCGACGGCAATAAGTTCTTGATCTTCCACGACACCCCGATCTTCTTTCGGGAGCGTGCTGGTCGCGTGATACGCGTTCAGCCGTACCGCAATCGCTTCGCCGACCGTCTTTGATGCAGCGGCGTTCGAGTATTGATGGTCCGGCACGTACACGGAGAATCCGGTGTCCTTTCCCGCGACATGTGCGCGGTGTCCCGTTTCATCGTTGATATGCAGATGCAGGACGATGTCATAGTTGTTATCGCTCGCCCACTTATTGATGCCGTAGAGTTTTAACGCGGCGTTTGGCGAGGCGGTGTTGTGATACACCTGGTTCGCATCCGGGACGATACTCCCGTCTGCCAGATACCCCGCCATCTGGAGCTTCTGAGATTGCTGGAACGTTTCTATCTCGAGCGCATGCGTATCAAAGTAGGTTTGCAATATCGGGTTCCACGCGGTCTTCGTGCGCGCGATTAACACTTCATAATGCGAGTTCTGCAATAAGAGTGCGGAGAGTGCCTCCGCGATATCCATAACAACCTCGCGTTCATACACACCGCCAAAAATCGTGCCGCCCTTGTCCGGCTGGTGCCCCGGCATAATAAGGATACGGACCTTTCGCGCCGGCTCCGCGGGGACCGGCGAGGCGGTGATGATCGTGTCGCCGAACTGCACTCCGTGATAGT
>JAQUAU010000056.1 GCA_028687085.1 Minisyncoccota bacterium | reverse complement strand
TCTGCGCGCGGGTTTTGACAGTCTCGTCCCTGCGGAAGAAAAAGAAGAGGATTTGCTCGATAAGGCCTGGGGCCTGGAGCCGACCTCCCGCCTCAGTTGCCAGGCGAAAGTGACGGATACCGAACTGCTCATCGAAATCCCCAAATACACCATCAATCTGGAAAAGGAGCGGCACTGATGCGCTGGACGGACACCTCGGAGCTTGCCATTGCCCTGGATGAAGCCCACCCGGACGCCGATGTGGCCCATCTGCGTTTCACCGACCTGCACCGCTGGATATTGGAACTGCCCGATTTTGAAGGCGAACCCGAAAAGTCCAGCGAAGGCATCCTCGAAGCCATCCAGATGGCCTGGTTGGCGGAGAAGGACTGAGTCGGGCCGCACCATGGCTGATAAAAAAGCCCTCATCGCCCTCTCGGGAGGGGTGGATTCCGCCGTGGCGGCTCTGCTCATGCAGGAGCAGGGCTACGAACTCACCGGCGTGACCATGCGCCTGTGGCCCAGGAGCCGCTGCTGCGATGAAAAAGATATCGAAGACGCCGCCGAGATCTGCGCCCGTCTGGGGATTCCTTACATGGTGCTGGATTACCGCGAGGCGTTCCGGCGTCAGGTGGTCGACGTGTTTGTCGCCGAATATCAGGCGGGGCGCACACCCAATCCCTGTGCGCGCTGCAATCAGTTCCTCAAGTTCGATGCCCTGCTGGCGGAAGGCGAAAAGTTGGGCGCCACGATGCTGGCGACGGGCCATTATGCGCGGCTGGCGGAAACCTCCTCGGGTACTGCTCTGCTGCGTGGCCGTGACGATGCCAAAGATCAATCCTATTTTCTTTTCGCCATTGCTGCGAGGGTATTGCCCCACCTGCGCTTTCCCGTGGGTGGCATGAACAAGGACGAGGTGCGCGCCATGGCCCGTAAGCACGGCCTGCCCGTGGCCGCCAAGCAGGACTCACAGGATATCTGCTTTGTCCCGGACGGCGACTACCGCCGCTTTCTGGAGGATTACGCCGGGCTGGACATGGCGCAGGAGGGAGAGATGGTCGACAGCAGCGGGCAGGTGCTGGGCCATCATCCGGGTACGCTCCACTTCACCGTAGGGCAGCGCAAAGGACTGGGCGGCGGCAGTGACCAGCCGCGCTATGTCCTTGCGCTGGACTCAACCCGGAACCGGGTAATCGTCGGCGGTGAGGATGAGCTCTACCGCGGTGTGGTCAGCCTGGCCGAGTGCAACTGGCTGACGGATTTGTCCCCCGGCGAAACCCGCGCCGTGACCGTAAAACTGCGTTACCGCTCCCGCGCCGAGTCGGCCATGCTGCACCTGCTCTCCGATGCCCGGGCCGAACTCCGCTTTCCCGAGCCGCAACGCGCCGTTACCCCCGGTCAGGCCGCCGTCTGCTATCAGGGTGAGCGCCTGCTGGGCGGAGGGTGGATTCAGGGCACGGAATAGTCCGCGGGCGCGCCTGGGTCAGGATATACCCAACACACGCTGTATTTCCGGTAACATGCTCTGTACGCATTTTTTCCCCTCCGTGATGGCTTCACCGGCGCGATAAAACTCCAGTAAGCCAATGTGGGACAGCCTTGGAGATAGCAGGATATCCGGAGGATCTCCGGCCATGCGACTTCTGGTGATCCTGTCCTGCATGATATTCACCGAGCCGGCGATGGCCTCAAAGAGGCTGGGTGGTTGCTCCTCATCGCCTGTCGCCGGAAATATCGAGGCTGTATATGCCGTGACCAGGTCTGATATTTTTCCGGTAACGCCGGTATCCTGTGTTTTTAGGACTTTGTTATTTTGAAGATGTTTTCCAACGATATCATCGTTCAACGTTACGGCAATAACCACATCGGCGCCAAGAGCCCGGCACACCGAAACAGGGACGGGATTCACCAATCCGCCATCTATGAGCCACCTGCCATTGTTCTTGACCGCCGGAAAGAGGCCGGGCATGGATATGGACGAAAAGACGGCATCCAGAATGGAACCGTCCGTCAACCAGATCTCGCTGCCGGTTTGCAAGTCGGTTGCTACCGATGCATATTTTTTGTTAACTATGCGCTCAATTTTTGAGTCATCATCTGCCACATATTTATTGAGAAAATAATGTAGCCGCTCTTTATTGACAAAACCATTCAACGACATGTTGATGGCAAAAAATTTGGCCGTTTCAAGCCTTGTCAGTGAACAAACCCATTTCTCCAGCTTCTCAAGATTGTTGGAAACATAGGATGCGCCGACCAGCGCTCCTATGGACGTGCCACAAACGATATCCGGTACGATTCCTTGATCATTCAGCGCGCTTATTACCCCTATATGCGCCCACCCGCGGGCCGCGCCACTGCCAAGAGCCAGGCCAATAGTCATGCTGATCTTCACCTCCCATGCGTTTTTGATGCCACAACGTCCAGACTGGACTGTAGCGCGCCCGCGAAGCGCGCGATAGGGAAGAGATGCGGATGAGGTCGATATCCGCTCCACCCGCGGAGTTGCGGTGCGCGACCATATCGCCGCCAACCTCGGCATCGAACGCGACGACTTCGAATACGCACCCTTCGCCCAGGAGAGTGGCTTGGGCAGGGTGCATCAGATTTTCGGCGATGAGCGGAACACCCTCATCGAACAACGGAACGAAAGCCTGGCGGCGTAACGGTGGGCATGCTCGGATATGCAAAGCGTGCTTTGCCTGTTTTCGGCCAGAAAACCCCCTTGAGCGCATGCAACGCGTTTGTCTGATTGCCATGCACCTGACATGGTGCTTTAATCGATACTGTATCAAGTATAGGAGCCGAGCATGAACATCGTCCCCGCCCAGGAAATCAAGCGTCGCGGCATCGCCGCCGTGGATGAAGCCCTGGCCCTAGGCCCGGTGCACATCATCAAGAACAACCGCCCCCAATATGTCGTGCTGACCGAAGATCGCTACCGCGAACTGCTCGAAGCCCAGGAAGAAGCGGCCCTGGCCCGCATCAAGGCCTCGCTGGAAGATGCCAAGGCCGGGCGCGTCACCCGCCACGACAGCGTCGAGGCCCTGATGCGACACCTGGACAGCGACTCGGTGGCATGAACTGGACCCTGGCCACTACGGCTTTTTTCGACCGCCGTGTCCGCAAGTTCCTGACCAGGCACCCCGACCTCCGGCCGCGCTTGATAGAAACCATGGCGCAACTCGCCGCCGACCCCTTCGAACCCAGCCTGCGCCTGCACCCCCTGATCGGCAAACTCCAGGGCATGCAAG
The DNA here is from genome assembly GCA_028687085.1 of Minisyncoccota bacterium. Taxonomy (GTDB): domain Bacteria; phylum Patescibacteriota; class Minisyncoccia; order Phycocordibacterales; family Phycocordibacteraceae; genus C7867-001. Next base: position 1,858 of record JAQUAU010000056.1, on the reverse strand, counting down.
CCATCAGCCTGACCTACAGCTACCGCATCACCCTCACCCTGCAAATCACCGAGCACGAAATCCTGCTCCTCGACGTCGGCAGCCATGACGAGGTGTATGGGTGAACCGCGACTTCGGCATCGAACTGGACGATTTCGAATACGCGCCCTTCGCCCAGGAGGGTGTATCGTCTTTCCCCGTGCGTTGTTGCCCAAGATCAAGCAGCGCCAGGAACTGGATCAGGCAGAACGGCTTCGATAGTACTGAGCGGCAGCTGCAACGTCCTGCGGCACTGGGGGCTTTTATCTGGCGGCCCACGATCGACTACGAAGATCTGGTCAGCCGCGACAAGGCGAGCCTGGACATTTTCTGGCTCAGGGACGAATCCCTGGAGGACGCCGATAATCTGCCTGCCCCCGAACTGATCCTGCAGGAGATCATGGAGGATCTGGAAGGGGCCTTGGCGCAGTTGCGGGAAATGGCGGGAGATTTGGGGGGGGTAATTCAGGCACTATCCGTTTTCACGGAGCAGGTCGTGGATCGTTGCAGCATTCCCGCGAAAGCGTTCGCCGTGGGCGTAGATGGTCAGGCGCTGATCCCGCGCGTAACCGACAAGGGTAAGATTGTGGGTCTGTGCAATCTGGATCGCCAGACTGCTGACTCCGGAGATCGCCGCTACGATGGGAACCTGAAAGCTCAAGGCCTTGAGGGCAATCTCAAAAGTCAGCCGCGAAGACACGCCCAGCAGGATATTTCCGGAAGGCGGCCATCCCTGCCGGAGCGCCGCGCCGATGGTCTTGTCAACGGCGTTGTGGCGGCCGATGTCTTCCCGCACCAGGGTCATGCCGTTGGTGGCGGCCAGGACGGCGGCGTGAGCGGTGCCGGTATGCCGGTTCAATCGCTGATGAGCGCGCATCTCATGAAGCAGATCATGCACCAGTGCGGGTTCCACACAGACATCGTGGTCTATGGGTGCGAAGGGGACGAGGTCCTCGAAGTTCGGGGTGCCGCAGAGACCGCAGGCGCTGCCGCCGATCACCAGACGCCTTTTCCGGGCGGCTCTGGCTTCGGCCTCCGCCGAAACCTGCAGGTAGAGGGTCAACCCTTCCGGAATACAGACAGACTCCCAGGTGATGATATCGGCGACCGACCGGATCACCCCCTCACCGTAAAGGAACCCCATAAAGAAATCCTCCAGATCATCGGGGGTGATCATCATCACCGCATAGGGCTTGCCATTGAGGATCAACGAAACCGCCATTTCCTCCAGGATGGCTTCTTCGCATTTCACTGAACCGTGCGCGCCGTCCATGCGCCTGGCCGGAGACCAAACTATTCCGTTGCCGCCTGCATCTGTGCGCATAGGGCCCTCCCTTCCGATGTCAGCGTGATGACGGTTCTGCCCCGTTGTTCTTCCGGGCGAACATAATGAAGCCCGCCCCATTGTTCCGAGCTTCCCAAGAGCAGAAGCAGGCGCTCCATCTGGCTGCGGGGAAGGCCGAGAGACTTGCAGGCTCTGGCCACCGACACTGGCCCTTCCGTGCAAAGCATCCGGAGTAGGGCAATGATCAAGTCCTCCGGAGCGGCATCGGGTGTATTCCGGTCGTTCTCCGCCTTACGGTCAGGCGACATGGTGTTCGCCTCCCTTTGTCCGCGCCAGGGTCACCGGGATCGATTTGGACGTCGGCGTGCGGGCGCGATCAGCGTAGCTGGACAAGGGCACCAATACGTTCAATTCCGGGTAATAACCCGCGAGCATCCCTTTGGGAATATCGAACGCAACCAGCAGGAAGTCTCGAGCCACACGTTCACCGTCTGTCCAGTGCGAGGTGATGTCCACCCAGTCATTGGCCTGAAAACCCATGTCCCGAATATCCTC
>JAQUAU010000010.1 GCA_028687085.1 Minisyncoccota bacterium | reverse complement strand
CTCTGAGCGGAGAGGTCGATATGCCCCAGCTTGCCGTAGCCGCTGTAGCGGGAGGTGTCGAAGGCGAGTCCGTGCTTGATGCGGTAGGCGAACCCTTTTTCTTCGAGCGTCTTTGCGAGCGCTATCTGCTCCTTGATATAGTCGGTCGCGCGCGGAAACTGGATATCCTTCGTATCGATATTGAGTTCGGCAAGATCGTCGATAAACTCTTTCGTGTAGCGATCGGCAATCGCCTGTGGAGTCGTCTTCTCGCGTGCGGCGCCGAGGGACATCTTGTCCTCACCAGTATCGCCATCGCTTGTCAGGTGGCCGACGTCGGTGATATTGATAACCCGCCGCACGCGATAGCCCGCCGCACTGAGCACGCGCGCGATAGTGTCGGAGAAGACGTAGGCGCGCAAGTTCCCGATATGCGCGCTCCCGTAGACGGTCGGCCCGCACGAGTACATGAGCACCAGACCTTTCTTCTGCGAGACAAAGAGCTCTTTCGAACCTGAGAGAGTATTGGTGAAGAGTATGTGCGGCTGGCGCGTCTCACCGGATTTTTTCCGTTTGTTGAAGATGTTCGCAAGCCAAGACATATTTAAATGTTTAAATATGTAAATATCAAAAGAGCCAGCGTCTCCGGGCGAAGAAGGCAGTGAGGAGTGCTCCGATACCGAGCATGATGCCGAGCACGATCCAAAACGCGTTTGGAGAGTCGATGAGCGGCATACCCTCGGTGCGCATAGCGAATATCCAGGTGATGAGCCCGAGTGGCAGGAAGATGAAGTTGACGATGGTGAGAGTCTTCATGATCTCGTTCTGCCGCACTTCAAGCAGGGCGATGTTGGTCTCGCGCAGCTCGGTAGCGATCGCGCGATGCGTCGAGATAAGCTGGGCTATCTGCGCGCGCTCTGCGCGGATGCGCTCGCCGCGCACGGCAAACGAGGTGCCGAAGAATTCACGATCGGCGAGCGCCTTTAAGAAGTGTCCGAGCGACTCTTCCTGGTTTGCAAGCGCGGCTTCAACATGCAGAAAGGCGCGGCTGATCTGCGAGATCGAGCGCACGGTTGCGCGCTCGCGCCCGTCGAACATGTCCCGCTCGACGCGCGCGAGTGTGTCGGCGGTGTGGTCGATATGGTCGCGCACTGAGGTGTAGAGATGTGCGAAGAGGACCTCTAAGAGGACATCGGTCGTGAGGGCGTCGTGTCCGTTTACCAGCTTCTGGGTCTCAAGAAGCTTTTTCAGATGATAGAGCGGCGCGACGACCTCGTAGCGGACCGTCACGATGAAGCGTTCGCTCACAACGAAATCAACCTCTTGATTATCGGTACTGCCGTCTTCGGCGCCATGAGCAGGGAAGTGGAGGACCAGGAGCAGGGCGCCCGCATCGGCCGCGACAAGCGGAGCAGGGGTGGGAGAGACAAGCTCCCGCTCGATATGCTTCCCGATAGAAAACTCCTTGACGACCGCAAGCATCTCTTCTTCACTTGGCTGTTCGAGGTCGACCCATACGCCGCCTTGGTACTCGTGCCGAGATATCATTCACATAAGAATACCATGTGATGCTTCGGTGTGTTGTCGAACGTGTGTGTTACACTCTGCGAGTATGGAGTCGGGGTCATCGCATCAAGAGAAAGAGAAACAGAGCGTGGTTGCGCGCGGCATCTCGTATGCGCTTGTCGCCGTGCTCTCCTTCGGCGCTGGCGCCTCGATAGCGGGCGGTGGTACGACGGCCTCGATCGTCTCGCATCTCCCGCTCATCGGCGACGGCCTCAACGCGACGCCCGACCAGAGCGCCGACTTGACCGCGTTTTGGAAGGCGTGGCATGCGCTGCAAGACAATTTTGTCATCACGCACGCGTCGTCGACGCTCCCGACAAACAAGGAGCGGCTCTACGGCGCGATCAGCGGCCTCGCTTCCTCATATGGCGACCCGTATACCGTCTTCTTTCCGCCTGAAGAGGCGAAGGCCTTTGCCGACAGCATCGCAGGCAGTTTCGCCGGTGTCGGGATGGAAATTGGTGTGAAAGACAATATCCTGACGGTTATCGCACCCTTGAAGGGTACGCCCGCAGAGCGAGCCGGCATCAAGACGGGCGACCAGATAGCGATTATCGACGGCAAGTCGACCGACGGCCTCTCGACCGAGAAGGCCGTGATGCTGATCCGCGGCGAGATCGGGACGACAGTAAGCTTCACCATGATTCGCGCCGGCAAGCCGCTCGATATCAAGGTCGTGCGCGATACGATCCAGGTGCCCGAGACCGACGACGGACTCGACGAAGCGACCGGCGTCTACCATATTGCGCTCTACGAGTTCACCAGCAACTCTGCCGATCTCTTTAGTCAGGCATTCTCACGCTTCAAGGCCTCGGGCTCGACGAAGCTCATCGTCGATTTGCGTTCTAATCCGGGCGGATATCTCGAGGCGGCAGTCGACATTGCGAGCCACTTCCTCCCCAAGGGTGCGAAGATCGTAACCGAAGATTTCGGCGGGAAGGAGGATAATCAGGCGCACACTAGCTACGGCTTTGCCGACCTGCCGGCAGGGACCAAGGTTGTCGTGCTTATCGACGGCGGCTCCGCCTCAGCATCTGAAATCTTCGCGGGGGCGCTTCAAGACAATCACGCCGCAACGTTGATTGGTGCGAAGTCATTCGGCAAAGGGTCGGTGCAGACGCTGATCGATCTCGACGGCGGTTCGCTCAAGGTGACGGTTGCGCGCTGGATTACGCCCGCGGGCCACTGGATCATGGGCAACGGCGTTACGCCGGATATCACGGTCGCCTACAAAAAGGCAGAAACTCCGCAGGGCAACGATTCTCAAGTCGCACGCGCAATCACCTTCCTCACGACCGGGAAATAATGAAGGAGTAGTTGCTAAATAAGGAGAAAGCCAGTAAGCTCGGTGGATATGAAAGTTATTTTGACCAGAGACGTGAAGAATATCGGACGAGCGCACGAAGAGGTGGACGTCAAAGACGGCTACGCGCTCAATTATCTCATCCCGCAGAAGTATGCGGTCGCCGCGACGACCGTCGCCAAGAAAGAGGCTGAGACGCGCCGTAAACAGGCGGCCGATCGCTCTTTGCTCGATACAGCGCTCATCGCGCAGAACATCGCCACGCTCGCAGAAGCGCGCATCGTGATCAAAGCGAAGGTCAATGAGAAGGGGCATCTTTATGATGCGGTAGGAGCGAATGATATTTTAAGAGCGTGCAAGGAGCAGGCGCATATTGAACTCCCGATAGATGCGATTCGACTTGAAAAGCCGCTGAAGGAGGTCGGCATATTCGACGTTCCGGTGTCTGCGTCAGGCACCTTCGGAAAGTTCTCCATCACGATCGAGGCAGAATAAATAAAACAAAAAAACAAGGTTTAACCTTGTCGACAAGGTTTAACCTTGTTTTTTTGTTTCTCTAAATAACGTCGACGACTTTCTTATGGATGGTGTGGCCGGTGAAGGTGGTCTTGCGGCGGTTACGGAAGGAGACCTTGCCGGTGACGATTGAGAAGAGCGTGTGGTCCGAGCCTACACGGACGCCCGTGCCCGCCTCGATCTTAGTGCCGCGCTGGCGGACGATCACCATGCCCGGGCGAGCCGACGCGCCGTCAGCAAGCTTCACGCCCAAATACTTTGGGTTGGAATCGGTAAGGTTTTTAGCTGAGCCGCCGGCTTTTGTTGATGCCATAGTGGTATAGTGTTACCCGATGACTATAGCAGACGTACGGGAAAAATGCAAAGGATTGCTCGCTAGAATACCCCGGGATGTGCTCATTATCGCCATCCTCCTGCTCACTTCTTCAGCCAGCTTCGCACTCGGATATCAGGCCGGAAGGGAAGAGCGGCAGGGGAGCGGTACTGCCCCATCAGTACTGTCCCCGACGTCGGAAGTCGGGGCGCCGACCTGGAGCGTCGGCGTCGTCGCCTCAAAGAATGGGACGAAATACTATCTGCCGGACTGTGCAGGTGCCGACCGCATTTCTGATGCAAATAAAGTATGGTTCGCGACTGCTGCAGCTGCAGTTTCTGCAGGTTATGCTCCCGCCACAAATTGTGAGGGACTTTAGTCCACTCACACTGCGAAGCGCCGAGCTTGCGAGGGGCGTAGTAGTGCTATCATAAAAATATGAATGATGATCTGACGCGCGATTCTGCTCCGCCTTTGCACGAGGCTACTGAGCGGCTTACGAAGGTCGTCCACGAGGGCGGGCGCACGATGCCTCTCGACCGCCCCTTGCTCGTCTGCAAGCCGAAGAAGATCGAGTCGTGGCGCGTCTTTAAGATCATGTCAGAGTTTATCGAAGGGTTCGATATTATTCGTCGCTATGGACTCGCCGCATCCTTCTTCGGCTCTTCGCGCGCAACGCTCGGCGACGACTCCTACAAGAACGCCGAAGAGCTGGCTCGCCGGCTCTCGAAAAAAGGCTTCGCTATCGTGACCGGAGGCTCTTCAGGCGTCATGCAGGCCGCCAATAAGGGCGCCTTTGAGAGCGGCGGCGCCTCGGTCGGGCTCAACATTAATCTGCCGGACACCCAGAATTACAATCCGTACCTCACCGAGAAGTTCGGCTTCGATCATTTCTTCGTGCGCAAGGTGATGCTCACCTATGCGTCTGAGGTATATGTCTATTTCCCGGGCGGCTTCGGCACGCTCGACGAATTCTTCGAGATTGTGACGCTGGTGCAGACCAAGAAGATACGCCGAGTCCCGATTCTTCTTTTTGGCCGCGATTATTGGGAGCCCCTGCTCAGCTTCATCGAGAAAAACCTGTATGAGCGGCATGCCGCAATCGATAAAGACGACATGACGCTGTATACGGTCGTCGATACGGTCGACGAGGCCTACGACTACATCATCGTAAACGTTACCTGCTAACCCTGAAAAGGGAACAGGGAAGTGGGTAAAACTCCTTTACACCTTTTTATACATGCTATCCTCTTCCCCATGAGACATCACATGAGACGAGCCGAGCGATTGCAGTTTTATGCGTTCTGGACAGGATTTTCGAGTACGCTTATCAGCCTTGCGCACGTACTCATCATCGCGTTGAAGAAATAGTCCGGGGAAGTGGTTCGGCGGAAGTGCCCTCTAGGCTTGTGCGCAAAAGATATATTGTGCGCACTCTAAATAAAGACTTCCCTATATAGCTTATGCCGGCCGGATCCACTGCGTTGCCCAAAGATACGCCTGTGTGAGGAGATTGAGGAGGTAGGCGAGGTTTGCCTGACCGGCAGGAGAATTGATTATCGCCTGGATAGAGATGCCGAAAAAAGAGAGGGCGAGGAAGAGGACAAGCATCCAGACTATGAGTTTGAACATCTCATGGACCATTGGTCTCAGTATATACCATGACTTGCCATGAGCGAGCGAAGCGAGTCGAATGGTAGAATCTCGGCATGCCGAGAAAGCAAGATGCGCTCGCACATTTTAAGCGGGTTGACCCGCAGTTCTATAGCGCAACGAAGGCGCACCATGCTTCCCTGCCGGGAACACTTTCTGCGCGAAATACGCGCGCACAATTATTTGCATCGCTTGTGTCAACCGTCATCTCTCAGCAGCTCGGGCTCGCCGCGGCCGAGGCTATCTTCTCTCGAGTGAAGAAAGCGTGTAAGGGTCGGTTGACCCCAGAATCGATTCTCGCGACTCCCCCATCGGTATTTAAAAAAGCGGGGCTCTCAGGCGCAAAGATAAAGACGCTCAAAGAAATTTCTAAAGCAATACAGAATAATTCGCTCGATCTGCTTGCGTTAAAAAAAGTTTCAGAAGCGGAGGCGGCAGAACAGCTGATGCGAGTCTGGGGGTTGGGGCCCTGGTCCTCTGAGATGTTCCTCATGTTCGCGCTCGGCCGACCCGACGTCTTCTCAGTGGGCGACCTCGGCCTCATTCGCGCGATGGAGGCTCTGTATGGATTACCAAAAAATGCTCCCCGCTCTACCCTGCTCGCGATAGCAGAAAAATGGTCGCCCTATCGCACCTATGCTTCCCTTCTCCTCTGGCGCACACGCGACAAAAATAATTAGAGATACGACAGCGGGTTTAAGTAGGCGTCGAGGGTGGCGACTGGCATTGTCGCGTTCGCACAGCCGACAGTCGCACCACGGAACTGCTTTAAGGTCATAATCTGCGTCCCCTCAGTGGCGTACACACCGAAGTGGAGGTGCGGCCCGGTCGCATAGCCGGTCATGCCCGAGAGGCCGATGAGCTGTTTGGTGCTCACCTGCTGACCCTTTGTCACATCGATCGTCGAGAGGTGCGAGTAGAGCGTCGAGAGCCCGTTGCCGTGCACGATCATCACCCACTTGCCGAAGGAGTAGCAGCCGCGCACGAGATCGGTATTGCCGGTGGCGAGCACGGTACCGTCAAGTGATGCGTAGATCGGCGTGCCGATCGGCGCCGCGATATCAATAGCGTTGTGGCCGTGGCCGTTGTAGACCTGTGAGTTGGCGGTCGAGAACGGCGTGTTGCCGAAGAATTGTGAGATGCAGAAGAGGTTGCCGAACACACTTTTACGCGCGGTACAGTTGAACATGAACGCATTGCTAAACGGCCAGTCGAGAACGCCCGAGCCGACCTTCGGCAAGAGATTGGGGTGCACGATGAGATTCAGCTGTCCCTGCAGATTTAAGAGCTCCTGTTCAAACGCTTTTTCTGCCGCCTGCTTCTGCGCAATAAGCTTCTGATAATTCGATTCTTGATTCTTTGTATCCGAGAGCAATTTCTGCTGAGCAACTTTGCTTGCATCCACCGAGCGCTTCTGAAGCGTGAGATCCCTCTGGAGCGAAACAAGCTTCGCCTTAGCGGTGGTGACCGCATCGCGGTTTGTCGCGAGCTCGGTGCGCGCTGTGCGCAGATTAGCGATATCGTCGCCGAGCGCGCGGCTGAACAGCATAACCTGATCGATCGACTGCCATGCCTCGCCGAGCGTGTGCGATGAGATGAGATCTTCGATAAGCGAGAGATGCTCGTCTTGTGCGATGCTGCGGAGCGCCTTGGCGATGGCGTCCTGATTTGCGGTAATTGATGCTTCTTTATCGCCGATAGAGAGCGAGAGTTCGCGTATCTGCAGGTTCGCTGAAGCGATCTTGTTTTGGGTCACCTTGATCTGCGCCGCGAGCTGCTTCTGCGAGATGGTGAGCGAGCTGATAGTCGACTGGAGCGTGTTCTTCTTAGATCCGAGCACATTCAACTCTTTCTGAAACGCAGCAATCTCTGCTTCGAGTGCGTCGAGCTGCTGTTTGTTCGTATCGATCTGTGCTTGGATGTCGGACGCTGACTGAGCATATGAAATAGTTGGCAGGAAGCAGGAGGCAATAAGCAGGAATACAAAAAACGCGCGATTCATCCTCTGAGTATAGCAATAGCTTTCTGTACGCGCGAAACAGATTCTGCGACCCCGAGTATCGAGACGAGTGTGAAGGGGTCGGGAGAGCGATCGGCCCCGGAGAGCGCATAGCGCAGGGGCCAGAGCAAGGCTCCGCGACCCCCCTTCCCTTTTGCTTCTGCAGCATCGGCGAGCGGCATCAGGGCCTCTTTTACCGCCTCGGGAGAAAGGCCTTCTGGGAGGGCTTTTAGGGCCTCTAGGAGGGATTCTAGGGCTGTTTTGGTCATATCTGGGGTGTCCGGGAGCTCCTTTTTGACCAGCTGAGAGGGGTCGATTTCAGGTACCGAAAACAAGCAAGAAAGTTCTCCCGAGAGCATCTCGCGCGCCTCGCTGAAGGTATGGGCGCGCTCTTTAAGCATCGGCACCGCTTTTTTCAAAGTCTCGGAATTTATGGACATCGTAAGTCCATCATTTGATGATGGACTTACGATGTCCCTCACATGGGCGAGGAAGTCGGAGTCAGAAAGTGCGCGCATCCAGTGCTGATTGACTGAGAGAAGCTTCTCGCGGCTCCATGCGGCGCCGCTCTTCTGCACCTTCTCGAGCGTGAACGCTTCGACGAGCTCTTCGAGCGAGAAGTATTCTCGATTGTCGCCGGGGTTCCAGCCGAGGAGCGCCAGATAATTCACAAGCGCCTCGGGCAAGATGCCTTCGTCTTGATAGTCAACCACGCTTGTTGCGGTGCCGCTGCGCTTAGAGAGTTTGGCGCGCTTCTCGTCGAGGATGAGCGGCAGATGAGCATAGGCCGGGCGTGGTGCACCAAGCGCCTGTTGTATCAGAATTTGACGCGGTGTGTTCGAGATATGATCTTCACCGCGGATGACGTGCGTCACGCCGGAGTCCATGTCGTCTGCAACGACGGCGAAGTGATAGAGCGCATCGTTCATCGAGCGTGCGATGACGAAATCGCCGAGTTCGGCGGTATTGAAGGTGATGTCGCCGCGAATAAGATCGGTGAAGGTGATATCCGTGCCGGGATTTCGGAGCCGCACGACCTCGACGGTCGTACTGGGATCTTCTTTACCCGGTTCTTTTGAGATATAGGCCTTCCCTTCCCCAACAATTTTTTCAAGCAGTTCTCGATAACGCTCGGTGTGTTCGCTTTGACGGGAAAAAGAATCCCAGGAGATGCCGAGCCACGCGAGGCCGGCGACAATCTCATCTTCATGTTCTTTTGCACTGCGGGTGCGATCAGTATCCTCGCTGCGAAAGACGATAGTGCCGCCTGCATGTCGCGCGAAGAGATAGTTGAAAAGCGCGGTGCGCGCGGTGCCGATATGGAATCGACCAGTCGGACTTGGCGGGATGCGTGTGACAACGGAGGTCATGCTGTGTGCGCGTTATGATTCATGCGATAGCGCAATCGCGAGCACCTCTTTGGCGAGGATGCGCGAAGCGTCGGGGTCGGTAAATCCTGCCGCAGAGTCTCCCATGCGCTTGCCGAGCGCCGGGTCGTCGATGATGTGGTGCATCTCAGAGACAAGAAGATGCGGAGTGAGGTTCCCTTCTTCGATTACGATTGCGGCGCCGGTGCGCGCGTAGGCGTAGGCGTTGGTGCGTTGATCGTGGCTCACTGACTCGGGAATGGGGATGATGATGGCCGGCTTCTTCCATAGGCCAATCTCGGCGATAGAGTTCGCACCGGCGCGCGACACGACGAGACTTGCGACGCTTGCCGCGCGCTGAAGCGATATCTCAGAAAGATAGTTGATGGGGTGATACCGAGACGCAAACGGATTTTTGCCGAGGACAACGTGTGCGACCGCCTGCACATTCTTCAGGTTCGCGTTGCCGGTCTGATGGATGATATTTGCAAAAGCAACGAGGTCGGGGAGCGCGGTGAGCACCGCCTCATTTATTCTCTGTGCTCCCTGTGAGCCGCCGATGATGAGGATGGTCGGGAGCTCTTTCAGAAGCCCCAGATATTGTTCTGCCCCCTCAGCTTCGAGGCGCGCAAGCGCCTTGCGGATCGGGATGCCGGTGCGGGCGATCTTGCTCTGTACTCCCTTGGGGAAATAGGCTGCTGCGCTTTCAAATGAAATGGCGATCTTCACAGCCCACTTCGCAGCGAGCAGGTTGGCGCGGCCGGGCTTCGCGTCTGATTCGTGGATGATGACGGGGATGCCGAGGAGGCGCGCGGCGAGCGTGGTCGGCACGCTGCCGTATCCGCCCTTGCTCACGACGACATCCGGATACAGCCGATAAAGCGTGACGAGAGCAGTGAGTGTTCCCGCGAGTGTGACGAACAGGTCAGTCACATTTGAGATCGACGTGTAGCGGCGCATCTTGCCTGCCCCGACGTGGACATAGGCGATGCCGTTTTCAAAGAGCGCGTTCTGGTCGAAGGGAGCCGGTGCGAGAAAGTAGAGCTTCGGGGCGACGAGATGCTCTTCGCGGACGATATCCTGGAGCGCCTCGGCGATGGCGATAATCGGATAGAAATGCCCGCCGGTCTCCCCTCCCGTAAATACGATGGTCATTATGAGACAGTATACAACATCATAACACCGAAGACGGAATGCCAAACGAAGGTCGCGCTCCAGGCCGCTAGGCCAAGTCTTACTACCTTCTTATTGTCATTCCGCCTTCGGCTACGTTTTTTGGTGGGCGGCGACGTTGAGGATGAGGCCGCACATGAGAAGGACAGCCAGAAGCGCGGTCCCGCCGTGCGAGATAAACGGGAGCGGGAGCCCCGTGAGCGGGATGATGCCGAGCATCGCACAGATGTTAATGAAGGCCTGCAAGATGATAATGAAGGAGAATCCGAGCGCGACGAGCCCGCCAAACAGTTCGTGCGACTTCCCCGCTATGACGATGCCGCGCGCCGCGAGCGCGAGGAAGAGCAAGAGGAGCAATGCAGCGCCGACGAAGCCAGTCTCTTCGGCGAAGACGGCGAATACTGAGTCGCCGTCCGGCTCCGGCAGATAATTGAATTTCTCTACGCTCTGGCCGAACCCGCGACCGAGAAGCCCTCCCGAGCCGATAGCAATAAGCGATTGCTGGATCTGGTAGCCGCTACTCAGAGCGTTTGCCGAAGGGTGGATGAAGGTTTGTACACGTTCGAGCACATAGGGGCGCATAAGGATGAGGATGCCGAGTGCAACGATGAGGCCGAGCGCGAGGATGCCGAAGTCTCTCCACGGCGCCCCGGCGACGAAGTACATCACCGCACCGGTCAGGATGATAAGCAGCGTCGTCGAGGTGTTCGGCTGAGCGAGAAGGAGCGCCGAGGGCACGGCTACGAGGCCGATAAAAGGGATCAGTCCTACCCGAGGATTCGCGAGCTGGCGTGCGCGGGGCGCGAGCCACCAGGCGAGCACGAGCACGAAGCCGATCTTCAAGAACTCGGCCGGCTGGACAGTCGTGAAGCCGAGGTTGATCCAGCGAGTTGCGCCGCCAGAGTGGAAGCCGATGCCGGGGATAAAAACGAGCGCAGTAAAGAGGAGCGTGAGTACGTAGAGATAGGGAGCGAGGCGGCGCACCCACGTAAACGGCATGGCGCGCGCCGCGAGAAAGGCGAGAAAGCCGAGACCGAGGCCGAGACCGGATTGGAGCAGGATATCCTTCGAGACTGAACTGCTCTCGCGCGCCAGGTGGCCAAGCGTCGCCGAAGAGAATATCGCGAGACCGGCGAGCGCGACCGAGACCACGAGCATGAGAAAGATGCGGTCGCCAGAAACGAGTTTCATTTTAAAAGCGCAACGATCATGCCGACGATGGCCGTCATGATTGAGATGACCCAATAGCGCATCGTGACCTTATAAGAGGGCCACCCGATAGCCTCGAAGTGGTGGTGTAGCGGCGCGATGATGAACACCTTTTTGCCGCGGAATTTCTTTGAGGCGACCTGGATGATGTTTGAAAGGACGGTGATGACGAGCGGAAATGCGATGATAGGGAGCGCGAGCACGCCGTAGCCGCCCGCTGGCGTGTCGGTCAGAAAGGCGATAACAGCGAGCGTCATGGTGAGACCCATCGTGCCGGTCTCGGTCATCCAGAAGCGGGCGGGCGGAATATTAAACCAGAGAAAGGCCAGGATGCCGCCGGTAACCGTCGCAGAAAATGCGGCGAGATTTATCTGATTTTGAAAATAGGCGATACCGGCGTAGGCGAGGAAGGTCGAAGCGAAAATGCCTCCCGAGAGGCCGTCGATACCGTCGATCACGCCGCCGGCATAGAGGCCGAGCGACACGAGGATGAAAAGCGGGATAAGAAGCGCACCGAGCTCGAACGTGCCGTCGCCGGGGATGCCGATGGCGGTCATGCCGAGCTTCGCGTAGAACCACCAGCCGACGAGTCCAGAGACCAGCGTGACAAAGAGCAGGCGCATCCGGAGCGAGACGCCGCGCTCCCCTGCCGGCTGAATATCGAGCAGGTCATTTACAAAGCCCATCAAGGAGCCGGCGAGGAGCGTGATGAACGGTATCCAGGTCTGACTGCGGCTCAAGAAATCGAGCTTCTCCATAAGCGGCGTCGAGAAGAGCTGTGCGAGCGCCCACATACCGAGCGTCACGATAGTGACGCTCGCCCAGATCAGGATGCCGCCCATGCGCGGCGTCTTCGTCTCGGTGCCGGCGTGGACGGTCATGCGGAGCTTCTCGAATTCGACGGCCGGCGTGCCGTCGAGCGCCACCTTCCCTACCGACTTCTTCCATACCTTGTATTTGAAAAGGTAGTGCGTGAGCAATGGCGCGAAGAGAATCCCCACGACGAATGCCGCCGTTGCGGGGATGAACACCTTGATGATATCGGAGGCAATCATGGCGGCTAGAGCGAGGCGACGCCCGCAAAGTGCGCGAGCGTGGCGGCGACAAGCGCTGTACCATCGGTGAAGCGCGCCTTCTGCGAGGACCCGAGCACGACGACGGCGATCGGATGATTGATGCCGGCGTCAAAGACGAGGGCGAGATTGCCGCCGGCGAGGTCGGTCCAACCGGTCTTTGAGAGGAGGAGTCGCGGGATGGACCCGACCATCGGATCAGTATTTTTTACCGTGAAGGCAGTACCGCCTTCTGAAACCGCGTGTGCAGAACCGAGCGTTGTCGCAAGAGCGATTTCCGGCGCCGCCGCAACCAGTGCGCCGGAGAGGTGCGCAAGGTCGCGCGCAGAGCCGTAGCCGCCTGAGACGGTAGATGAGACGTCGAGGCCGCTCCCGTTGACCGCATAGGTTTGGGCGAGCGCAAGCGCCGCAGCGGCGCTCGCAAGCGCCTCGTTCGTCGTGCGATTCTGCTGCAGAGCGGCGGCCTCGATGATCGCCGCGGCGCCATCGTTAAGCGAGGCGGTGAGAGTCAGGCGTGCGAGGTCAGACAACGAGAATATCTGTCCAGCATTGAAGGCGCGCGGCGCATCAACCTTTGTCGCGTCAAGCGGAATGGTAATCGGCGTGTTCGGCGAGAGTAGAGAGAGTGCGGCATAGACGGTGAGAAGCTTGGTCAGCGAAGCGAGCGGGAGCTGAACGTCGGCGTTCTTCTCGTAGAGCGTCTCTCCGGTAGCGAGATCGTAGACGATAGCCGCTTCTGCTTCAAGCGGGACAGCCGCAAAGGCGTCGGCCCCGACGCTTGCGGTCGGGGCTCCGACTCCAGAGGACGTCGGAGGCGTCGCTCGCGTTCCGAGCGGTACGTATAAAAAGAGAGCGAGAATGACCGAGGCGCCGAGAAGTGCAAAGCCGGCTTCGCGCATCGAGCGCGAGTGCTGGGCAAGCTTCTGAAGTTCGGCAGAGTCCATATTATGCTTCAGTGGTTCCGGCGGCAGTACGCTCCTCTTCGAGGACAGTTTCGACGGACGCGCGAAGTTCTGCAGCGCGCGGCAGCTCATCAACATTTGCGAGGCCTAAGTGCGCGAGCGCCTCGGTCGTGATGCTGTAGCGGATGCGACGTTTATCGCGCTCGTCTTCTCTCCCCTCGATGAGACCGCGCATAAGAAGCGTCCGGAGCGAGGCTGAAGAATTGACGCCGCGCACCCAGTCGACTTCACCACGTGTCGAGCCAGTCTGATACGCGATCACGGCGAGTGTCTCGAGGCTCGCCTTGCCCAGGTCGCGTGCGAGCTCGCTCTCGCGAAGCTTCTTCACCAGGGGCGCCGCCTCGGGCGAGGTTCGCAGCTCGACCTCTGTCTCGGTTTCAACAAGCGTGACGCCGCTCGACTTAAGCGAGTCGGTAAGCGCCTTAAGCGCGAGCTTGACATCGCTCTCTTTAATATCTAAAAGCTTTGCTATCTGTTTCTTCTCGAGCGGTTCACCGGAGGCGAAGAGGAGTGCATGGAGAGCGGCAGGCGGCGTAAGCATTCTCTTCAGTATAGTCGTGCTTCCCCTCCCCAGCAACGTACCTCCTTGTGGATTCGATTTAGCGGGTGAAGTCGCGATTGCGGCGACGGAACGCGAGCCAGCCGGAGATATTCGTGAAGGCGAAGACGAGAGAAACGGCGGCTATGGCGACGAGAAGGTCGTCGGGATGGAGCGGATACGCGAGAAGGGCGAGCGAGGTGCAGGTAAACGCCACGACGGGCAAGAGGACATCAAAGAGGATATTCAAAGTGGTTTCTCGTATCCCGACAAGCTTCTCGTACAGTTCCCATACAACTGCAAGCGCGATGGTGAGTGCAAGCACAGTGAGAAGCGGTGTGCCGGTGAGCGGCAGCAGAAACGCCATGAGGACTCCAAAGAGGAAATGCGGGATGGACCAAAGGTCCAATCCCCTCCCCCTCTGCCACCAGTCTCTAGCCATATCGCGGGACGGCGGCAGAAGCAGTGTGACTGATGCGGATGTCGCCGTGCTCGCCGAATTGTTCGGCAGCGACGGCACCCTGCTTCACGAGTTCGAGAAGGGCGAGGAAGGAGACTATCACTTCTACTTTTTCTTTGGTGCCGCCGTGGAAGTCTTTAAACGAGAGTGTCATCGCGCTCTGCACGCGCTTCGCGAGCTGGTCCATCATCTCTTCTATTGTGACGAGGGGCTTCACGCGTGCTTCTGGGAGTTCTTCGACCTCTTCACGCGCCGCGAGGACGCGCACCATCGCTTCGGCAATCCCGCCTGTTGTCAAATCACGAGAAGGCGCAAACATCGGTTCTAATGCACGTTCGCCCGCCGGGAGCATCACCTGTTTCCCAAACAGGCGGGAGAGCTCGCGCGAGGCCTCGCGCACTTTCTCGTAGGCCGCGAGACGGCGCTTCAGGTCTTCGACATCAGCACTCTCATCTTCAGAGAGGGCGAGATCGGGGATGAGTGATTTCGACTTGATGAGAAGCAGGGTTGCAGCGATCTGGATGAAATTCGCCGTCTCTTCGACCGGGAACGTCGCTTGTGCGCGCACGTGCTGGATAAAATCTTCAGTGATGCTCGCAAGCGCGAGTTCGTTCACCAGGAGCTTGCGCGCTTCAATAAGGTCCAAGAGCACCTCAAACGGCCCTTCGTACGAGCCGGTCTTGATGGAGAACCCTATTTTCGGAAGTGCGTTCAATGTATCCATTGTTCGATAAAATGCAGAAGGAGCCGGACCGGTTCTCCGGCTGCGCCCTTGGCGAGCTCGTCGCCTGGTGCGGCAGTCATACGCGGCGCCATATCAATGTGCGCCCATGGGCACTCGAGCTCCTTGGCGAACTGCCAGAGGAACATCCCGCCGTCGATCGCCCCGCCGAGGCGACTCGTCGAGCCACCCGGAACATTCTTCAGGTCAGCAAAAGTCCCTTTCACGCGCTCTTCATATTCATCCCAGAGCGGCAGCCGCCACGCGTAGTCGCCCGATGCCTCAGCATCTTTCGCGAGCCGTTCGGCGAGCGCGTCATCGCGGGTGAGAAGCGCACTCGCGTGCTCGCCAAGCGCGCTCATTGCCGCACCCGTGAGTGTCGCGACATCGATAACGACGGCTGGTTTAAAACGCTTCGCGTAGGTGAGCGCGTCGACGAGGATCAGCCGACCTTCGGCGTCGGTGTCGAGCACTTCGATCGTTTTACCTGATAACGATTTCAACACATCACCGGGGCGCAGTGCATTGTTGCCGGGCATATTCTCAACCGCGGGGATAAGGCCGATGACAGACTGCTTGAGCTTCAGGCGTGCAGCGAGTGCAACCGCGTGGATAACCGCGGCCGCACCCGACATATCCATGTGCATCTCGTAGATAGAGCTTGAAGGCTTCAGGTTCAAGCCGCCGCTGTCGAAGGTAACGCCTTTTCCAACAAGAACAATTGGGGCTCCTTTTCCGCCCTTATATTCAAGTATGGTGAAAGTCGGTTTTTCACTTGACCCTTTTGCGACGCCAAGCACGGCACCCATGCCGAGCTTCTTCATTTCTGTAACGCCGAGCACGGTCACCTTGACCGGTAGACCCCTCATCGCCTCTTTTGCTGCTTTCGCGAGCACCGTCGGCGTCATATCACCGCCGGGCGTATTCGCAAGCACGCGGCAGGCATTCACCGCCTGCCCTATCGACTGCCCTTTCTGGACCGCCTTCTCGACGCCGAGGTCGGCAGATGTGTATGAAATAATTTCTTCAACGGCGTCGAACCCTTCTTTCGGCTTCGTTTTAAAATGAGTGAAATCAAAGTTAGCCATCTCGAAGTTCTCCGCGATGAGCTGTGAGAGTTCTTCGGGACTGACACCTTTTAAATTCACAAAAAGTTTCGGCGTTGCGTCGAACTGGAGCGCAATCTTCTTTATCTTATTCGCCTTCGCCGCCTGCACGACTGCGCGACAAAGAACTCGAAATCTCCGCAGGTTCATCTCCTCTGGCTTCCCAATGCCGATCTCAAGCGTCTCAATCCCTTTTTCTTTTACAAAACGTTTTGTACCCTTCGACTTGTCGGTGAAGCTGACGCGTACAAAGCCTCTCGGCGCTTTTTCAACGGTCCCTTTTTTAACAACAATCTTCATTGAGTTATTTTTCTGGAGTTTCCGAAGGATGCCCAGTGAGCAGTTGATCAATGCGGTTCATATCGCGCGGGAACATACTCGCTTCGCGCACATTCTTAAGCTCGAGTATCTGCATGGTCATACGCTCTGCACCGAAGGCGAAGCCGCCTTCAGGGGGCACGCCATACTTGAATGCTTCCAAGAACATTGAAATCTTCTCCGGATCCATTCCCCACTCTTTAACGTGAGTCATCAACTGGTCATAATTATTGATACGGCGACCGCCAGAGAGCCACTCCACGCCGCGACAAAGGAGATCCATGCCCTCATTGAACTCAGGGTTCTCCGGATTCGGATACACGTAGAAGGGCTTCTTGCGCGTCGGATAGCCATAGACGTAGACGAAATCGGATCCGGTCTCCTCTTTAATAATTGCACAGAGCTCCCGCTCGTCTTCAGGGTTAAGATCCTTTTCGCCACGGACATCGCGACCGTTCTTAGCGAATATCTTCTCTTGCGCCTCGGTAAGCGAGAGTGTGGGCGTCTTCTCGATCATCACCGGCAGTTTGGTTCCGAGCAGACTGAGTTCGGTCGCGCAGCGCTTCTCGATCTCTTTGAGGATATAACGGACGGTCTCTTCAGAGACGTCGCGCACATCCTTCCACGAATCGATAAAGGCGAGTTCGGCGTCGAGTGAGACGACCTCGGTCAAATGACGTGTGGTTGCAGAGGGCTCGGCACGGAATATCTTGTTGACGGAGAAAACGCGTTCAAAAGCGGTCATCACAATCTGTTTATAGAGCTGGGGCGACTGTGAGAGGTATGCCTTCTTGTCGAAATAATTTACTTCGAACACTTCAGCACCTCCTTCTGCAACTGCTGGAGTAATAGCTGGGGCTTGGAATTCGAAGAAGTCTTGACTCTTGAGATATTCACGGAACGAATCAATGATGACATTCTGGACCTTGAAGATTGCCTGCAGGCGTGGGTGCCGCAGTACGAGTGCGCGATGATCGAGCTGTGCAGTGAGATCAAGATTGAAGCCGCTGACTGACATATCGAATGGGAGCGGTTCTGCTTTGGCGAGGACCTCTATTGCCGTGACTTCGAGCTCAATGTCGCCGTTCTGGCGGTCGGCCTGAACGTTCTTCTCCGGGCGCTTGTTCACGACTCCTTCCACGCGGACGGCGTACTCATTCCTAATGTCCTTAGCTACCTCAATAGCCGGGCTAGCTGGGAGTACGACTCCCTGCACCTTCCCGGAGCGGTCGCGGAAGTCGAAGAAGACCATTTTGCCTTGGTCGCGGCGAACATCTACCCAGCCAGATATCGAGACGGTCTCGCCCACGTGTTCTCCGAGCTTTCCGATAAGTATGCGTTCCATATACCCTATAAAATACCACACCCCGCGACAAAAATCGTCGCGGGGCGTTTGATGCATAGTACGTCGGGCAGGCCCTCCTATACCTGCGGTAAAGAACGAGAGAGAAAGTCTTTGAAGTTCTGGCCCAGGATGCCCGGGTCGAACGCGCGCGCGTTTGTGGACAAAAGCGCATGTTCAAGGATCTTGAACATATTGTTGCCGTGCTTGATGAGCTCTGGCGGCCGATCGGGAAAGAATTCCCCGAACGTACCGTCGGATTTGAGCATCTTCGTCATGTCGCCGAAATGCTTCTCAGCCTGCTCCATCGTCATGTCGAAGTGGAGACAGTCGCTGCCGATGCCGACCCTTCCCTTGCCCATCACACTGAGTGCGTGAGTAACGTGGCGGGAGAACTCTTCGAGGTAGTTAGTATCTTTCCGTCCCAGGAAGAACGTGATGAGCGGAATGCCGAGGTAGCCGTCCGCACTCGCGATACTCTCCAGAATGTCGTCGGGGAAGTTCCGCTGGTGCGGATAGACCCCATAGCATCCGGAGTGGCTGGCCATCACTCGTATCGGCAGACGTTCTTGCCGGATATACCTAAGAGCGTTTCGCGCTGTCGAATGCCCGGCGTGCGAGAGGTCGAGGATGAAGCCGATGTCGGCCATCCATCTGATCAATTTTTCGCCACGGCCTTTCAGCCGACCGCCAGACTTGAACCCGCCGCCGTACTCGGTATCACCTTCATAGGCGAGAGACATCGTGCGAATTCCCGCTGTAAACAGCGAATGGAGATCCGCGTAGGTGATGCCGGCGGGAGTGTGTTGTAAGCCGAACAGCATGCCCGTATTGACGGTACTGAGGTGATTCACTGTTTCGGCGACGCGGACCATCTCCACCCCCGGATTCGCAAGCGCAACTTCAATGAAGGCTTTGTGCGCCTCCATCGTGCTCATGAAATCCTTGGCGAAAGGAGGAGCACTGGTGAGATGTGCAAGCGCAAGTCGCGGTCGGCACCCGAGCCCAAACTTCGGGGGCTGACCCTGCAGGCCGACAAAGGCCATCGAGTCAGCAAAAAAACTTTCTCTTGGAATGTTCAATTCAAACTCCTTTTTCTAGGTATGCGTTTGAGATCCCGGGATCCGGGCTGAAACTACCTTAGCAGGAATCTGTTAAAAGTCAATTACGCCACACCGATTGCCTTGCGCACCTGCTCCATTTTGGCCTCACTCACTGCGCGCGCTTCGCGCTTCCCGCTCTCAAGCAGGTCGTCGACAATGCTCGAGTCTCCTTTAAGCTCCTCATATTTCGTGCGCATCGGCGCGAGATAGCGGTCGAGGTCGTCGATAAGCATCTCCTTCAATCCTTTGTAGTTGCCTTTGTGCTCCTCGTAGAGCGCGTCGAGATTCACCTCACTCCTGAAGAGCCGATGGATCCGGTACACATTCTCAGGGCGCTCGCCGCTTGAATCGGTAACGATGCTCATCACCGCCTTCGCGAGCTCCTCACGTGAAGCAAAGAGCGGGATGACGTTGCCGTAGCTCTTGCTCATCTTCTGACCATCGGTGCCGGGGACCACGGCGACCTCAGGCATAATGTGCGGCTCGGGGAGCGTGAACACGTCTGTTTTGAAAACGCGGTTAAACTTCTCTGCTGTATCGCGCGCGATCTCGATGTGCTGCTTCTGGTCGGCGCCGACCGGAACAATCGCCGCGTCGTAGAGTAGAATGTCAGCAGCCATGAGCATCGGGTAATTAAATGTCCCGACGTTAATCTCTTTATTCTTAGCTTCAGCGTCTTTGAAGGCGTGTGCGCGCATCAGGTACGGCATCGTAGTGATCGTGTCGAATATCCACCCAAGCTCGGTATGTGCGGGCACATCTGACTGCTTGAATAAGACGACATCCTTGGGGTCGAGGCCGACCGCGATATAGGCCATCACGACCTCTCGTGTCCGCTTTCGCATCTCCTCGGCATCCTGCATCGTGTTGAGGGCATGATAATCGGCGACGAAGATAAAGGGCTTATACTTCCCTTCTTTGGTGAGCTCGACGAACTGGCGCATCGCGCCAAAGTAGTTGCCGATATGCAGGTCGCCGGTCGGCTTTACGCCGGAGACGAGAACTGGTCTTGAATCTCCCATACAGCTACGATAGCACACCTCTTTCTGCCGCGTAGTGCTCACATATCTTGCGCATTAGCCCGGGGCCCTCGAAAACCATCCCTGAGACAAGCTGGACGAGGTCGGCGCCGGCAGCAAACTTCTCAAGTGCCTGTTCGGGGGTGAAGATGCCGCCCGTGCCAATAATCGTGAAGCGCGTGCCGTACATCTGCCGCGTCTTCCGAATCAAGTCGTTTGAGAGCGCGAAGGTCGGTGAGCCCGAGAGTCCGCCGCGAAACTCTTTCGGCGCATCCTCTGGGTAGGCCAAGTCGCCATAATTCTTGTTGAGGTTGCCGATGATAACACCCTGAATGTTATTTTTGTCGGCGATGTCGAGCATCTTTTCAAATTGCTCCCACGAGACATTGATAGGCATCTTGAGGTAGACCGGCTTCTCACAGGGCACCTCGCGCAGGCGCGGCAAGAGCTGTGCGAGAAGTTCTGGCTGAACGAATGTTTCGCCGGTAAATGAGTTGGGGCACGAGATATTGATGGTGTAGTAGTCGCCGATGCCTGATTCATTTAGCTTTTTAAATGATTCTACATAATCGCGAATGCCGGCCTCAACGTCAGTGGATGCACTCTGTATATTGGTACGGGCGATAGAAATCCCGAGCACAAATCCCCTTTCGCGCCGCGTGCGCCTGAGCTTCGCAATGAGTGCATCAACACCGTGATTGCGCAGACCCTTGTAGACGACGATGCTTTTATTGCGGATAAGGCGTGTCATGCGCGGAAGCGGGTTGCCCGCACAGGGCTCGGCAGTCACTGAGCCTATCTCTTCTCCGCCGAAGGCGAGCGAGGGCAGAATGCGCGTGAGCCGGCCATCGGCGTCGAAGCCGGCCGAGAGCAGGACGGGGGTATGATATATGAGACCATCGACCGTTTTACTGATATCGGGCCCCTGGTAACCGTAGAAGAGATTAAAAAGCGCGCGCGAGAATGCGAATCGTCCGGCGATCTCGCCGGTTGTTATAAACACATCATGCACGAAGTCGGGGCTGAGTGTAAAGAGTATCGGCTTGAGCGCATACCGATAAAGGAGGTCCATAACTCGCATGGTTATACGATAGCACGACTTGACAGACTCATTCGACAGCGTACCTTTTGATCAGGCGTCAACCAACAAGGGAGAAGACCGTGTTTAAAGCCTTTCAGGATCTTAATGTTTTGGAAACGGCGGCCCTTATGATCGCAACACTCGCCGGCATGGCGCTTGTGATCGAGGTGTTTTTATCCTTGCACACATAGTTCCTTGCCCTCGATGTCCGCCGTTTCATTGTTTCTAGCTGCACCAACACAGCAAAGCCCCGCTACGCGGGGCTTTTGTTTTATGGTCTAAAACTGATATAATCGCTCGTGTTGCGTCGGTGGTAGAGTGGTCAATTACAACAGGCTGTAAACCTGTCGGGCATAGCCCTACGAAGGTTCGAATCCTTCCCGGCGCACAGATTGAGTGAAGCGAAATATGTGCGCCGGAGCACGCCTGGGAGGCGTGTGTGAAGGATTCGAAGACCTTGCGAGCATCCGCGCTCTGGCGGATCCGCAAGGTGTACTGAAACTGTAAGTTTCGAAAAGTGTACTCGCGGTCCTTCCCGGCGCACTAAATTATTTCAAAACGAGGATGAGGACGCCCTGCTTGCCTTTGCGCACAAGCGCAAAGCCGTGCGAGAGGTCGCCCTGATTGATTGTCTGTTCGGGATTAAGGATAGGCTGGCCCGAGAGGGTGATGCCCTTCCCTTCGATAAGCCGCCGCGCGTCGCTCTTTGACGAGGCGAGCCCGCCCGCCACGAGCGCTTCAGCGAGTGAGTACCCTTCTTCAAGGCTTCGCTTCGATATTTCAACAGAAGGAGCCTCGGCGAGAGCGACTTGGAGCGCCTCTCGCGAGAGCTCGTGAAAGGGCGTACTACCGAAGAGTGCGTCGCTCGCAGCGGCGGCTTGGGCTGTGGCGGCAGGGCCGTGCACGATCTCGGTCACAAGCCTGGCGAGCGTCTCTTGGGCCTGCCGTTCGCCCGGACTGCGCTTATGGAGCTCCATCAACGCGCCAATCTCGATGAGCGGCATAAAGGTGTACACCTTCAGATAATTCTCGATCCCCGCGTCCGGCAGGTTGATCCAGAATTGGTAGAACGTAAACGGCGAAGTCTTCTTCGTGTCGAGCCATATCGCGTTGCCCTCGCTCTTGCCGAACTTCTTGCCGGCAGCGTCGGTGGTGAGGGGGAACCCGAGCGCGTAGACATCCTTCCCTAGGCGTTTATGAATGAGGTCAACGCCAGAGAGAACGTTCGTCCACTGGTCGGAGCCGCCGATCTGCAGATCGATGCCGTATTTCTGATTCAGTGTGTAATAGTCGAGACCCTGCAGGAGCGCGTAGGTAAACTCGGTGTACGAGATACTCTCGTCAGGCGCATCAAGACGCTTTTTGATAATCTCGCGCTTTATTAAATCGTTTACCGTGAAGTACTTCCCCACGTCGCGCAGAAACGGCACGAGCTTCGTGCTCATGAGCCAGTCGGCATTGTCGACCATCTTAAATGAGGTCCTGCCGAGGATATTCTTGAGCTGACTTTTCAGCGCCTTGGTGTTCTTGGCGACCGTCTTCTCGTCGAGCATCGGGCGCTCACCCTTCTCCTTGGGGTCGCCGATCATGCCGGTACCGCCACCGACTAAGAAAAAGAGTTTGTGCCCCGCCTCTCCGAGACGCTTCATGAGGAGAATCCAGGTGAGGTGACCGACATGGAGCGAGTCGGCTGTCGGATCAGTACCGATATACACCGTACGCGGTTTCGATAGGATCACGTCTGGCGAGGCTGAGGAGAGCTCGATAAGTCCGCGCGCCTTCAGTTCTTCTGCGAGAGTCATGCGAAAACTATATCATTTAGCGGGCGAAGAAGAAGAGGCCGATAGCCGGAGCCGCGAACCACCACCAGAAGTAGGCCTTGGCCGCGAAGAGGAGGTCGATAGCGGGCGTGAAGTGATAGACAGAGGCGACCGGGAAGACGTGATACGCAAGCGCGATCAGGAAGGCCGAGCCGAGGAATGAGAGGATGATGAGCCCGAAGATGCCGATATAAAGAAAGTCAGAGACGACGACGCGCCGCAATATGATGTAGAAC
>JAQUAU010000055.1 GCA_028687085.1 Minisyncoccota bacterium | reverse complement strand
TCGAATTTCTTGACTATATGTTTTTTTAAATCTTTCTTTATCAATTTTGGCATCTAAGTATTTCATACAGGCTACTTCGTATGCATTGAGAATTTCTTGTAATGTCATTTGAGTTAAATTGTCTCTTATCTTTATTAATTCTTCATTCTCACCAATAGAAAGTTTAATAATTTCTAAATTGATATTTAGAAATAAAGTTCTCGCATTAACTAAAAGTTCTTGAATATAAAGTTCAGTTTGTGCCATATTTTGATTCAAATTACTTTTTTCTATTTCAAGCATTTTAGTTGACATGTTTTCATCAATTTCTTTTATTTTAGTTGCATTTTGATATGCAATAAAAGAGACGACTAGCGTAGAAAAAGAAAGACTTAATGTAACAATTTCATAATTTGTCATTTTCGTGTACCTTTAACAATCATATTAACTAGGTCATTGAACTCGGATATGTCGGTACTTGCAGTTGTGTAATGATAACTTTTTTCTAATATTAATGAATCTTCATTTGAAGATTTCCATTCTTTGTATTTTGTTTGTAATTCTGTTTGGATAAGTGCAGTTAACTTATTAACATCAGATTCAAGTAGTGGTTTACCATCTTTGGTTAGAGATTTAATTTCTTTAATAATTTCTTGAACAACTGTTTCATTTGGATTTTCAAATAGTCTTGAAGCATATTTAACTGCAAAGTCTTTCATTGTTGCCATATAATTTTCCCTTTTTTAAAAATTGATGCAAAAGCATTTGAAAGTATATGAGTTTTATCTTAAGTTATCATTTTTGAAGTAATGGCAAGTTTGCAAATTCTCAGGAACAGGTGTGTTCTTGAGAATATTGCGAAACTTGTTCAGGGAAATTGAGCGAAGCTCATCCCTAAAAACCCTTAACTCATTTTGTAGGAATTGTTAAATTGATGTCTTTACCTACATACAGGCTTTCTATACTATCGAATGAATAAATTTTAGTTCCGTTTCTATCATATGGCTTAACATAAATATTTGCAGGTGTAAGAAGTAATAGTTCACCTTTATCCATTCGATTTTCATCGATTTTAATTTCTACTTTTTCATTGCCACCTATACCAAAAGCTTTTAGTCCTATGGAAAGAATTCGTGATGTTTCACTTGCAAATATTATTGTTATGAAAGGAATAGTTATGGATATGATTAAGAGTGAGAAAAATTGTGTACGTAGACTTCTATATATGAGTAATGCTACATGAATACTTATCGTAGTTAAAATTACCATTATATAGAGAAAATATGTCCAAGAAATGTGTTCGCTTAATGCTAATAGTATTAATATCAAGATGACGGAACAATTTGTTAAATAAACTCCCCACCAATCTTTAAATTTCTTTTTTCCAATTATTCCAATCATTCCTGATGTAGTATATGCTGCCATGAATAATATAGATATTACTACTACTGAGAAAAATAATTTCATCCCAAATAATCCATCAATGAAAAAATCATATGAGAAAAAATTATTATGACTCATATAGACAATAAAAATCAGAAAAACAATATGAGGAACAATGAACATTGATAAAAGACTAGAAAGAGCTCTGTAAAAAAGTTCAGAGGGGTTTTCTTTATATAGTTGTTTAACTTTTTCTATGATATTTAATTGCAAAATTTATCTCTCCCTAATATTCTCAAAATCTTCACGGACTTTTTCAAGTCCCTGATCAATAAAATAATCAATCGTTGACGTAAGCGTTTTCTTACCAAGAAACTTTTGCATACGTGCTAACTCTTCATAGCGTTTTTCCGTCATGGAAAAAATAATCTTTTTCGATTTCTTTTCACTTTCCGGCTTGCTCTGACGGTCTTGCTGTTTATCAAAGCGTTCAAATCTTTCATCTGCCATAGTACTTACTCCTAGCTAATTACAGTGATTATACACAATATATATTTAGTGTGATATAAATATACTTTTAAATAATAACATATCTATTTAATTAAATACATATGTATTTTAATAAATCGATAAGTATTTTAATCATATCATTTGGAAACTAAGACCTGTGAGGAGTAGATGATGAGTAGCGATGAAAAAGTTATTTTTGACAGCCTGTACAGTAAATATAACAAGATGCTTCTTTCCAAAAAGGAGTGTGGGAGCGAACTCAATAAAAGTGTTGCTACGCTCGACCGTGAACGTAAAATGGCTTTAGGTGTGCAATACATCAAATCAGGGCAGGGGAATATCTACTACCCGCTTTTGGAGATTGCCCGCTACATCATATCTCAGCAAATCAAGACTATATAATCTAACAAAAGTAAAAACTATGGATAGAACAGAGTACTTGAAAAACTATAAACACTACCATTACGGAAGAACTCGTAAGATAGTGACTTTTCCTCTTCTTAGTGAAGATTTTGAGGCATTGAAAAACAGAGCCGATGCTTTGGACATGAAAGTCTCGAAACTCGCTAAAGATGTGATCTTGAATTTCATAGAAAATTCTCCAAATTACTTTATGAGCAAAGACCAACAAGATATTGTTCAAAGCTATATCCGTATCTCACGCGGTATCGCAAACAACATCAACCAAATTGCCTATAAAGCCAATATCGGTGAATACATCGATGTCAACATCCTCATTTCTGCACTCAAAAAGTACGAAGATGAGTTCAGGCTATTAGTCGCTAAACTCCAATAGCCACATGATAATAAAATCCATGTCTCGTAGCTCGACAAGCTTCGCCTCGCTCTACGACTATTTGACCCGTGAAAGCGATTTTGAGTTGGGTGCGTATAATCTCTATTCCAGTCCTCATGATAAAGAGAAAATCGTAGACGAGTTTATGAAAAATGCCGATAGTCTCCAGAGGGCAAGAGGCAAAAACTACCTCTATCATGAGATTATTTCACTCAGTAAAAATAATCTCTCTATTCAAGAACAGCAACATATCCTTCAAGATTTATCACGCGAATATCTATCTGCTAGAGCTGAAAACCATCTGGTATTTACGGCACTTCACAAAGATAAGGAGCATATACACATACACTTAATGATAAGTGCCAATGAAATTGGAGGAGATAAGCGTATCAGACTTTCCAAAAACTCTTTTGCTTCTATTCAAAAAGATATGGAAAGCTATTTAAACGAACGTTATCCGCAATTAAACCCGACCGAGCACTATCAACATGGTAAAGGTGATAAAAAGACTCCACGCAAAGAACAAGAACTAAAAACCCGTAAAAAGTCATCATCCCGAAAGGATGAACTTTGTGAAACCCTAAGAACGGTATTTGAAAAAGCGACAAGCGAGGAATATTTCAAAAACACTCTGAAAAATCGCGGTATTGATTTCTATATCAGAGGTAAAACGGCAGGGATTGTTTTTGAGGATAAAAAATATCGTTTAAATACATTGGGATTGCAAAGTGAGTATAATCAGTTCGTTAATAAACTAGAAAGAATTAAAAACAGGAAAGAAAAACGGGCTGAAAGTAAAATCGATTCGAGACGTGAACAGATGAAAAATACAAGGACAGCTAAATCGTCTGAAAAATCGCAAGAACGTCAAAAAGAGTGATCGATTAAAAACAGCTTCTCCCGTCGTGATAAATATATGAAAGCTACATCATCCGCAGTGAGAAAGCGCTAATGGAAGCACTTGTCTCATTACTAGCCTTGGCATTTTTTATCTATCTAATGTACCAAACCATGAAGTATGTTTTTAAAATTATTTTCGGAGCAGCAAAAACTGCAAATACGTCGAGCAATATCTTTCAACATATGGCACTGACACCGCTTAGAACACTCATATCACTCCCTCAAAAAGGGATGATGGGATACTTCGAAGCAAACCGATTTTTGAGCAGTTTGCATAAAGGGCTTGTCCTCGATGGACAAGATAAGAGACTATCCGAAAAAGATAGTTTTAACCACATGGGAATCATTGCAAGAACCGGTGGAGGTAAAACCAGTTGCTATATCATCCCCAATATCTTGAAACTTGCACGGGATAAAAACTCGATGATATTAACTGATTTGAGTGGTGAACTTTATGATAAAACGAGTGGATATTTAGAGCGACAGGGATATAAAGTACAAGTGCTTGACCCTGAAAAACTTTACGATTCCATCGGCTACAATCCGCTCTATTATGCACTCTCATCCATCGAAATCGATGAGATAGCCGAGATATTGATCAAGTCAGCTAATCCGGGGCAAATCAAGTCTGAAGACAAGATGTGGCTTGATGGAGCAAAAAGCCTTTTAACGATTCTGATAAAAGTGCTTGTTGCAACACACGACCACCGCTATATTAATCTTGCCAATCTAAGGTATTTAATCAATAATTTCGGTGAGAGCGGTAGAGCACTTGATGAGCTGATTTTCAAATATGCAGACGAAAAAACCTTCAATGAATGGAAAGGATTCGTGAGCGGAAATCCAAAAACCGTTCAGTCTTTCGTATCGACCGCTAACGTCGCACTCAACGCTATCGGTATCAATGACAATCTAGCCTATCTGACATCAAACCACCATATCAATTTCCAAAGTTTCAGAGAGCAGAAAACAGCTCTGTTTATCCGTATTCCGGCACAAAAACAACAGCAGTACAGCTTTATGCTAAATCTTTTTTACAAGCAGTTCTTTAATGCGATGATGGAGAAATTACCGAGTAGGGGAGACTTACCAGTTTATTGTTTGCTTGATGAATTTGGGAATATGAATATTCCCGGATTTTCATCTACCATTACGACAATCAGAAAGTACAAAGTATCTATCTCCATCGTCTTACAAGACTATAATCAACTTGAACACCAATATGGGAAGAACGAAGCCCTGACGATTTTAAACGGTGGTGTGACTGGTAAACTCTTTTTCTCCGGTGCAGATTTTCAAACAACGAATATGCTGTCTCAGATGATCGGAGAGCACTACGTGAACAAGCTCGATGAATACGGCAAGCTTCATCATATCAAAGAACCGATTTTAAGCAACGCAGAGATTAGAACCATGAAAGACAATGAAGTGCTTTTGATCTATGGAAACAGACTTCCTCTCAAAATGAAAGTCAAACCCTATTATAAAGACTTCATGCTGAACAGCTATACAAAATTCTCACCGAAGAAATCAGACAAGAACCTGATAGATACACGTATCGAGTATATTGATTTGAACGTCGGACTTGATGATGCTTGACGTGCTAAATATCGTGTTTAATGAGCTTCATAGAGTAGGAATAAACCTGCTGATAGCGGCAAGTATCCTTATGACGATAAGTTATGCA
>JAQUAU010000054.1 GCA_028687085.1 Minisyncoccota bacterium | reverse complement strand
CACGGCTACCGTTACCTGGTCACCGGCAACACCCTGCTCTCCGACCAGCGTATCCACCGGATCCTCGCGCAGGCCGCCAACCCCAAGGCGGCTGTAGGCACGCTCTCGACGGCTTACCGCAAGGAAGGTTACTTTCTGGTGGCCGTCAAGGCTGCGGTGGAAGGGAAAAATATCCACATCATGGTCGTCCAGGGCCAGCTCACGGACAAAAACATCGCCTCCGGCCTGGGTTGGTTCTACACCGGGCTGAATGGCGAAAGCCTCAGCGAATCCACCATCATCCGCCGCAATATCCTCGCCGACGCCTACAGCACGCGCAACGGCCAGCAGATTCAGGTGGGCTTTGCCCCGGCGGAAAATCCGGGCGGCTCCACCCTGAACGTGCAGCAAACGCCCCTGCCGGGCTATCGGTGGCTCGGTGGCAACCTGCTCTTTGGCAACTATGGCAGCCGCTACACCAGTAACTACGTGGGTGGTGGCAGCGTCTACCTCCGCCCCGGCGCGGGTTTGGAGATTGACGGCAGCTATACCAACGGCATCCCCAGCCTCAGCAAGGATAGTGTCGGCAGCACCTACTACCAAGGCTCCGTCGGCATCAATTCCATCACCCCCTGGGGGACCTACGGCTTCACCAGCCAGTGGACCCATTACCGGCTTGGCCAAACCGCCCCCTATTACTTCACCGGCAACATTGTCAGCTATACGTTGAATGGCAGCCAACTCCTCTACGCCGACACCAACAGCCGCTTCAGCGTCAACGAAGGCTACACCATCGTCGGCAACAAAGTCACCGCCCTGCAGGGGGTGTACACCCTCACCAAACAGGACTATGGCTACTACACTCTGGGCGCCGCCTACAGCCGCATCGTGCATCCCTTCGGCATGGCCGGCAGCGCGACACTAGGGTTCAATTACAACCAAGGGGTCACCGGTTACCATGGCACGTTCATCAACGCCCCCAGCGCCCCGACGCCGAAGTTCCGCTACCTGACCTTCAACACCAACTACACCCAGAGCCTGCCTTTGGGCATGAGCGCCCAGTTTACCGGCAACGGCCAGTGGGCCTTCAACACCTTGCCGCAAAACCAGCAGTGGGTGGTGGGCGGCTTTGGCAGCGTATCGGCCTACTACCCGGGTATTCTCGTGGGTGACAGCGGTTACTCGGCGCGCCTTGCCCTGCAGAGCCCCGCCGCTCACCATTATGGCATCAGCGCCACCGGCTCGCTCTTTTTCGAGACAGCGGGCGTGACCAGCTACTACCTTTCGCCCCGGCAGGCCCCCTGGCAAAATCTTTCGGACGTGGGCGTGGGCTTGAACCTCAGCACCCCCTGGGGCACAAGCATTTCCGTGCTGAGCGCCCTACCGGTGGGGCATAGTGTCTATCCTGCCAGCACCGTCGTGAATCTCCGCAAAAATCGGATCGACGCCTATTTCATTCTGCAACAAAGCTTTTAGAGGAAAACCATGCGCCTGGCCCCCATTCTGCTCGCCCTATCCCTGCTACCCGGTACCGCTCTGGCGGCCAACCTGGCCACCGTCAATGGCCAGATCCTCACCGAGGCTCAGCTAGTCGCCGCCAACCCGGCCGCCAAAGGCAATCCGGCCATCGCCAAGGAAACCCTGCAAACCCTCATCAACCGCACACTGCTCCTGCAACAGGCCAAAAAAGAAGGCATCGAGCAGAGCGCAGGGTTCCGGCAAGCATTGGCTAACGAGAAAGAAAATCTCCTTATCAATGAGGCCCTGGCCCATTATCTCGCCAAACACTCCGTCAGCGAGAAGGCAATCCACGCCCGCTATGAGGACCTGGTCAAAACCGCGCCCAAGCATCAATTCCGGCTGCGCGAAATCGTCGTGCCCAGCTATGCCGATGCGGAGAAAATCATTACCGATCTCCAAAAAGGCCGGAACTTCTCCGTGCTGGCCGCCGACCACTCCCAAGGACCCAACCCCACCTTGGGCGGTGAACTAGGCTGGCTGGCCGACAATCAGATCCCGGCCCCCATTCTCGCCCATATCCGCGAGGTAAAGTCCGGCGAGGTCACCGGCCCGATCTCGGTTCCCGAAGGCTTCGCCGTCGTCCAGGTGCTGGGTGAGCGGCCCGCCACGGTCCTCCCCCTCAGCGCCGTCTCCGCGCAACTGGAAGCGGAATTGCGCAATCAGAAAACCGCCGAGTATCTGCAAAAACTCCGTTCCCAGGCTAAAATAACATTAGAGACTACCGCCAGCACATCATCAGAGGCCAAAAAACCATGAAGGCTGCCAAACCCTGTCTTATCATTACCGCCTTGCTCGGACTGGCGGGCTGCGCCGCCGGACCACAGGTACAGGTAAGCGCCCTGAGCAGTACCCGCTACGCCCCCACCTCGCTGGTGGAAACCCTCAGCAAAGCCCCGGATCGCCCCTACACCGCCATCGCCAAGATCCACGCCGAGGCACCAAGCGGCACCCCATCTGCTCAGGTCATCGCCATCATCGAAAAGCACGCCGCTGCCTTGGGCGCCGATGCCGTGATTCTCCACAACGAAAGCCGCAGCAGCCCCGCCCAGGTCCAGTTCAACCCCTCCGGTGGCAACTATCAAAACCTTTCTCCACAGATCACTCCCATCTATAGTGGAGAAGCCATTCGGTGGTCGTCCAGTCGCAAATAACGACGAATTCTTTCCGGTAAAATACCAAGTCCATTACCATGAACCAGAGCGACCCACACGCCCAAACATAGAGTGATTATCATGACTAACGATGCATTTTCCCACCTCAGCACTGCAGCATTTCAAGTACCGCTTCATCAAAGTTCCATCACCGCCTGGCAGGGGCATATTCCTTTCGCACTCTGGTGCATGGAACAATGGCGTCCAAAGATCTTTGTGGAATTGGGAACCCACCTTGGGGATTCCTATTTTGCTTTTTGCCAAAGTGTTAAAGAACATAGTACTGGCACGCAGTGCTTTGCGGTCGACACTTGGCAGGGTGATGCCCATACCGGATCTTATGGCGGCGATATCTACGAGCATGTCCTGTCACATAATCAGCAGCAGTATCAGGATTTCTCCCATCTGTTGAGAATGACCTTTGATGAGGCGTTGGACCAGTTCGCGGATGGCAGCGTGGATCTTTTACACATTGATGGCTTGCACACCTATGATGCAGTGCGTCATGACTTTGAAACCTGGTTTCCCAAGTTAAGTCCTCAGGCCGTGGTAGTTTTTCATGATAGCAACGTCTATGAAAAAGATTTTGGCGTCTGGCGCTTCGTGCGCGAACTTGATGCGCGTTTTCCGCACTTCCATTTCTTCCATAGCCATGGCCTGTCGATATTCACCGTAGGCGAGAAAGCACCAGAGACGGCCCGCTGGATTGCTGGGCTATCACCCAGCGAAGGGGATGATTGGCGTCTGATATTCTCCCGCTTGGGCGACTGCGTCGTTCAGCGCGCACAAACCTATTTTCAGCAAATGCAATTCCAACATGAACTGCAGCAGCGGGATGAAACCATTCGTACCCTGAGTCAGAAATAGAAGGCTGTGGGGATTACGAAGCAGATGCGGCAGTTGGCTGGTAAAGGGAAATATGCGGTCTATCATGCGCTTCGTTCGCTGTATCGGGCGTTGCCGCTCAGTTTGGAAATAAAATTAGCCGTACAGGCCAAAGCCATGCCTCTCGTGCAGCGGTTGGCCGGCATCTCGGGAGCGTGGCAAGACCCTCAAAAGACCCTCTCCGCCTTGCAATACCGTATATTCGCCGACAAGGATACCGCCCGGCGCCATTACCAAGCCATGCTCCACGACTTTTTGGGCGCCGGGGAGCGCATCACCCTGCCGTCGTCCCCGAATCCGCATCTCAGCGTAGTCATCGTTCTCTACAATCAGGCAGAGCTTACCTTAGCCTGCTTGCAGGGCCTTGCGGAGCATCTCCCTAACGAAAGTGAAGTGATACTGATCGATAATGCCTCCACGGATGCAACCGACGCCCTCTTGCAGCGCGTGGATGGCGCAGTCGTCATCCGGAACGGCCACAATCTGCATTTTTTGCGTGCCTGCAACCAGGCACGCGATCTGGTCAAAGGGGAGTATCTGCTCCTCCTCAACAACGACGCGCAAATCCTGCCAGGTTCCGTGGAAACGGCCATCTCCATACTTGCAGAAAATAGCCACGCAGGTGCCGTAGGGGGCAGGATCATCAATCTCGACGGGGCCTTGCAAGAAGCCGGCAGCGTTATCTGGCAGGATGGCAGTTGTCTGGGCTACGGACGGGGGGAGCATCCGGATCGGCCCGAATATCGCTTTCGTCGTCCCGTTGATTATTGTTCCGGGGCCTTTCTCCTAACACGCACCGCCCTCTTTCAGAAAATGGGCGGCTTTGATGAAGCCTTCGCTCCGGCCTACTATGAGGAAACCGACTATTGCGTCAGGCTCTGGGAAAACGGCTATCAGGTCCTCTATGATCCGGATGTGGTCCTCTATCACTTTGAGTTTGGCAGCGGGGGCAGCGCGCATGCCAATACGCTGATGGAGCGCAATCAATGTATTTTTGTGCGGCGACACACTGCTTATTTGCAAGCCCAGTATCCGGTCGATCCCAAGAATATCCTGCTCGCGCGCAGCCATTCCCCGGAACTACGCATCCTTTATGTGGATGACCGGATTCCTCGCCCCCGCTATGGCTCCGGGTTCCCCCGCGCCTGCCGTATTGTTCACGAACTCTCAAAGTTGGGATTGGTCACGATTTACTGTACCAACCATGCCTACGAAAGCTGGGAAGAGATTTATGTCGACATCCCGAAAGAAATTGAGGTCATGCGCGGACGGGATGCCTCCGAATTGCGATCCTTCCTGCGGGAACGCGCCGATTATTACGACATTCTCTGGGTCTCACGCCCCCACAATATGGCACATATCCTCCGCCTGCAGAAGGCTGGCCTCATCAGCGCCAACACGCGCATCATCTATGACGCCGAGGCGCTGATCAGTTTCCGCGAACAAGGGCGCGCCATCCTGCAAAACGATAAAGCCACCATCACGGTGCAAGAGGAAATGCGGCTGGCGGCTGCAGCCGACCTGGTATTGGCGGTATCGACCGCGGAAGCAGATCAGTTTCAAAGCGGAGGCGTGGCGCAGTGCAGCGTACTCGGGCACTGTCTACAGGTGGCGCCCACGTCTGCAAGCTTTACCGAAAGATCCGGTTTTCTGTTCGTCGGCGCCTTGCCTAGTCTGGATTCTCCAAACGCGGACAGCCTCCTGTGGTTCAGCAAAACGGTATGGCCCATCATCCACCAGGCCTTGGGCGGCGCCGCGCGGCGCGATCTCGTGGGCTACACACCCGATCCGGGGATTGTCGCCGGGCACCTTGCTGAAGGTATC
>JAQUAU010000053.1 GCA_028687085.1 Minisyncoccota bacterium | reverse complement strand
AACTAGATGCGTGAGACAGGTTGGTCTCCTATCTACTACAGGCGTTGATTCTTGAGGAGGCTTGTCCCTAGTACGAGAGGACCGGGATGAACTGACCTCTGGTCTACCAGCTGTCCTGCCAAGGGCACCGCTGGGTAGCTATGTCGGGTCGTGATAACCGCTGAAAGCATATAAGCGGGAAACATGCTCCAAGATTAGGAATCGTTATGAGACTCGTGGGAGATGACCACGTTGATAGGCTCTAGGTGGAAGTGCCGCAAGGCATGGAGCCGAGGAGTACTAATATGTCCAGTCTCTCGTGCGGAACTCTGTATAGCACGTTCGTTTGCACTTTTAATTACCTTTGCATATTCGTTGTCATGAGCGAAAACACGCCCATGATGTTGGTGCTTCGTCAGAGGGGGTACACCCGTTCTCATTCCGAACACGGCAGTTAAGCCCTCTAGAACCGATGGTACTCAGCGTTACAGCTGGGAAGAGTAGGTAGGCGCCAACATCATGGGCGTGTTTTCATTCAAAACCGCCCGCCCAAACTTCGCAGATGTTGGCGGGCGGTTTTGTTATACTAACGGCATGTCCTGGGCTGCGCGGAGACGCTTGATTATCTCAGTCATTATCGGAGCGATTACCATCGCGTTTTTGTCGACGGTTCTCATCGCGACGTTCTATCAAGCGCCCTCATGTACTGACGGTCTGCAGAATCAGGGTGAGGCCGGCATCGACTGCGGCGGATCCTGCGCCTATCTGTGCGCCGCCGACGAACAGCCGCCGACGGTCCTGTTTGCTAAAGCTCTGAGCAACGGCGCCGGCAGGGCGAGCGTTATCGCATCGGTTGAGAATAAGAACGCCTCTGTCGCGGCGAAAGATGTTCCCTATCGCGTGCGGCTCTACGGCGCCGGCCGCTCGCTCATACAAGAAGTCACCGGTACGCTCGATCTGCCGCCGGGCGCGACTATTCCGGTCTTTATCCCAAGCATCACTTCGGGGAAGCAGGTTGTCGTCGCGACTTTTTTCGATATCGATCCGTCGTCGCCGAAGTGGTTTCAGATGAGCGATGATCCACGCATCCTGCCGCGCGTCTCGAGCACGAAGCAGGGCGGCACCTCGAGCGCTCCGCGCATTGAAGCTACGCTGGTTAATTCGAGCACGAATATGCTCTCGAATGTCGAAACAATCGTCCTTGTGCGCGATGAAAAGGGCGATGTTATCGCGGCATCGAGAACTATCGTATCCGCTATTCCTGCGGGCGGACAGTCGACCGCGACCTTTACCTGGAATAGCGCGTTCCCCGGCATACCGGCCTCGATAGAGGTTGTGCCGGTCATCCCGCTCCCGTGAGACAGTTGAAGAAATTATCCAGATTTCTCTTCTCCGCCGGAGGCGGATCCGCCTCCGGCGGAGACTGGACGATCCTGCTCCCGGCGGTGACACTCTCTCTGCTCGGTATCCTCACCATGAGTACCTTCGGCGTCGGCACCTCACTGGCGCCGCGCCAGCTCCTGTGGCTCGCCATAGCCTTCAGTCTCTATCTTGTTCTCTCGACATTCGATATGAGCTTTATGCGTCGGACGCCAGTCGTGATGGCGCTCTATCTGGTCGCTCTCGTGCTTCTGGGGATGCTGATCCTTTTTGCTCATCCGGTGATGGGCGCGCGCGCATGGTTCTCTTTCGGACTTATCTCCTTTCAGCCTGCCGACTTCGCGAAGCTCGCACTCATCGCGCTTCTGGCGAAGTATCTTTCACGGCGCTATGTCGAGATCGGCGACTTCCGCCATATATTCATTTCGGGGGCATATGCGCTTGCGCTGATGCTCCTTATCCTCATCGAACCGGACATGGGCAACGCCATCATCTTCGGCACGTTATGGCTTGGTATGATGCTCGTTTCAGGCATTTCGAAAAAGCATCTCGCTATCCTCGGTCTCATCGGACTCCTGGTCGCCTCAGCGCTCTGGTTTGAAGGCTTGAAGCCGTATCAGCGTACGCGCATCATCTCTTTCGTGAATCCGGCGGGCGATATTCACGGCTCGGGCTACAACGCGTATCAGGCCAAGATTGCGGTCGGCTCGGGAGAACTCTTCGGCAAGGGTATCGGATATGGCACACAGTCGAAACTGCGCTACTTGCCTGAATATCAGACCGATTTCATCTTCGCGGCATTTGCCGAAGAGTGGGGGTTTGCCGGCGTTGTTCTCTTGTTCTCTCTCTATGCGCTCCTCTTTGCGCGACTCGCACAGATCGCGCGCGCCGCGGCGACCAATTTCGACGCATTCTTCACACTCGGCGTATTGATACTTTTTGCCGCACACGTGGCGATACACACCAGCATCAGTCTCGGGCTCCTGCCGGTCACCGGCACGACGATACCGTTTATGAGCTCGGGCGGCTCGCATCTCGTACTCGAGTTCGCGGCGCTCGGCATCGTGACATCTCTCGCACGCCACGGCCACGGTCTCTCGCGCGATACGAGTGCAAACGAGTATCTAGGTGGGTAGCTTGCTTCAGAGCGCAACTACACTTGGATTTTCTAAAGTCGAGTACGACTAAGAAAATCTCAGCGCTCGTAAAGGGCGATTGTTTTTTCTACCATCCGCTCGAGTGAAAATTCGTTCATATCTTGTGCATCCAGTATCTCGCCCACGCCGCCGACGCGATTCGCAGCGATAGGGAGCCCTGCCGCCTTCGCTTCAAGAAGCACATACGGCAAGCCCTCTTTGAGCGAGGGGAGTGTGAACACATCAAATCCGCGCAATACCTCGCTTGCGGGCATGAAGCCGAAGAGCTTCACGCGATTTTCAAGGCCGTACTCTCTGATTTTTGATTCAAGTCGTGCACGTTCTTCGCCTTCGCCGACGATAGCGATGAACATCTCGGAATTATTTTTTGCCTCCTCAATGAGCGCAATCTGGTTTTTGTTTCTCGTGAGCTCGCCGATGGTGCCGGTGATGCGCGTTCCGGCGGGGAAGGCGTTGCGAATCTTCTCTCCGGAGCCAAACTGCATATGCAGATCAATACCGTTGTGTACCACAACAAATTTTCGGCGAGTGAAAATCACGGGAGCGCGCCTCAATTCATAATTCGATAGGACAATAACCCTGTGTGCAAAAAGAATGGTGAACCATGACGCGACCCAAATCAGAGCGCGTTGGGGAAGGGGCCGTATCTCATTGTGTGCAAATCCATGCGCCGTAAAAATGATTCGCCGTACTCCCGTAATATGTCCGGCAAGCGCGCCAAGACCACCCGCTTTTGAACTGTTGAGATGGAGCACGTCCGGCTTCTCTTTTTTGATGACGTTCAACAATTCAAAAAAAGCCTTTACGTCTCGCAAAAGATAGACATCGCGAGTAAATGACGCAAGGAAAATCGTCCGCACTCCGGCCCCGCTCAGTCGCTCTTCAAGCAGCCCGGTAGAGGCATCCGCTCGGCCGGTGCCGCCAAGTGCTACTGCAACGTCAAATTGTTCCTTAGGGAGGCCGCTCGCGAGGTCATAGACATAGCGCTGGGCGCCGCCCCAGTTCGACTTCGTTATGACAAACAAGATTTTCTTTTTCATGGGGCTGTATCGTACAACTTTACATTATTATGGCGAGTTATAGTATCCATACATATGGCTTTCGACCGCCGCGAAACGGCGATTCTTCTTATAGGGGATTTCCTCATATTGGTCGCGTCTCTCTGGACCGCGCTCTTTCTAAGGAACCTGACGATACCCTCCCTTGGTTACTTCGAAGAGAACGTCGTGCCGTTTTTGCCGATATTCCTGCTCTCGCTCGCCGTGTTCTATATCGCCGGTTTATACGAGAAGCAGACGCGGCCTATCCGGAGCGTGATGGGCATCCGCATCTTCGGCGCGCAAGTCGCGACCGTCGCGATCGCTTCGATACTCTTCTTCGTACTGCCGCTCACTATCGCGCCGAAAACGATTCTCGTACTCTATCTTGTCGTGTCGGTTCTCGCTGAGAGCTCCTGGCGCTTTTATCGGATGAAACATGAGAGCAGAGAAGAGGAGCGAGTGCCGGTCGTCTTGGTCGGGTCCGGGCCGGCCGCGCTCGAACTCTATGACGAAGTGAACAGTAGCAACACCTACATGATCCGATTTACGGATCGAGTAGAGACAAGAGAGGCATCTGTCGGTAGGGCTGGTGACCGTATCTATAGGGATGTCGCCTCGCTCTATGAAGAGGTGTTTGATCGCGTACCGCTTGACTATCTTGATGCGGCTCAATTGCTCGAGTCTCTGCCGAGACAGCGTTCGCTCTATGACGGTGCGAAACGCATATTCGATATCGCGCTCGCGCTTGCGGGAGCCGTCGTCGCGATTCCTCTGGTTGTCATCGCTGCGCTCGCCCTTCTTCTTGAGGGCGGCATGCCGTTTTTCAGCCACGAACGCATCGGCAAGGACGGCCGGCGCTTTCACCTCTGGAAACTGCGTTCAATGCTCTTAAACGATCATGGCGATCCCGAGCTGCAGAAGAAGAATCGTGTGACCACCCTCGGGCGCATACTCCGGAAGACGCGCATCGATGAACTGCCCCAGCTCTGGAACGTGCTTATGGGCGACCTCTCTTTTATCGGTCCTCGGCCTGAACTCCCGAAGATAGCAGAAGTGTATGAACGAGAAATTCCGCAATATTGGATGCGGCACCTGATCACTCCCGGTCTCTCCGGCTGGGCGCAGATACGCGACTATGACGCGCCACGCGGCGGGGCAGACGTCGAACGCACGCGGAAGAAGCTTTCATTCGACTTGTACTATCTGAAGCATCGCTCGTTTGGGCTTGACGTCGCGATTACGCTTAAGACGCTTCGCGCGCTACTCTCCTTCTCGGGAGTCTGACCTATGCGCATACTCGTTACCGGCGGAGCAGGATTTATCGGGAGCCATCTGGTCGCCCTGCTTGCCTCAAAGGGCATTGAGGTTCGCGTGCTCGATTCGCTTGTAAGCGGGAAGCGGGAGCGAGTGCCTGCGGGGGTTGATTTCATACAAGGGGACATTCGAGACAGAGACGCGCTTATGGCGGCGATGAAGGATGTAACGCAGGTAGTGCACCTCGCCGCACTCGTATCTGTCGCAGAGAGTATGGCCGACCCGCTTTCTACCCACGAAGTGAACGTGACGGGGACCGAGCATGTCTTACAGGCGATGCGTGGCGCGGGCGTGAAGCGAATCGTTTATGCGTCATCAGCTGCGGTGTATGGCGACGAACCCTCTCTCCCCAAGCGCGAATCAAGCCCGCTGCAACCGCAGTCTCCCTATGCGCTCTCAAAGGTTATCAATGAAGCACAGGCAGGGATGTATGAACGAGCCTTTGGGCTCTCGCCGGTCGGTCTGCGGTTCTTTAATGTCTACGGGCCGGGGCAGGCAGGCAATCATCCCTACGCTTCAGTCATACCGCGCTGGATCGAGGCGGTGCGCGCCGGGCGACCTGTCACGGTGTATGGCGACGGATCGCAGACGCGCGATTTTGTGCATGTGCGGGATGTTGCGCAGGCGATCTATCTTGCACTTGTTTCGAACGCGACAGGTGTTTTTAATATCGCTTCGGGCGAAGAGGTCTCCCTCACAGAGCTCGCACAGATTATGTGCGAATCTATTCACACCAAACATGAACCGTCGCCCCCGGGTGATATTCTGCGGAGCG
>JAQUAU010000052.1 GCA_028687085.1 Minisyncoccota bacterium | reverse complement strand
CACAACCAGAAATTGCAAAACCATGGCACTACGTTTTGCAGCGAATGAAAATTTGGTGGTTTTTGACGGTTGCTATAAAAAGTGAAGCGCGCTAAATCAAAAAACCGGGCAACGTGAAATGTGCGGGTTAGCTGAAGATTGTTGCTAATCAGGAAAGAATTACACAATCTCAACGGCTGTTGCTACCCAATTCACAAAGCTATTTTTCAGATTTTTTTCTA
The DNA here is from genome assembly GCA_028687085.1 of Minisyncoccota bacterium. Classification (GTDB taxonomy): domain Bacteria; phylum Patescibacteriota; class Minisyncoccia; order Phycocordibacterales; family Phycocordibacteraceae; genus C7867-001. The sequence goes on along the minus strand of JAQUAU010000052.1, from coordinate 5,591 downwards.
TTGAAGGTTCTTCGGTCCACCTCTGATTTCGAGAGATCTTGACCAAAGTACATTTCCAAGGCTAATCGCAACACATCAGACCGCGAGGGGATCGTGCCAAGCGATGCCGACAGCTCTATACGCTTGCCATCAATCAACTTGCGCAGTGTTTCTGACATCCGAAGGTTTAGCTGATTTCGTTCCATTGGTACATCCTTCAAAATATTTTAGCAAATAAATCGATAGACGGCTTGACAATCGTAAAAAAGGATGTATTATTCGTTTGTCTATCAAATTAATTGACAGATGTTTATTAAACTTTCAGGAGTGTCTATGGAAACAGAACTGCTAACAACGGATGAGCTTTCGGCTCGAATCAAATACGACGTACGAACTATCAGAGAGCGGCTGAAGGACAGTGTTCTCATTGAAGGAGTTCACTATTTCCGGCCATTTGGTGGGAGAAAAATTTTATACGTCTGGACAGCAATTCAGAGGGATATGAGAGCTGCATCACCTTCACACCTGAATGTGGCCGCATGCATTCCTATGACTGCCGGGAGGATGCTCCATGCCTAGTATTCGTCACCGGGTGGATAACAATTTGCTCTTTCTTGAGTTCCGAGTCAACGGAATACGCTGCCGGGAGCAAACCTTGCTCCCAGACAACAAAGTCAACCGTAAAACGCTGCAATCGATCCTCGACCAGATTGAGTCAGAGATCGGGTGCAGCGCCCCAAAGCGGTGACGCAGAGCGCGGACGAATTGCACGGGGCCGGTGATCCCGAAGGCGACCCCGGCAAGGACATGGGCAAACCAGGCCATGGAGGCAACGGCCAGACGGGCACTGTCCTCGGGGTAGGTGCCAGACGGAATCTGGAACACTTGAGCGAGCGCCGTCAGGATCGGGATGAAGGTGAAGAAGGCCAGCGCGATAACAAGCGGTGCAGGCCGTGAAAAAAAACGGAACATAGGCAGCCTTATCAATTGGAAGGGTTCAAGTTAAACGCGAAGGGGCGTAACGCAATGGTATCTATGCATTTAATCTGCCAATAGAGGAGAATCTGCAGATTACTTATGCATTTTTAAATGATATGAATATGGACTGGAATCATCTACACGCTTTTCTGCAAACCGCCGAGCGCGGGGATCGCTGTCTGCTGCGGCCAGGCACATGGGGGTTACCCGGTCCACGCTAAGCCGCCAGGTATCCGCGCTCGAGGTTGAGTTAGGTGTAACCTTATTTGAGCGCGTCGGGCGCTCAGTGGTGCTAACCCAAGCCGGGTCAGGGCTGCTCGAGTACGCGCGCACCATGGGAGCAGCAGCCCAGGACTTGGCATTGGCGGCTACGGGAACGTCAAAGACGGTGGACGGCGTGGTTTCAGTCAGCTCTACAGATGCCGTGGCGGCGTTTTTGTTGCCCCGAGCGATCCAACGCATCAGCGAGGTGGCACCGGGCGTGACGATCGAAGTCATCGCCACCGACACGATCAGCGATTTACGACGGCGTGAGGCCGATATTGCGATTCGACATGTACGCCCGCAAGAGTCCGATCTCATCGCGCGCTTGTTGCGCCATGCCAGCGCGCACTTTTACGCATCTGCCGATTGGGTCGCAAAAAATGGACATCCGCGTTCGGCACGAGACGCACTAAAACACCGGTTTATTGGGGTTGATCGGAGTGGTAACTATTTGGCGCTCTTACAGAACTGCGGGCTGCAATTGACCGAGTCAAACTTTAGTGTTCTGGTCGATAACACCGTGGCTTCGTGGCAAATGGTGCGTCAGGGACTGGGCATTGGAGTGACGATGGAAGAAATCGCCGCGCTCACTCCTTCCGTGGTACGAGTGCTCGACGATATTGCTCCCATCATGTTTCCCATCTGGCTGGTTACACACCGAGAACTGCACACGGCCCGGCGTATCCGGGTGGTGTTTGACTTGTTGGCTCAGGAATTCAGTGCACCAACCGTTTAGTCGGCCAGAAAGGCGACTCAGATGCCACCACCCAAGTCGCGCCAATGCCGTCATCATGTGTCCAATGCCGCATGAGTGCAGCGCGACCTTGGTTCAATTTGAGTGTGGAGTCTGCTGCTTGTTTGCGAGCACCCGTCTGATGGCCTCTACCACGGCCTCAGGAGCTTCGAGGGGCATGACGTGACCGCTGTCCACCCACACTTGCCGTGCACCAGGATAAAGATTGACCAGATCTGATCGAAGTTGGTTGGCGTGCTCACTCATGGGGCTTGAGCGAACTTGCATGGGGCGCAAGGCGCTTAGCACCTCCACTGGACCGCTGGTGTAGCTGGGCATACTCAGAACAGATTGGCCCGTGGCATCAATGGCCTTGAATTCCGCTTTCGCGGTGTCATTGGTGAACGCACCAAAAGCCAGGCGAAACCAGGCGGGCCAATGTTCTGGGTCGCCTTGCCCTTGCATTTGTGCCGGGTGGGTAGAGTCCACCAGCACGAGCGCCTGAACCTCTTGTGGGTAGCGTCGTGCAAACCACTGCATGTACAGGCCTCCCAACGAGTGTCCCACCAACACATAGGGTGGTGAGAGGCCACGATCACGCAGAAGTTCTCGCAGTTCTTGCACCACGTGCTGTCCGTCGCGTGGGGTATCAACGGGGCTGCTGCGACCATACCCAGACCGGTTGTAGGCCAGTACGGTGGTGTCTGCCTCGAGCTCTGGAACCACCTTGGCCCACCCGTCAAGGGTGCCGCCCAGACCGTTATCAAAAATCACAACAGGCGTTCCTTGGCGTGTCAATCGGTGTTCAATTTGACGTTGACCTACCGTCTCAAGAGTAGCGCCTGGCAAAGAGGCGCAACCTGAGAGGAGCGCCATCGGAAAAATCAGCGATACGGCGCACAGAGCAAATCGAAAAGTCTTGTTGAACATAGGGGAGATTGGGGGCATCGGTGTTGAGACCGAGGCATGATATTTCAGCGATGCTGAGTATTCTCTGAGCTTGCTGACGGGTCTGCAGGCCATGAGACTGACACACCCAGGCCTGTGCCGTTGAGCCCCAAGTGCGCATGAACCCGCCCGCCCAACTGCTGTGCAGCCGATGCCACGATCGCCAAGCCCAGACCAGAGCCCTCGCCAGCAGCCTGCGAGCCCCGGTGGAAGCGCTCGAACAGGCGGGGCCATTCGGACGGTGGCACACCTGGCCCATCGTCGAGCACCGTCAGCTCGATCAATTCCGGCCCCATAGGTGGCAGATCAGCAGCGTTGGGGCCAGGCGATAGGCGCACTTCAATCTGTCCCCCAGCTTTGCCGTGTCGAATGGCATTGCGCACTAGGTTGTCCACTATCAGTTCCATAGTGGCACCAGGCATGCTGCATTCCAGTTGATCGGGTCCGGTGTAGGACAGTGTCATGTGACGTTGCGCTGCCAAAGGCGCATGTGTAGCGAGTGCTTCACGCACCAGGTCAGGAAGCTGCCGCAGCGCACAGTTCGCCTCTGTGGTGGCTTCCAGTCGACCCAGTTCAAGAAGCTGGTGCACCAACCGGCTGGTACGCTGTAGAACGTTCTCCAGCCTGAGGGCTGCCGCTTGTCGGGTCGGCTCGTCCTGCGCATGACGCACCGCATCGATTTGGTGGGTCATGATGGCCAATGGGGTCCGCAATTCATGAGCCAGATCAGCTAGTGCGTTACGCTCATGTTCCAGCAACCGCCGGAGTCGGGCAGCGTCTGGTTCAGGTTTTGAACCACGGGAATCAGTTCGTTGTCCAACTTGTCTGTGGCCACCGGCTGCAGGTCATCGTGGCGGCGTTGGGACATTTCCAGCGAAAGCCGATGTAAGGGGCGCAAGCCCAGATGCACGGTGAGCAGGGCCAGCAGCCACAGCACCACCAGGCTGGCAGCCAGCAAACCCAGGCTGGTGGGGGTGAGCATCACACTGTCGTACTGAATTTGTCGACTTGCCAAGGTTTGAGTGATGTCCACCCGGTAGTGCCGGTCTGCAGACCACACTGCGTAGACCCGCAATGGTGTGGAGCCTTCAGTGTCGTCAACGAAACCGTTGCGGTCGAGGTGAAAACGGTATCCTGCGTTCGCATGGCGGCTGTGACCAGCTAACGTTCCATCGGCTTGCCAGACGTGAAACGCCATGTAGCCATCGACCACAAACTTTTGTTTGTGGTAGGACTCAAGCAGGTGATCGAACCCAGACAGCACATGGGCCATGGCTTGTGGTGGTGGGTGGTCGTCAAGGGTGGCCACCATCGCCGTGGCCAGACCCTTCAGGTCGCGGTCGAAAGAGCCGGATTCGATGGCCTGAGTGCTGTACAAGCCAAGAAAATAAATCAAGGTCCAAAGGGCTGTGCAAGCCAGCAACAGGGCCAGCAACATGCGCCGCGCAATGGATTGCCGCCACCAGTTGCCAGTCATGGGTGCAAGGCGTAGCCAATACCGCGCAGTGTTTCAATGCGGACGGTGTCCAGCTTGCGCCGCAAATTGTGAACGTGGAATTCCAGTGTGTTGAATTGCAGGGGCTCACCCAGCGGGGCCAGAGCGCGGGCCAGGTAGTGCTTTGTCACCACTTGACCCGCCTGTTTGGCCAGTTCCACCAGGATGTCGAACTCGCGCGGCGAAAGAAGCACGGAGTGCTCCCCCAACCGGACTTCGCGACGCGATTGGTCGATTTGCAAGTCTCCCACGATCCATTGGCTGTGCGTTTGCCCCACAGTACGGCGGATCACAGCATGGATACGTGAGGCCAGTTCATCGGGAGCGACAGGTTTGATGACATAGTCATCGGCACCGGAATTCAGCCCGGAGACCCTGGAGTCCAGTGCGTCGCGTGCGGTCAGCACGATCATCGGCACACGCATGCCCTGATGGCGCCAAGCACGCAGCAGAGTCATGCCGTCGTTGTCGGGCAGGCCCAAGTCCAGTAACACACAGTCAAACGTCGTTGCATTGGGCGTTTTGCACTGCTTCTCGGCGTCATTAGCCGAACGCACCCACACGCTTGTAAAACCACGGACAGTCAACGCCCTTTGGGTTTCAGTTCCCAGTTCAACATCGTCTTCCACTAGTAGCAAGTGCATGGGTGGCTGGATTTTTAGAAAAATTTGAGTCTACCAGTCATGCACAGAAATTTAGAGTCTGTCTGCTCGGGATTGGACAGAAGTGTTCCGACAAATTTGAACGGCAGGATAAGTGGAAATCCAATCGATTTTGACTGCTCCAGCGTGAGCAGGGCATATTGGAATATTCGCGATGAAACTGAAGAAGGAAGCCACAGTAGCGCACCAAGTATTTATGTCTCACTTGAGCCCTTCATCGAACTGTCACTGTAACGTCATTTACCGACCGCGCCTGCTGGGGAAAACGCCAAGCTTGCACCAGATCAAAGCCAAGACTCAGAGTTACCATTTTTTTGCAAATTCATGAAACTAAGTTACATTACCGACTCGATTTCAAAAACCTCTTTCAGACCTACCCCCATGAGTTTTGACCTCGTTCTTTTTGGCGGCACCGGCGACCTGTGCTGGCGCAAGCTGATGCCTGCGCTGTTTCAGGCCTTCAAACACGGCACTTTGCCCGAGGGTGCGCGCATCATCGGCGTGGGCCGCGATGACCTCAGCGACGAACGCT
>JAQUAU010000051.1 GCA_028687085.1 Minisyncoccota bacterium | reverse complement strand
CCGGTTATGCAGACCCGACGCCTGCAATGCTGACTACCGCAGTGCTCGATATGCAAACCGCCTACACCGATGCCGCAGGACGTGCGCCCACAGTAACTGAACTCGGTGCTGGAAATATCGGCGGACTGACACTCGCTCCCGGCGTTTACAAATGGGGTACCGGCGTGACTATCCCTACCGATGTCACACTCTCGGGTGGCGCGAATGATGTCTGGATATTCCAAATCGCACAGAACCTCGATGTGAGTTCCGGCGTACACATCATCCTCTCGGGCGGCGCACAAGCCTCGAACATCTTCTGGCAAGTTGCTGGACAAACGACAGTCGGTACAACAGCGGCTATGCAGGGAACCATACTGGACCAGACAGCGATCGTACTCAATACCGGCGCTACGCTAAACGGCCGTGCGCTCGCGCAGACTGCCGTAACACTCGATTCGAACACGGTCACCGTTTCTCCGGTCTCGGTTTCTGCTACTCCTGCGACACCCGCAACTCCGGCAGAACCGACGGTACAACCTGCTACTCCCCCGACGTCCCCTGGAGTCGGGGCTCCGACCGAGAGCGTCGGAGCTGCGATGCAAACCTCGCATCCCTCAGGTCTATCGTCTTCACAAATTCAATCTATCCTTGATGTGCTTGCCTCGTTTAACGCTGACGCGTCGACGATTGCGAATGTAAGGATTTCACTTGGAGGTACCCTCACTGGCTCGGCGACAAGCGCTGCAGTACACGTATTCAATACAAATCTCACTGTCGGCTCTCTCGGGAGCGAGGTAAGAGCTCTTCAAGCATTCTTGAATGCGCGCGGATATACCGTCGCGACAAGCGGTGCTGGTTCCCCGGGGAACGAAACAACAACCTTCGGTCAAGCGACCAAGATGGCCCTTATCAGATTCCAGAAAGCGAGCGGCATCAGCCCGGCTCTGGGGAATTGCGGACCGATTACTCGAGCCTATATCAGTTCGCACTAAGCAATCACCTATGAAAAAAATTACCACCGTAGCAACAACAATCTCAGTCACCGCCTTCATAGCCATCCTCGGCTTCATGGGTGCGGAGCTTGCGTACGCCGCGACGACCGTGACGCTTGGCTCTGCAGATTCCTTCGCTGTCCTCGGCTTCTCTGGCGTTACGGCCTCGACGCCTTCCGTCGTAAGCGGCGACGTGGGGCTCAGTCCTGCTGCAGGCACCCTGTACTCCGGCCTCACGACCGGCATGGTGACCGGCACGATCTATGCCGTCGACGCAACCGGCCCCGCAGGAGGTGCGGGAAATAACCCCAGCTTGCTCACCTTGGCTACCGGAGCGCTTGCGACAGCCTTCACAAATGCCGGACAGGCTCCCTCAGGCGTCAATGGCGGCGTTGTTACCGGCGATTTGGGTACGTTTAACGGCGGTACCTTGACCCCCGGCGTATACCAGGACAATGGCGCGCCAAACTCGCTCGCTATCACCGGGACACTCACGCTCGACGGCGGCGGCGACCCAAATGCCGTCTTCATATTCCGATCCGGATCAACACTCACGACTGCCTCGAACAGCCACGTGACTCTCACGAACGGCACGCAGGCCTGCAACGTGTTTTGGCAAATCGGCAGTTCTGCGACCCTCGGAACCAACTCAGATTTTAAGGGAAACATATTGGCCGCACTGTCGATTACCGATAACGGCGGATCGACGGTTGAAGGAAGGTTCCTCGCAGAGGGCGGCGCTGTCACGCTCGACAACACACATCTGACCAGGGCGACCTGCGCCAGCCTCCCTGTAGCCGCGAGCGGCAGTGCGAGCTATTGGAGCGCCGTGCCGCTTATCGACATCGTGAAGGTGCCGAATCCTCTCGCGCTCCCTGAAGGACCCGGATCGGTCACCTATACCTATACCGTAACCACTGCCAGCCAGAATCCGCTCAGCGCTGTCTGGGTCATCGACAACAAATGTACCTCGGTACAGTACGTATCAGGCGACACGAATAACGATGCGAGTCTCCAGCAAGCTGAAACGTGGATATACCGCTGTACGAAGATCGTTTCTCAGACTGAGACGAATACTGCGACTGCTCACGGATATTCAAACAGCATGGAGATGTATAGAAGCGCGAACGCCACCGTCGTGGTCGGCTCGCCAGTCATCATCCCGACAGTCATCATCCCGCCGCCGGCTATCGTCACTCCCGTCGTGGTCGGCCAAGTGCTCGGCACCTCAACTCCGAGCCTCCCTGATACGGGTCTCCCTCCTCGCGAGATAGACTTCGCTCTCTTGGGCCTTATCGCACTGTTTGTCGTAGCACTCTCCCCCTTTCTCTTCTACTTCGGCCGAGGAATGCGAAATGCGTAATGCACGCATCGCGGGGATACTACTCTTCCTGTTCGCCGTGTCCTTCGCGGTGTTCGGTTCATCAATTCTGAACTCTTCTGCAAGCCCAGCTTCGCCCGCACCAGCGCTGTCTGCGCTGGTGCGGGCGAAGCTTCCGGTTCGTCTTACGATACCTAAAATCCATGTGGACGCCGCTATTGAATCTGTCGGTTTGACGCCTCTCGGAGCGGTCGACTCGCCTAAAGAGCCCGCTCACGCGGCCTGGTTCAATCTCAGCCCGCTTCCCGGAGACATCGGTAGCTCAGTCATCGACGGACACTTCGGCTGGAAGGATAACGTGCCAGCCGTATTCGATGATCTCTCGGCCTTACGAGCAGGAGATGCGGTGCAGGTGACGAATGCAGAAGGGACGGTCTCGACATTTATCGTGCGCGAACTGCGCACCTACGATTGGGATGAAAGCGTTGCTGTCGTATTCCATTCAAACGACGGAGCGGCGCACCTCAATCTGATTACCTGCGGAGGGCTGTGGGATCCCGCCTCACAGAGCTACGCAAAGCGGCTCGTCGTCTTTACTGATAAAGACACACAATGACTGTAATATCTTTTTCCTTCTGACGTCATCATAGGTAGAGGTTGGATATGGTCGATAACTCTACCAACAGCCCCTATTTACTCGCTATTGTATACACCTATGACTACGACACCCATCATGCATAAGAATCTCGCCGTAATCGGCTCGTTCATTGCTGTGCTGTTTGTGTTCACCTTCTCGGTCGGCGCCTACGCCGCCCACGCCGCCACGATCGATACGCAGCTTGACTTCGGCTCACGAGGACAAGAAGTGACCGATCTCCAGACCTACCTCTCGACCAATATCAATTGGTATCCTTCGCAACTCGTCACCGGATACTTCGGCAGCCTCACGCAGGGCGGCGTCCAGAAGTTCCAGACGTCTGAAGGTATCGTCTCGAGCGGCTCACCGGCGACGACCGGCTACGGCCGCGTCGGCCCGACGACCATGGCGCACTTGAATGCCGCGATGAATTCCGGCACACCGCAGCCCACCGCGTCGACGCTCTTCACGGTGCCTGTCTTGAGCTTGCTCTCGCTCCAGCGCAACGCTACGAGCGCCAGCTTCTCGTGGACCACCAACGAGCCCACGACCGGCCAGGTCTACTGGAGCACGAACAGCATCCAGTCTGACGAGGCGACCGGGCCCAACCAGATGCCGTACATTAGCGGAGCCCTTTCCTCTGATTCCGGCAGCGCCAAGACGACCGAGCACATGATTACCCTCTCGGGCCTGCAGCCGAACACGACGTACCACTACGTCACGCGCAGCATCGATGCCTCGGGAGATATCACGATCACCCTCGACAACACCTTCCAGACCACTCCGTAATCTGACGAAGAAATGCGACACAGCGCTCTCGCCACGAGAGCGCTGTTCGTGTATCTGGCGCACAGGTAAACGCGATTGACTTCCCTTTTGCGAGAGAGTAGCGTTGCCGCAGAACACTCGCGTCTTACAACCGCTTTATTTTGCTCTTTTTAGGAGATGCACCATGCACTATTGGTCTATCGATACGTGGGTCATACTTATCGCCGCCGCAATACTCTTGGGCGTCCGATTCTTGAACATCACCATCGCCTGGTAAGGAGAATCTGCATGAACTATGTCCGTAATCTGCTCAGATTCATACCGGGGATACTGCTCTTAGCCGCCATCGGCTACGGCGGGAAACGCATCGAGGCGGCATACGCGGCGTACGGCAAGGCGCACCATCTGGCCTTGCCGGGCATCGAATATGTCCTGTGGGCGATCCTTCTCGGACTGCTCATCTCGAACACGGTCGGAGTGCACCGCATCTTCAAGCCCGGCATCGCGACCTATGAATTCTTCCTCAAGATAGGCATCGTCTTCTTGGGCTCGCGATTCCTCATCGTGGACGTCTTAAAGCTGAGCGGCATCAGTCTGGTGCTGGTCGCGATAGAACTCGCCGTCTCGATAGCGATAATGACGTGGCTCGGAAAGAAATTTCATCTGAGCCAAAAGCTGACATCGCTCTTAGCGGTCGGCTCATCTATCTGCGGCGTCTCGGCTATCATTGCGACAAAGGGAGCCATCAATGCCGATGAGGAAGATTCGTCGATAGCCATCACGGCGATTCTGACGTTGGGAGCACTTTCGCTTTTTGCGTTTCCTCTCATAGGTCATTGGCTCAAGCTCGACGATGTCGCCTACGGCATGTGGGCTGGTCTTGCCGTGGATAACACTGCCGAGGCGGTCGCTGCCGGAGCGCTGTATTCTGATGCTTCAGGAAAAATCGCCGCACTCGCAAAAACCGCGCGCAATGCGACCATCGGCTTTGTCGTACTGGGCTATGCGTTGTACTACGCACGACAAGGGCTCGCAAAAGACGTCGGGAATAAGGCCGCATTCCTATGGGGGAAATTCCCTAAGTTCGTTCTCGGATTCTTAATCGTCTCCGTGTTAGCGAGCATCGGCTCTTTCGATCGGCCTCAACTTTCGAGTTTGGCAAATCTCTCGAAATGGGCCTTCCTGCTCACGTTCGCCGGCGTTGGGTTGCATACCAATTTCTGGACGTTACGCAGACAAGGTTGGGGTCCCTTCATTGTCGCAATTACCGGTTCGCTTCTTATCACCGTTATCACGCTTATTATGGTGATGGGCGTGGACGCTACAATCGGCTTGTAACAAGCTCGCATCGCCTTCTCATATCGCCCGCAGGGTTCATTCCTCGCGGGCGATTTTATAAGCTATACTCCATGCATACACGCAACGCTATGAGCTTCATCAGCACGATCGATCTGCAATTTGATACCTACCTTTTCGGCATCCGCACGCCGTTTTTCATTTCGCTCTTCAACAGTATCTCCCTCTTCGGCGAATATCTGTTCATCATCGTTCTTACGGCGCTCATCGGCACCCTGCTGTGGCGTTTTGCCGCGCATCGCGCATACGCCGCAGGACTCGTAACCGCCGTGGTGGGCGCCGGAGTATCAGGGACGCTGTTGAAGCTCCTCATCGCGCGTGCGCGGCCCAGCGGGCTTCTGCCGGCTATCGCCGAGACTTCCTACTCCTTCCCGAGCATGCACGCGACGCTTGCTATGACGTTCTACGGCTTTACCGCCTACGTACTCTGCACGCTCTATCCGGCGCAGAGGCGCTCCCTGCTTGCGGCGGCCGTGCTCATCATCAGCGCTATCGGCTTTAGCCGGCTGTATCTCGGCGTCCACTTCCCGAGCGATGTGCTCGCGGGCTATCTCCTCGGCGGTGCATGGATCTTCATCGGCATCCGTGCGCGAGCGTTTTTCTCTCGCCCATAAACCGTGTAAAATACGTTCGTGCCTCTTTCTACAAAAATCTTTTTCGTAGGCGCACTCCTGCTCATAAGCGCGCCGCTTTCTGCAAATGCCGCGGTAAAAGCTGCCCCGTTTGAAGTCTCTGGCTGGCTCCCCTACTGGCGCGTCGCGACGAGTACCGCAGACGTTCTCCCGCACCTTTCTTCGCTCACGTCCGTCATGCCCTTCGGCTACACCGTCCGAAACGACGGAACGCTCTTCGACGCCTACGGCCTCGGTTCACCGACCTCCTCGACCTCCCCGCTC
>JAQUAU010000009.1:23565-27117 GCA_028687085.1 Minisyncoccota bacterium | reverse complement strand
GACAGGATTGATATTTAACGTAACTGGCGGGGAGGCAATGAGAATTATAAGCGGTGGCAACGTCGGCATCGGGACGACGAGTCCGTGGGGGAAGTTGAGTGTGAGGGGGGCGGGGACAGGAACAGGCATTGGGTTTCTTGTTGCCGACAGCGCGGATAGTCCAAAGATGGTCGTATTAGATAATGGGAATGTGGGGGTGGGGACGGTGAGTCCAACTTTTTATAGTGGGTATACGACGTTAGCAATTGGCAATGCATCAAATGGAGGAGTTGTTGATTTTGTGACTGGGAGTTTGCCAGTTGGACAATTAAGTAACACTCTTACTCAATTTAATATCACGACGAACGCCTACGGGAAGCCAATTGCCATTGATGGTTCAAAAATTTTGTTGAATACTAATAGCGGTGGCAACGTCGGCATCGGGACGACGACGCCCACCTACAAACTTTCAATCAATAGTTCTAATTCCACTGATAATCTTTTCCAAATCGCAACGACGACGAATCAAAATATATTCACAGTACTTGCGAATGGGAACGTGGGGATCGGCACGTCGAATCCTGCTGGCAAACTTGCGGTCTATCTCAACAACACTGACTATACAAACACAGCGGGTGCCAATAGCCATATTTACTTAGACAACCCAAGTGCAACAGGGCAAAATGTACTCTCTTCAGTTATCAATGGAACATTGCGTGGCAAATGGCGAACAGACTATCTCGGGAATGTAAACTGGGTCGCTGGTGGTGGCGATCATTGGTTCTACAGTGGGACAGATGGAAATGTTGGCTCTTTCCAGATGATAATAAAAAATGGAGGAAATGTGGGTATTGGAACAACGGGGCCAGGTGAAAAACTCAGTATAACTAACAATGGTTCCTATGCGGCGATGTCAGTTGGTAATGGAACTAATAATTCGTATTTTGGATATGCGAATACAGCTACTAACTACAATACTAACTCGCTTGCAGGAGATGCGATCATCAGGGGATATAACGGAGTGGCAATTAGTGGAGGAAATGGATCTTCAGGGTCAGGTGGTGCGAGTGGTATGAGAATCGACAGTAGCGGCAACGTCGGCATCGGGACGACGAATCCAACGCAAGGTATGTTGCAAGTCAATGGAACTATCGCGTCCTTAAACTCGACTGCGTCATCGCTCCTCCAAATGTACGGCGTTGTTGGTGGTGTCAACAGGATTGATTCGTATGAGAATACGAGCGGTGGTAACATAGCGTTCGCAACAAATCTCGCTGGCGGAGGCGTATCGGAAAAGATGAGGATAACAAGTAGTGGCAACGTCGGCATCGGTACGACGAGTCCCTCATACAATTTAGATGTCGTTGGTAATCAATCAAGCGCCGTGATTTTAAGAGCTTATAATAGCGATTCTGTGGGTACTGGTGCACAAAGCGGTTTCATGACGAAATCTGATACGGCCCAGACGATACTTACCGCTCACGGTAGTGCTCGGACAGCTATACAATTTGGATTAACCCTTGGCGGGTACACACAATTAGCAGTCGGTGCTGGCAATGGACTTATTGTTGGCTCTGTGAATTCTGCTCCTGTTGTAATCGGTACTAATAATCTAGAGCGAATGCGTTTTGATGTGAACGGCAACGTCGGCATCGGCACCACGTCCCCGTTCAGCAGACTGTCGGTGACTGGCGCAGGGACAGGCACTGGGCGTGGATTTTCAGTAGCAGACTCTTCAAACGTTGATAACTTCTACGTTCTCGATAACGGGAATGCGTATATGAAAGGCAACGTCGGCATCGGGACGACGGGACCAACCGAGAAACTTGATGTTAATGGTTCCATGGTTGCTAGAGGTGGAGCACTCGTAAACCAAACAAGTGCGGCAACATATGCATTTGATAACGCAGGAGCGAATATTTATTCATTTGGTGCAGATACTTCAACGTATGGTGCATTTAGATTGACGGCAAGTAAATCTAATGGAACTCCACTTGTACGTATGGCAATAGATAATCAAGGCAACGTCGGCATCGGGACGACGGGGCCGGCTGTGACATTAGATATTCCTGCCTACAACACTACAAATTCGCAAGTTCGTTTCGGAAGTATGGAGTTCATTCCTTATGCTTTAACTAATTCTGCTATTACTGACAACGCATACTACAATGGCGGTTATAAATATAGAAATACAGGATATGCAACTGACCTTCAAATTAATGATGGGTCGGGAAACTTATTCTTCAGAAATGCTCCAAGTGGAACAGCTGGAGCGGCGGCTACAATGACGGAAAGGTTGACGATATTAAACACAGGCAACGTCGGCATCGGGACGGCAACGCCGGGTAGCAAGCTGGAGGTCAATGGCGATGTGAAGATTACCGCAGGCTCGGGCGGAAGATTCATCTTCCAGGACGGAAGCTCGATGACCTCTGCCACCGGAGGTGGCGGCGTGGGCGTGACTTCCTGGGGCGACCTCACGTACACCACTGGCGGCGCTATCAACTTCCAGACCGGCACCGGCCTCGCCACCTCCACCAAGATGGTCGTCACGAATGCGGGCCTGGTCGGCATCGGCACGGCGAGTCCGGTCGCGAAACTGGATGTGATGGGCGCAACAAGAACAGGGACACACTCTGCGAGTCTTGCGGCCGGCTATATCACCGGAAATTTGAGCCAATATGACGGATTCCGTATCGTGCACAGCAACGGTACGCAAGGCATAGCGTTTGGATATAGTGGCATCAGAAAGGTGGGCAACGATGTCTTTACCGGTTCTCATAATTTAACGATAGATGCGACGGATACCGGTAATCTGTTGCTGCAGACAATCAGCACCGGCAACGTCGGCATCGGGACGACGAATCCAGTGGTATTGTTCACCGTGCAAAATTCGGTCTCGACCGATTTCAATGAAATGGTGAACGTGTTAGCCCCCAGTGCTGCGAATGGCGTGCACACCGCAGGGATCTATTTCGGCAGAGCGCGGGCAACTGACGAATTGGGTCATTTGACCTTCGTGCCTTCGGCGACCACGCAGAAAAGCCAGATTCGTTTAGGTATTTGGGGTCGTAATGATCTGTTGAATATAGAGGGGACAGGCAACGTCGGCATCGGGACGACGAATCCGGGGAAGAAGCTTTCGGTTATAGGTAATGCTGAGTTTGCAGACGGTGCCGGAAGTACTATTGAGTTAAATCCTACCAGCACGTCTTTATTTCAAAGAAATGTTGGTGCAACAACCGACACTATTTTGACTATTGGTAATGGTGCTGCCGATACGGCTACGTTCAAGGCAAATGGCAATGTGTATATGAGCGGCAACGTCGGCATCGGGACGACGAATCCGAGTTCTTATAAGTTGTATGTAGCAAACGGCACTGGGAGTAATGTTGCAACTACTTTTGATGTGGGGTATACAGCAGCATCAGATACATTTGGAGCAATTGATATCTTCCGTTCTGGGTCAAATACCGTAGGAGATGGGATTGGTTACATATTTTCAGCTTTGGATTCTGGCAGTGCTCGTCAAGAATATGCTGAAATCGTGGGACAAATAGAATCTAATACCGG
>JAQUAU010000009.1:7945-23555 GCA_028687085.1 Minisyncoccota bacterium | reverse complement strand
GATAATGGAGCTGGTAGAACAGAAAAAATGAGAATCACTAGTGCCGGCAACGTCGGCATCGGGACGGTGAGCCCTACAGCCACACTGCACGTGGCGACCACATCTAACTCGGGCGGCGTTCAAGCTTTGTTGCTCCAGAACAACTCCGGTGGTACGGGTGTTGGACAAGGGGCGTATATGTCGTTTGATACTGGAAACTCTGGCTCTGGTGCTGAACTTGGTAGAATTGGGGCGTTCAATTCTACAAACACCACGTTGTCTGACAGCTATATGACTTTTTCTACCAGATTATCTGATGTCGTAAACGAGAGGATGAGAATTGATAAGAACGGCAACGTCGGCATCGGGACGACGAGCCCCACATATTTGTTATCAGTCGGGAGCGCAACCCCGACCGGCACCATCGCACAGTTTGAAAACTCCACCGGTTCCTGCTACATCAACCCCAACAATGCCTTCACCGGCTGCACCTCCGACCTGCGGCTCAAGACCAGCATCTCCGCGCTCGCCTCCTCCACGCTCGAGAGCGTGCTCGCGCTCAATCCGGTTACCTTCGCATGGAAGTCTGACGGCGCGAACGCGACCATCCACACCGGCTTCATCGCCCAAGAAGTGCAGTCGATTTTCCCCGATCTCGTGATGCAGGGCGCTGACGGCTACCTAGCCCTCAACTACGCGGGCTTCGCTCCCTATCTCACCGGTGCGATACAGGAATTAAACGCAAAGGTGAAGCAAATAGAGCCCATTGCAGGGGTTTTGAGCGTGGGACCTGATGTGAATGCTCAATGCGTGGTGGGGGATACGAAACTGCGCAGGAGGAAGAAACGTGCTGACGGTTCGTACGAATTTGATGAAGTCGACATCAAAGACATCGCAGAAGGCGATGAAATCCAGTCGCTTGATGAGCGCACGGGTCGCGTTGTTTATTCGCGTGTGAACGCACTCATCGACATGGGCGAGCAGGAGGTGTATGAGCTCGTGACGAGGTCGGGAAGGCGCATCCGCACCACCGCAAACCACCCGTTTCTGGCCCGCCTCGCGTCGAAAAAAGTATGAAAAACTTCTTTACACCTGTCAAAATAAGTTGCACAAAAAGCACTCATTTTATATCACGTCTGCTGGGGTGGAACCTCAAAAACGATGAAACTCGTGCGTTTTGTGGAGTGGAAATTCGTGATATGGGAGCAAAAACACTATGAAAAAAGACTACAACATCTGGACGCCCATCAAGAAAGGACTTCACAATGCCGACAATCCAAGGCTTTTCTTCCACGAGCGTGAGATATGGTACTGCCATCTTGGAGAGAATATCGGATTCGAACAAGATGGAGGCGACGACATGTTCTTGCGACCTATCGTGATAATCCGTAAATTCAATAACGACATACTCTGGGGCGTGCCGTTAACACGTACGCAGAAAGATATGCCTTTCTACTTCGCGTTTAAACTACAGTCAGAGACTGGAACAGACGATGAAAAAAGTGTGGCGGTTCTTTCGCAAATACGTCTTATCGACGCGAAGCGGTTACGTCGCATGATTGGTTATATATCGGCCGAAGACTTTGTGTTGCTTAAGAAAAAACTCATAGCCCTTTTGCCATGAGTTCCTTCTCTTTCCATTGTTCCTCCGCCGTTAAGCAGAGTAGGGCCGAAGCCATTTGTATTTGAATGATATATGAACGACACTAAAAAGTCAATGAAGGGTGGGGATAAAGAAAGTACCGTCGTGCGGTGGGGGCGGTTTGTGGCGGACGCGGTTTTCGGTCCCATTGCCGAGCGTCCCAGTGCCGATGTTGAAGTTGCGCCTGCGGCACTCCCTCTCGCACCAAAGGCGACGATGTCGACGGGCACGGTCTGTCCGTACTGCAACTCAAGTGATTTCGTGAAGCGCGGCATCCGACAGAAGAAGCATGAGGCGGTCCAGCTCTACTTGTGTCGTGCAGAGAATTGCGGACGGACTTTCACTGCAGAAAGAGTGAAAGGCAAACGGTTCCCTTTGCAGGTGATACTGGAGGGCATCAGTTATTACAACTTAGGCCTGACGTTGGAGCAGACCTGTCATATTTTGGGGGAAAAGTTCAAAGACGTGGAGCCACCGATACCGGCAACCCTCGCAAGCTGGGTGGAAGAATACAAACCGATCTGCCGTTTCGAGCGGATGCGCCCGTATGCTATTAAGCTTTTCCCGCCACAGAAGATGATAGAAGTCGTCACGATGGCGCATCGTCAGCTCTACCGCTTCCGCTACCACCGTGCCAAAACATTATTGTCGATGGAGGAGTTTAAGAATCGCCGCTTCGGCAGGCTAAAAGAATACTTGGACAATGTATCGAGCGAGACGCCGCATCAATATTTCCAGGATGGCGAGCGGATGAGCGAGATACGGAGCAAGTTCGACAAGACGGATATGATAGTGAAGAGCAAGTCCAACTTCGCGAATAAAACTGCCGAATTTGTTTTGCGGAGCGTCGCGGACAATCAGGGGCGGCATGATGCGCTCCAGCGCTTCATGATAGCGAACGATTCGGTGACGGTGGCGACCGAGGTTCCCGTGTACATCAGGAAAGAGGATGTGGAACATATGGAGAATGAGCTCAAATTCAAAATCACGACCGACGGATTGCTAGAATTGAAAGGCGATAAGCAGGCCCGACGTTTTCCGAAATTGTTAACCGGTCATATTGATATAGTCCAAATTAGAAACGGCATGGTACACATTCTTGATTACAAGCCGAACGCGAGCAAGGAGAAGCCGATTGAACAGCTCACCTGGTACGCGCTCGCCCTCTCGCGCCTCACCGGCCTGCGGCTCTTCGAGTTCAAGTGCGCGTGGTTCGACGACAAGGATTTCTACGAGTTCTATCCGCTACATATTGTGAAGAAAATTCAAACTAAAACGAAAAAACGACGCGTGCATTATCGCGACGGCTCGATTGCCGTTGTGCCGCGTACTGACGAGTTGGTAATTACATGAATATGATGAACTACGCACAATCCAAAGATGCAAGCAGAGCCAAAGGCAACTCCGGCAGCGGGGCGATGAAACCCTACGCGCAAACAAAATATAGCAAGTATCAATTTACGCCGAAGAAGCCGGTGAAGACCTTCCGCGACCTCGATATTTACCAACAGACGATGAATTGCGCGGTCATCGTGGTCAAAAGTGTCCGGCCGAAATTGGTGACGCTGAAATATCCTTTTTTGGAAGGCTTGATGGACTGCACGATGACCGTGCCGCTTTCCATCGGCGAGGCGCACTCTATCCGTTTCGGCGACTTCATGAAGGGTCTCGCCCTCCTGGAGAAGGCGATGTCCGGTTGCAACAAGATGATCATCTACCTGGAACATATTAAAGGTATGTACGGGGAGAAGGTGGATATGGGTATACTCGACGAGATCATCGCCCGTTATGCCGAGAGCCGAACCAAGACCTTCCATTTGGAGCAGTCGTGGAAAAGATGGGGCAGTGCGCCGCGAGAGCCTGGCAAAGTCAAGCTATAATTATATTTAATATGTCACTACTCGAAAAAATGCGCGGCGATAAGAAAGGATGGTACAAGGTATCGGATCTTGTAGAGGGAGTTGAAATTGCCGTACCCTCAAAAACAGGAGAGATGATATGGGACGAGATAGTTTCCATCACTCCGGTCGGCCGCGAGCATGTCTATGACATCGAGGTGGAGGGCACGCACAACTTCGTCGGCAACGGCATCTTCGCGCACAATACCTATCTTCTGCGCGCAGACCCTGCTACCAATGTAGTATCAATGGGCGGCTCGGTGGGCATCGGCACCACCTCGCCATTGACGATGTTGAGCCTGCAAAGCACCTCCGAGACCACTGATTTGTTTAGCATCGCATCGTCTACGGGCGCGAGCATATTCTATGTGAATAGCAGCGGGAATGTCGGCGTCGGTACTCCGACGCCGCAGCACACTTTGGATGTGGCGGGCGACATCGGTGCCATCTCCTTCGTCAACACTTCCACGCGCAATTTGAAAACCGACATCACGTACGAGACTGCGAGTTCCACCGACGACATGCTCAACCAGCTCGTAAATCTCAAAGTCGCCACTTACCGCTACACTGTTGAGGACCAGCAGAACCCGCTCCGCATCGGTCTCATTGCCGAAGACACGCAGGTCATCGCGCCGGAAATCCTCTCGCCAAACGGCAAGGGCGTCGACATCTATAAGTTCGCCACCTTCACCCTCGCCGGCGTGCAGGCCTTGGCCGCCAAGGTCGACTCCCAGAATACCCGCATCACCTCGCTCGAATCGCGCCTCGCGGCGCTTGAGAGCGGGGCAGTCTCGAGCGCGAGCGGCTCGCCGCTCGCGTTCTCGAGCTCCAGCCTCGCGAGCGCGCTTGAGGGATTCGGCATCCTGATTAAACAGGGCATCGCCCAGTTCAACACACTCGTCTTCCGTCAGCTCGTCGCCTCTAAGGACGCCGACGGCACAAGCTCGGCCGGCTCGGTCACTATCCTCGCCGGCAACACGGTGGCACAGGTGCAGAACTCGCTCGTCCAACCCTCGACAAAGGTCTTTATCACCTTCAATTCGCAAATCACCGGCAGCTGGTGGGTCTCTGACAAGGCGGTCGGCTCCTTCCGCGTGGTGCTCTCGCAGAGCGAAACAGCGGATGTCTCCTTTGACTACTTCCTCGTCCAGACGGAAGGGCAGATAGCGACGAGCACGCCGGCGGTCGGTGGAAGTCTGACTTCCGCTCAGAGCGCAAGTCAGACTTCCTCGACCGCGCCAGTGATTACGCTCCTCGGCGACAACCCCGTGCGTCTCTCGGTCGGCGGCTCCTACATCGAACCGGGCGTCTCGGTGAGTGACGGCTCGCCGGTCGTCACCTATGTCGACGGTATCGAACAAGCAGATCCTGCCTCAGCGGTGAGCACCTCAGTCGAGACGACGCACATCCTTACCTATAAGGCGACCAATGCGGCAGGCAACTTCGCCACGGTGACGCGCTCGGTCATCGTTGGTTCCGCCGCGACGAACACAACCTCCACCGCGAGCACGACTGCCGCCTCCGCTGATACAACCGCGCCGGTAGTAACGCTCTCAGGCAGCGCGGCGCTCGAGCTCACCGCTGGTGGCACCTTCACCGACCCGGGTGCGACAGCTTCGGATGATGTGGATGGAGATCTCACAGCGAAGATTGTCGTGACGGGCTCGGTTGACACAGCGACTGCCGGATCCTATCAGCTGACCTACAACGCGACCGATGCGGCAGGGAACACCGGCAGTGTCTCGCGGCTCGTGACGGTGGTCGCGGCCACCACGACGCCCATATAAGGTATGATTGGCCAATTTATAAAAGGCAAGACGGCAGTGTTCATCGATGCGGCGAACGTATTTTATTCGGAACGTTCGCTCGGATGGCGGATTGACTACGCGCGACTTGCAGAATATTTACAACAAGAATCATCTGCCGTTGAACTGTACTACTACACGGGCATCATAGAAAAAAGCGAAAAACAGCGTGCATTTTTGAAAAAACTCGAGTCTTTTGGATATATCGTTACGGCCAAAGAGGTTAAGTTTATACGACAAACAGACGGTTCGTTTATGTCAAAAGGTAGTCTTGATATTGAGCTCGCACTCGACGCATATATCGTACGTCAGGAGTATGACACTTGCGTACTTTTTTCAGGTGACTCGGATTTCGCATATCTACTCGATATACTTAAAAGAGAAGGGAAACGCGTTGTGGTGGTATCGACACGTGGGCATGTCTCAAAAGAATTGGTGGCGCGTGCTAAATATGTAGCATTGCCTAAGTTGCGAAAAATCATTGGGAGGGACCAAAAATTCAAGAGGCCGGACAAGCCGGCCTCCGAGGTCTGATAAGAGATATAATATATGAACTACTTTAAAAAGTCAATGAGCTTGTGGATAGCAAGAAGCACGGCCGCCGTTTACCCTGAGCTTGTCGCATGGGCTGCGGCGGCCGTGCTGTCTCTCCTGCTCACCCTCACCGTCGCGGCGCCCGCAGCGGGCGCCGCGACCCTCCTTCTCCCGCCGGGCGTCGGCCTCGTCGGCGCGTGGAAGTTTGACGAAGGCGCCGGCACCAAGGCGAACGACTCTTCCGGATTTCGCAATGCCGGCACGCTCTCTGGCTCGCCACTTCCGCTCTGGACTGGCGGCAAGCTCGGCAGGGCGCTCAGCTTCAACGGCACAACCAGCTACGTGGATACTGGGAGGCAGTTCGTGAGCGGCTCTGACGACTTCACCATCGGCGCGTGGGTTAAATCGGCGGGGACCCAGAATGGTTATGCCGTGCCGATATCGCAGGGTCATGTCTCTAATCTTACCGGGTTCGCTTTTCAGGTGGGGTACCCATCGGGAAATGAAATGTCTTTTATATATGGTGACAGTGCTGCGTGGAGAGCTGTCGGGTTCGGCTACTTCCCGAGGACAGATTATACCTGGCACTTTCTCTCGGTCACAAAGAGCGGCAACACCATCACCACCTATAGAGACGGCGCTTTTTACGCTACAAGCTCGGCCTATCCTCTTGTGTACGGTTCTATCAATTTCAGCATCGGCAGAGATACTTTTAATACCGACTCCAATCATCGCGCATGGAACGGAAATATCGACGACGTCCGCATCTACAACCGTGCACTCTCGGCGGCAGAAGTCGCCGCGCTCTACCGCTCTGGCGCGGCGACGATCAAGGCAGCAACGGGCACCGGCCTCGTCGGCGCGTGGAAGTTTGATGAGGGCGCTGGCACTCGCGCAAATGACTCGAGCGGCCTCGGCAATACCGGCACCCTCATCGGCAGTCCCACCTGGACCACTGGTAAATTCGGCAAAGCTCTCAGTTTTAACGGGACGAATCTACAATATGTAAATCTTGGGGCCAATTCGATTACCGGTACAAGTGCATATACGTTGTCTGCCTGGGTGAAAGGCACTGGTGGATCTGGCGGCTATGGATCCGCTCTAGCCATTGGGAATGGAGCAGTCGGGGAGTCAGCTTTTATCGGTTGGGTTACCAATGCTCAAGTTGGAACCAGCAATTCGTTTGGCGGTGGGGGATATGGTCGAAATTTCGGTTCAGGAATTACCGATCAGACTAAATATCATCATATCGTGCTTACTTCGAGCGGCGGTAGCACACAAACTATTACTCTGTATGTTGACGGTGTTCAAACAAACCAGAATGCAGAGACCTTCAATCTGGCTTCTAATGTTCGAAAAATTGGCGTATTTGATGATGCGGGGAACCCCAATTATTATTGGAATGGTTCCATCGACGACGCGCGCATATACTCTCGCGCACTCTCGGCGGCAGAGGTCGCCGCGCTCTACCGCTCCGGCGCGGCGACGGTAAACGCCCCTACCAACACTTCTGTAACAAACGGCCTCGTCGGTCTCTGGTCCTTTGACGGCAAGGACATAAACTGGGGCATCGGCACCGCCTTCGACAGAAGCGGTGCCGGCAACAACGGCTCGCTCATCTCGATGTCCACCACCTCTTCTCCCGTCATCGGCAAAATCGGCCAAGCCCTGAAGTTCAACGGAAGTAGCTATGTAATTTCAACGGGAAGTAGCTCCTTGAATTTTTCAGGAGCAGGGAGCCTCGGTGCATTTGTAAAGGTTTCTGCGTATCCAGCCGGTTACAGTTCTATCTATAATAGTAACAGCGGTAACAGTAACCCGCGATTTGAACTTGCGATAAACTCTTCCGGACGGGTATTTTATTACAACTCCGGTTTTAATTATTTTACCTATGTGGTGCCATTGAACACGTGGGTGCATCTCAGTCTTGTTGTTTCGGGCGTCTCTGCAACTCTATATGTAAACGGAGTCGCAAATGAAACTATAACTGCGGGAGCATCGTTTGGTACCGGGAGCAATTCCCCGATCATCGGATCTACAATTACTACTGCCGAATTTTTTAATGGTTCTCTCGACGACGTCCGTATCTACAACCGCGCCCTCTCCGCCACCGAGGTCAAATCCCTCTACAATCTAGGAAGATGAATGAAATGCAGTATGAAGTATAGAGTATATAGTATGGAGCACTCATGTAGGGTCTCGTAGACCCTACATTCATTCGAGCCATGTATCTGGTGCCGCATTATCGTCTTCTGCGTCCTGTAAGTATGCGGTGAGTTCCCTTGGGTAAGATCCAAGCGCTTTTTCAAAAAGATTTTTCGAAAGGAGAGACGGGAAATTCTTTTGACCGAGATAATCCAACAAACTGCTCCAGCGGTATGTTTCCAGATACTTGAGTGACTCCTTTGCATTTTGTATGCTCCCTTTACTTCGGTAGCGCCAGTCGCTCGAACCGTCGAGATAGTCGAGCGGATTCAGGTGGATATAATGCAGGATGTATAAAAAGTGCGCATCGCGTTCGATGACGACCTTCTTCGTGCGACCTTGGAAGAGTGTTCCTTTACGGGTATATCGCGTATTGAAATAGTTTGCGTACCCAGTGTTTATCTTCCTAAGAAAAAGCGGAATGCCGTTTTCAATTCTCTCGGAGAGCAGTAAATGGTAATGGTTTCTCATCAGACACCATCCGTGTATATTCACTATCCTCTCCCTAATGTAGGGTCTCGTAGACCCTACATCGTGTCCTAATCTACGGTCGGATGCTGCGGCGACTTTCGTGTCGTTGAATTCATATAAATTATGGATAAAGCGAACGTAGTCGGAAGAATCCTCAAAGAGATTTCTTCCTTCAACACCACGATTCATCAGGTGATATAGATTAGTCATGCATGTAGGGTCTACGAGACCCTACATGCATTATACACGGGATAAAATGGGCAAGAGGAGGTAAAATGAAGGGCAATGAAAACAATAAAAGTAGCAATCAATGGATTTGGAAGAATCGGACGGGCTTTTGCGCGGCGTTCGCAGAACCGGGGCATTGAGATTGTCGCGGTCAACGATCTCGGCTCGCTAGAGAATCTCGCGTATCTCCTCAAGTACGACACAGTCTACGGCCGAGCGCCGTTTGCGGTGGATGTCAGCCCCTCGACAAGCTCAGGGCAATCAGCGTTGCTGATTGACGGCAGAGAGGTGAAGTTCTTTTCAGAAAAGGATCCGGCGAACCTGCCGTGGAAGGATCTCGCGGTGGATGTCGTGGTGGAGTCGACCGGATTCTTCACCGACTATGAGAAGGCGAGCGCACATCTCACTGCGGGCGCGAAGCGCGTGGTAATCACAGCACCGGTGAAGGGAGATTCACCGCTCGGCGCGACGGTGCTTATGGGGCTCAACGAAGAGCGGCTCGCGACCTGTCAGATATCGAGCAACGCCTCCTGCACGACGAATGCCGCGAGTCCGATCATCTCGATCCTCGATGAGGCGATCGGCATTGAGAAGGCGATGCTCTCGACGACGCACGCCTACACGGCTTCTCAGTCAATCGTGGACGGCCCGTCAAAGAAGGATAATAAGGAGGGCAGAGCCGCGGCGCAGAATATCGTGCCGACAACAACCGGCGCGGCGATAGCGGTGACCGAGGCGTACCCGCAGCTTGCCGGAAAGTTCGACGGTATCAGTCTCCGCGTGCCGGTCGCGGCCGGTTCGATAACGGATATTACATTTATCGCGAAGCGGCCGACGACGCGCGAAGAGGTGAACGAGATACTGCGCGCGGCGGCGAGACTCCCGCGCTGGGAAGGCATGTTCACAACGACCGATGAAGAACTCGTCTCGAGCGACATTGTCGGCGAGCCGTATGCCTCTATCGCCAATCTCGAGATGACGCGTGTGGTGGACGGAAACCTCGTGAAGGTGCTCGCTTGGTATGATAACGAGATGGGATACACAGAGAGCCTCGTCAGGCATGTTTTGGCGACTGCCAAAGCATGACGGACGAGCGGTATATGGTATGGGGTAGTAAGTATATAGGGAGCCCTTTATACTTCATACTTTATACTCTATACTTCCAGCAATGAAGGTTTTCATTGCTGGAGACCACGCCGGATACGCGCTCAAACAGGCGCTCGTCGAGCATCTCACGACGCTCGGGCATGAGGTAGAGGATATGGGTGCGCATGCGAGCGATCCCGAGGACGATTATCCGGACTTTGTAACGCCACTCGCGCGCCGCGTCGCAGACGAGCTCGGCGCG
This sequence comes from Minisyncoccota bacterium, assembly GCA_028687085.1. GTDB lineage: Bacteria > Patescibacteriota > Minisyncoccia > Phycocordibacterales > Phycocordibacteraceae > C7867-001. The sequence goes on along the minus strand of JAQUAU010000009.1, from coordinate 13,445 downwards.
CCCCACTCCGCCAAGGCTACGCAGGACACGCGTGGCATCATCATCGGCGGGAGCGGGCAGGGCGAGGCGATGTGCGCGAACCGTGTGAGCGGCGTGCGCGCCGCAGTCTTCTATGGGCTCGCTCGTGTGACCGCGGCACTCGACATCGAAGGCGGTCACTCTGAAGACGGCTATGACCTCGTGCGGCTCGCCCGCCGTCACAACGACGCAAACGTGCTCTCGATCGGCGCGCGCTTCGTGAGCGGAGAGGAGGCCGAGGAGGCGGTGCACCTCTTTCTCGAAACTCCCTTTTCAGACTCGCCGCGCCACAGTCGCCGCCTAGCAAAGTTCTAAGTACATAATTTTCAATTATCAATTTTGCAATTATCAAACAATTATCAATTTCAAATATTTGAAAATTAAGACATTGAAAATTCAATGAAAATTGGTACTTGTAAATTGAAAATTGTATGACCCTCATTGTTCCGGCCGTGCTCCCTTCTTCGCAGAAAGACTTCGAGGAGAAGCTCACGCTTTTTTCATCGCTCCCGCATATCAGCCGCGTGCAGATCGATATTGTCGACGGCAAGCTGGCCGCGCCGGCAAGCTTTCCCTACTCCGCTGAAGCTACGAAGGGCACGCCCTACCCGGAGCTAATAGAAATGGTGCGGAAGGGGGAGATGCTGCCGAACCTTGAACACATTGCGTATGAGATCGACCTGATGTGCTTCGACGCACTCGAGGTCGCTTCGGCATGGCTCGCTATTGGCGCCTCGCGACTCATCTTTCATACGGAGAGTTCTGCCGATATGCCGCATCTCCTTAAGCGCGCCCGGCGGGAGTTTGGCGGTCTTGTTACGTTCGGTCTCGCGCTTAATATTGAAAGCAGTTTTGCGCTCGCGGGTTCTTGTCTTAGCGACGTTGACTATGTGCAATTCATGGGCATTGCGAAGATAGGTCAGCAGGGTCAGCCGTTTGATGAGCGTGTGCTGGAGAGGATACGGACCTTCCACCGGATGTATCCCGCTCTGCCGCTCCAGGTTGACGGTGGTGTCTCGCTTGAAAATGCAAAAAAGCTGCTTGCGCTCGGCGTCTCGACGCTCGTCGTCGGTTCCGCCATCGTACGATCTAAACATCCTGCGGCCGAAGTTAAAAAGTTCGAGATGCTCCGCAGTCCGTTCGGCGTGTGACGCTGGCGTGCGTTATACTACAGTGATGCCGCTCACTGACGAACAAGTGCGCACGCTAGAGAGGCGGGCTATGACCATCCGCGAGACGATTATCCGGATGCTCGTTGCCGCCGAGAGCGGACACACGGCCGGCCCCTTGGGCATGGCGGACATCCTCACGGCTTTTTATTTTCATATCTTGCATCACGATGCGAAGCATCCCGACTGGGAGGAGCGTGATCGGCTCGTGCTCTCTAACGGTCATATCGCTCCCGTGCTGTACGCGACCTTGGCGCATGCGGGCTACTTTGGCGTCGAAGAATGCCTCACGCTGCGGCAGTTCGGCAGCCGGCTCCAGGGACATCCGGAGCGCCTGCGCCTGCCGGGACTTGAGACGACCTCGGGACCCTTGGGCGAAGGTCTCGCACAGGCCGCGGGGATGGCTCTTGCATTGAGGGACTTCGTAAATCCATCATCTGATGATGGATTTACGAAGTCCAAACATGGGCGGCGAGTGTACTGCCTCATGAGCGACGGCGAACAGCAGGAAGGGAACACGTGGGAGGCGGTGATGTTCGCAGGGAAAAACAAATTGCAAAACCTCACGGCAGTCATGGATCGCAACAATATACAAATAGACGGGAACACTGAAGACGTGATGCCGCTCGAACCGCTCGCGGATAAATATCGCGCCTTCAATTGGTAGGTAATGGAGAAAGCGGGCAACGATATTCGCGCGTTCATCGCTGCAATAGAGGAAGCGAAGACCGTTTTCGGCAAACCGACGATCATCATTGCGCATACGATCCCCGGCAAGGGCGTGCCCGAGATCGAGTCTGATTATCACTGGCACGGCAAGCCGCCGACCGAGGCGGAGGGTAAGCGGTTCTTGGAACAAATACATCATGCTTAACAGAGATGCACATTTGTCAGAAAACGTATTCTCGCCGGACATCGAAGAGAAGCCGACGCGCGACGGCTTCGGCACGGGTGCGGTGGAGGCAGGTCGCGCCGATGCGCGCGTCGTGGTGCTCACGGCTGATCTCGCTGAGAGCACGCGCGCCGAGTGGTTCCAGAAGGAGTTCCCTGCTCGGTTTATAGAAATGGGCGTCGCCGAACAGGGCATGGCGACGGTGGCGGCTGGGATGGCGAGAGCCGGGAAGATACCGTTCATCACGAGCTATGCGGCGTTCTCGCCGGGCCGCAACTACGAGCAGATCCGCACGACCATCGCGCTAAATCAGATGCCGGTCAAGATATGCGGCATGCATGCCGGCGTTTCGGTGGGTCCCGACGGTGCGACGCATCAGATGCTTGAAGACATCGGCATGATGCGCATGCTCCCGGGAATGACGGTCATCGTACCCGCCGATGCTGTGGAGGCGCACAAAGCGACGGTGGCGGCGGCCAAGACGGATGGGCCGGTATACCTGCGCTTCGGCCGTTCTGCCACACCCGTCTTCACCACTTCTCGCACGCCGTTTATGATTGGGAAGGCACTCCTTCTTTTTGAATCAGAGAAGCCGCAGGTCGCGATTTTTTCTACGGGTTCTGTAAGTTATACGGCGCTCGTCGCGGCCCGCACGCTCGCCGAAGAGGGTATCGGCGCTCTCGTGCTGCATGTGCCGACCGTGAAGCCGCTCGATGTCGAAGCGATTGTCGAGGCGGCGAAGCGTGCGGGCCGCGTCATCACCCTCGAGGAGCACCAGGCCGCAGGCGGCTTCGGGAGCACTATTGCCGAATGCCTTTCCGAACAGCATCCAGTGCCCATTACGAGGCTCGGCATTCAGGATCAGTTCGGCCAGTCGGGCTCTCCCGAGGAGCTTCTTGCCCACTACGGACTTGATGCTGTTCATGTTGCGGATGTCGCACGCGCGCTTGTACGTGCGGTATGATGCGGGAGATATGAAGGACAGGGTAAACGCGTATCTCGGCATATTGTTCATCACTATCGTCGGCGCGGGAGCGTCGCTCATTATCGTGCACATCGGAACGACGGATGCCGTTAATTCCGCAATGCAGGGTACTGAGGGGAGTTATGCCGCACTTCAGCAGTCGATACTGCAGAATCGGGCGGATAACGCGAGATAATTGCGAACAGCACTTCTCGCGCATCAGAGCGCAGTGACGATGTAGTCTGCAGGAGCATGTGCGAGATACTCTTCGAGCTTCTCTCGCGTCAAGAGGCCTTTCTGCGCGCCGACATGCTGCACGACTGACATTGAGTTCACCGGTCCCCACAAAAGCGCTTCGCGGAGCGATTTGCCGAGCGAGAGCGCGGCGACCACCGTCGAGGTCATCGCATCGCCGGCGCCGGTGCGGTTCGCCGGCGGCGAAGGGTCAGGATACATCGGGACCTTGAGCATCTCGGTACCGTCATAGGCGAACGCGCCGTCCGGTCCATCGGTGATAAGGACGATCTTAGGCCCGAGCGCGTGCATGTCGCGCAGAAGCGTTGGTATATCGGTTTTGCCGGCCTCGAGGATGCGTTCAGCCTCTTCTTTGTTGCAGGCGAAAAACTCGGTTGCGGCATACAGCGGTGCGAGCCGCTCCTTTCCGATTTTCATTTGAAATGTGCCGGGCTGGAAGGCGAGTTTCGTCTCCGGGTGCGCGATAAGCCACTCGGCAAGTGCGATATGGAAATCTGCGGATTGTTCTCCGACTGACGAGAGATACAGCCACTTCGGCGGCACGAATCCTTCGGGAATGGTATACGGATATTCCTCGTGGCGGATAAGAATCGTCCGTTCGGTTTCGTACATCAGCACATAGTGATGATTGGTCGGGATGTGGTCGTGCACCTTGATGTACTGCGTATCGACCCCTTCTTTTGCAAAGGTCGCGAGAATGTCGCTGCCGAAGGTGTCGTGCCCCACGTTTGAGACGAAGGCGCTTGCGAGCCCGAGCCTCGCGGCGGCGACCGCCGCGTTCGCCGCGTTCCCCACTGCCGGCACGAGGACGGAGGAGTCGTAGGGGATTTTGTCGCCCCACGTCATGGAGATGGTGCAATTCTCGTGATTGATGTCGCAGGAGACGTGCGCCTCTTTCAGTTTGATAAATTCATCAACGGTCGTGTCGCCGATAGCAATGAAGTCCATAAAGAAATTCTAACATAGGTCGTATATGACCCATATGACCTATAAGTCGCATGATAGAATTCCAGAATGACTGATCTTGTCGCGGTCGCACGGTCGCTTTTTGCAGAAGGGAAAGGCATTCTCGCTGCGGACGAGAGTGTGCATTCGGCCGTCGCGCGCCTCGCCGACTTCGGCATCGCGACCGGTCCCGAGATGCGCCGACAATTCCGCGACCTATTTTTGAATACTCCCGGCATCGAACAGTACCTCTCGGGGGTTATTCTCTTTTCCGAGACGCTTCTTGAAAAGGGTAATGATAAGAAGTTCTTTCCGAAATCGCTCCTCGCGCGTGGCATCGCACCGGGTGTGAAGGTAGATCTTGGCACCGAACCCATCTCGGCGAGCCCCGAAGAGCTCATCACGCAAGGACTCCTCGACCTGCCCGAGCGGCTTGCAGAGTACAAGAAGCAGGGTGCAATCTTCACCAAATGGCGTGCAGTCATCCGCATCGACGGCGACACGCTCCCGAGCCCCTCAGCGCTCCACGAGAACGCGAAGCGTCTTGCAAGTTATGCAAAGGAAGTGCAATCGGCTGGTCTCGTGCCGATCCTCGAGCCTGAAGTTCTGATGGAAGGGAAGCACAGTCGCGCCCGCGCCCGCGCGGTCATCGAGGAGACGATGCAGACAGTCTTTTCAGTACTTGAGGAACATTCGGTCGACCGCGCGAGCATCATCGTGAAGACCTCAATGGCGCTCTCCGGAAGAGAAAGCAGGAAGCGGGATACGCCTGAAGAGGTCGCTGAAGAAACGGTTGCGGCCTTGCTCGCAAGCGTGCCGCGGCAGGTGGCGGGGATCGCCTTTCTCTCCGGCGGACAGACGCCGGAACAGGCGACAGCGAATCTCTCTGCCATAACGAAACGCGCCCGAGAAGCGGGCGCGCCGTGGCCGCTCACGTTCTCGTATGCTCGCGCGCTCCAAGAAGAGGCGCTCATGATCTGGAAGGGAAATGAAGAGAACGTACCTGCCGCCCGCGCCGCCTTTCGCGCGCGCCTCACCGCCGTTTCTGCCGCCCTCGCCGAATAACCTGAATCATGTAGGACCTCGGAGGTCCTACATGGGTGCGTTGCGGGAGAAGAAGGAGTGCGGTATAGTACGGCCATCATGCTTTCGCTCGAGGTACAGAAGCGCGATATAAGCGGCGCCGGCGCTCCGGCGCTTCTGCGCGCGGGCTCTATCCCGGCTGTTGTCTATGGCGCTCATCACGCGTCCACGCCG
>JAQUAU010000009.1:0-7935 GCA_028687085.1 Minisyncoccota bacterium | reverse complement strand
AAGGTGCTCCGCGAGGCCGGCGAGGCCACAATCGTCGCACTCGAGGGTCTCGGTGCGTCCTTACCGACCCTCATTCATGAGGTGGTGCTCGATCCGCTCACGAGCCTCCCGCGCCACGTGGACTTCTATGCCGTGACGAAGGGCGAGAAGGTGGAGGTCGCGATACCGCTTGTCTTCGTCGGCGAGTCGGCAGCGGTCGTGGCGGGTGCGAACCTGGTGAAGGTCATGCACGAGCTCGAAGTGGAAGCGGACCCGATGAATCTTCCGCACAACATCGAAGTCAATATCGCAACGCTTGTGGCGCTTGGCGATAAGATCCATGTGAGTGACCTGGTGTTGCCGGCCGGCGTCACGCTCGTCGCTCCGCCGGAGGAGGTCGTCGCGCTCGTGCAAGAAGTCGTGGAGGAGAAGGAGGAGGTCGCTCTACCGGCGGATATCTCGGCCATCGAGGTAGAGAAGAAGGGTAAGGAGGAAGAGGGAGCAGAAGAGGGAGCAGAGGCCCCAAAAAGTTAGGACATCCGATGTCCAAAAAGCGCGAGGACATCGGATGTCCGGCGCGCATGGTACCATTACCCGACAATGCGTCGGTTTTTCTTTTTTATAGCTCTCTGCGCGTTTGGTATCGTGCCTGGGGCGGCGTTTGCACAAAGTGGGCCGCAGACGATTACCGATTATGAGCAGCAATTGCGGAATAAGCTTGCCGATGTCGAGAGTCAGATCGCCGTACAACAGCGCCTCCTCGACACGGCGCAAGGCCAGCATCAGACGCTTCAGACCCAGATAGACGCCTTTAATGCACAGATCAAGAAGACCCAGCTCCAGATACAGGCAATCAACCTTACTATCACGCAATTGAACGGCAATATCGGCGTCCACAATAAGACACTCACCAAACTTTCGGCCAAGCTTAGCGCAGAGAAAGAGTCGCTCGCGCAGATATTGCGGCAGACCCAGATGCTCGACAGATATTCGTTTGTGAGTATTGCACTCGGCTCGCAAAATGTCTCCGCCTTTTTCAGCGACCTGGATGCCTTCACCTCTATTAAAAGCGCGCTCGCGGACTCTTTCAGCGAGATAGAGCAGACCAGCGTTTCAACTGAGGTCGAGAAGGAGGCACTCGAGACGCGACTCGCTGAACAGCAACAGTTGCGCCAAGTCGCTCAGGCAGCTAAGCAGTCAGTACAGGCGCAGGAAGCACAGAAGCGGCAACTCCTTATTCAGACCAAGGGCATCGAGGCGAACTATCAGAAACTCATCGCGACGAACCGGAAGACTGCCGCGCAGATACGCTCCGAGCTCTTCGCACTCGCCGGTGGCGGCGGACAGATATCGCTTCCTGCGGCGATTACACTCGCGAAGCAGGCTGGAGCGGCGACCGGTATCCGCCCGGCGTTTATTCTCGGCATCCTCAAACAAGAGACGAATCTCGGTGCAAATGTCGGGCAATGCCTCCTCACGAATATTCCCAATAAAGGGGACGGCAAGGGCAAGAACACCGGCACGCCTATACGAGGTGTGATGAAAGGGAGTCGCGACGTGGATCCCTTCATAGCTATTACCGCTGCACTCGGTCTCGATCCGTTTGCGATGCCTGTTTCGTGTCCGCAGTCGACCGGCTACGGCGGAGCGATGGGTCCGGCGCAGTTCATCCCCTCTACCTGGACGTCATATCAAAAGCGCATTGCGAAGCTCGCGGGGCACGTGAACATTCCGGCGAACCCTTGGGATAATCTCGACGCCTTTACCGCCATCGCGCTCTATATGACCGATCTCGGCGCCTCGACGCAGACCGCCTCGGCAGAGCGTACGGCGGCGCTCCGGTACTTCGCCGGAGGCTATTACCGGAATCCCGCCTTCGCCTTCTACGGCGATAGCGTGCTCCGGTTCGCGGCTGACTTCCAGGAGGATATCGATCAACTCGCGGGGCTCTAACTATTCCTGCTACGTTATCCACAGGTTTTTGTTTAAGTCTGACTTAAACAGAGCGGCGGAGGCGGTAGATCTCGTTTGCAAAGGTGGGGAGGAAGAGCGCCCCCGTATCTTTGTTATACGCGATCTTGTTGGTGATACGTTCGGTCGCCTGGAAGAAGGCGGTGTTCTTACCCGTTACCGCGTCGAGCTCATAGAGGCGGCCGTCGTTCGAACCGATGTACAACTTGTCGCCTATCATCTCGGGCGACGCGAAGATTCTCCCATTTGTTGCAAAGGTCCAGACAATCGCGCCGGTCTCCAGATCGATGCAGTAGGTGTTCTTATCAAGCGAGGCGACATAGACGAAATCGCCGTGGACGAGCGGTGTCGAGTAGATGGCCTCTCTCGTCTTCATTTTGTGGACGAGTTCGCCGGTCTTCGTCTTTAGGATATATAGATATGAATCGAATGAGCCGAAGCAGACGAGGCCGCGCTTCTCGTCGAGCGCAAACGAGGCTTTGACCTCGCCGCCGGTCTCATACTTCCATACTGGTGTTCCTGTTTTTGCATCAAACGCATAGACACTGTTGTCGTTGCATCCGCAGACGACGATGCCGTGTCGCTTTGAGTATGCGGGAGACGAATGCGTGAGCCCCTGCATTGGAGATTCCCACTTCTTCTTGCCGGTCGCCGTGTCGAGGGCCGCGATGCCGCCACGCTTTCCCCACAGCCCGAACTCAAGACCGACGAAGACGGTGCCCAGGTCGAGAGCCACGCACGGCGAGGAGCCCACCCAATCGGCCTCCATAAAGATCCATTTCTTCTTGCCGGTCGCCGCATCGAGCGCATAGAAATTGCCGTCATACGCGCCGAAGAAGACCGTCCCCTGCGCGACAGCCGGCGAGGAGATGATGTACTTGCCCTTGTCGTGGAAGCCGACTTTATACTTCCAGGCGACCGATCCGTCAGACTGATTGAGCGCCCAGAAATAGCCTGAATCGCTCCCAACGAAGAGGCGCGTATCGTCGAGCGCGGGAGCGGACTTCGGCACCACGTAGAAATAATTCGGATTATCGCTCTTGAAGTACCAGTCCGGCGTAAACGGCATCGGTACGGGAAGTTCTTTTTTATCGACGAGATTTTTAATCTTGAGAGAATCAGCGAAGTCGTCCAGTGTAAAAAGTGACTCCACGCGGATCCCCTTGTCGTGGAAATAGCGGTAGTAGGAGAGGTCGCGGAAGCGCAGGATGACGAAGACGGTGTCGACCTTTTTGCCGAGCGCCTCAAGCACCTCGACCTGTCGGATGAAGCTCTTGCCGGAGTTCATAAGGTCATCTACTAGGATGACTTTTTCTGCATTCGGCTCTCCTTCGATCATCCGCAAGAGCCCCTGCTTCTTGCGCGACTTACGGATGAAAAATCCGTTTAGAGGAGTTCCCTTTTCTTTCGATTTCATCATGATGCCGGCGATGAAGGGCAGCGCCGCCACCTCGATGCCGCCGACTTGGAAGGGGAGGCGGTCTTTAAACTTTTCCCAGAATATCGTGCTGACCAGATTGAGTGTCTCACTGCGGAGCAGCACTCTCCGGAAATCAAATATCCAGTCTGACGACCCGCCGTTCGAAGAGACAATGCGCTCCTTTTCTTTTGTCACAAACACTTCTTTTTCGATCAGCTCCTTCAGAGCATCTATATCAGTCATGGGCCTTTTTCTTACCGAATGAGAAGCCATAGACGACCGACTCGGTCGTCCCGTCGATATCGATGAACTCCTCGAGACTCTCATCGCGCGTCCCACCGAGCGCACAACACTCGAGATCGAGTGCGGCACTCGTCAGGTAGAGATTCTGTCCGATATGTCCGGCTTCGAGCATAAGGTACCGATACCCGCGCTCTTTGTACTTGACCTTGTTTCGGCTGAACACGGCTGTCATCACGAGCGCGAGCGGCGCATCCTGCACCCACGGATAGGTGAACAATTCGGCAATATCCTCTTTCGTAAACGTTCGTTCCCACAAGACGTCGAGGCTGTGTTCACGCACGTTGTAGTGGTAGAGGCCGCTCGACAGGTCGGGCGTGCCGCGAAAGATGATGGGGTACACCTCTATCGGGAAGCGTCCTCCACCCGAGGCCTGTGCGCGGTGCACCTTGCCGTCAGCGTACGTGATCTCCCCGCACGCATATTTAAGCAAGACGGAGAGCTCGTCCTTGGTCACCGGTTCTTCACCGTACAGGCGACCTGATTTTCGTGAACTGATCGCCGAGAAGAGATCGATCTGCGGCGGAGCATCGGTGAGGCGGATCTTCTTGCTCGAAGGATAGTCTTTATAGTAGGTCGTTTTCCATTCGATCGGCCACTCGCGAGGGTCGTTCGGGATGCGCGCCGCGCCTCTCGCCGAATGGTCTTTTGATAACTGGTGAAATAGATCTGAGAAGTCCAGGAACATATGGGTAGTATCGAGTATAGATTATGGAAACGGATGCGGCCACGGATTCAACTCCTTCGCGCTCCGGTAGCCGATTTTTTCGGGGACGGTCTTCAAGCGTTCTGCGCCGAGCAGGGCGAGATTTTCTTGCAGATAGAGCGGGATGAGTCCGGGGATAATCGCCTTCACGACGTGGTAGCCGAGCTTCTGCACCACCGCGTCTCGTACCTCGTAGCCATAGACCGGATATCCGGCCCCTTCGAGGAGCGAGACGAGGTGCGCGAGCTCCTCCTTTTCTCCTACAAACATTTGCGGTTCGCCCATGAACTCGTGTACCGACTGCTTCGCGCCGGTGATGAAGAAATTGAATCTCTCTACAAACTCTTTTCCTTGCCACATCGAGAGACGCTCGTTCCTCTTGATAGATTTATCTGTAAACGGCTGATAGTCGGCGGGGAGTACGAAGGGCACGCTCCCGTAGCGCGACTTATTTACCGAGACAGCCTCGTAGAGTGCTGAAAGAGCCATCGATTCGAAGTCAAATCCGGTCCCGCCTCCGATCGTTATAAGGGGTTCCTTTCCGTTTGTGTCGACGATGACGCAGATGAGTGACGGCACCGCGAGGTCGCTGGTCGTATTGAGAAAGATGGGATGGATGTGGTAGCGCTCCAGATAGTCGAGCATTGTGGCGAGCTCTGGATAGTCGCTTGATGCCGCTGCGACGTCGATGACGGCGGGAGAGAGACTGTTGAGCCAGTAGATAAGGAATCCGTCGCGCTGAATAGTCTCATAGATAGCCGAGAGATACGCGCCTTCACGAGAGAAGAAGCCGCCGCCGCCGTTTGTGGTGTGGTAGCCGAGTGTGGGTTCCTTGGCTGCGAGCGTGTCGTAATTCCAAAACACGAGTTGAGCAGGCACGTATACAGATACTCCAGTGCGCACCTGCGTGGCGGTGACCCAGGCGAACTTGCTTTCTTCGGTATATGTATTCACACCGGCCTCCTTCTGCCAATCGGCAAAGGCCGGCAGGGAAGCGGGGTCGAGAAATCGCGCACTCTTCTGGCGCAATGCTTTGATAGAAGAAGAGAAGAAGGCGCGACGATCGTGCTTAGCCAGAGAAAATCTCTCGAGGAGCTCCCCGATAGCCTTAGAGATCGCTTCTTCATAGGTGCCGGCCGCGCCGAACCCATAGACACTCACCTCTCGTCCGCCTCGCGTGCTTGCACCTGTGCCCTCGGTGAGCATGATGCTTGGGAACTTCGGTCGGTCGTTTGGAAAAAGCGGCCGCGAGAACTCCGGAGTCCTCACGACGCCTTCGCGATGAAGGAACTGGAGAATGATGTTCCAGTGCGGCGCGAGCGTACTTGCGCGAAAGACGCTTGAGCGTTCGAGCACATCGAACTTCTTTGCGAAGAGCGAGAGACGCAGAAGCATCTTCTCGTGAAAGGTGAGCGGTAGGGTGAATCTCGTCGACGGCTCGTTAAGAGAATCAAGCACGGCGTATCGATCGACGACCGTCAATCTGCTCCATGGAGCGAAGGCTTGTACCGGCAGACGAACGCTCCCCGGAGTGCTGTCTTTTTTCGTCTGGGGATAAGCCTTTTTCATTATTCTCGTGAGTATACTACAATAAGAAAATGCGAGCGGGCACACCGCAGAACTACTCATATGGCACTATTTGAATCAAAGATAAAAAAGACCCTGCGTTTGTCGAAGTACTTCTTCTTCGTCGTTGCCGGGACGGTGCTCGGCTTCGCGAACGTAGAGAAGGGAGACGGCAAGGCTATTTTCAGCGGATTGAGTATCGGCCCCGCCGTTGCACATGCCGATATTCCGACCGCATCCGTTACGGGAGGTTTCGCGGCCGGCTCTGAGGGTTCTGACACACCGGGTACGAGTGATAGTGATAGTGATAGTGATGCTAGTAGTGATAGTGGTAGTTGTTGCAGCAGCTGCAGTGATGATGGAAGTTTGTAATGATGATGAAAGCTATGTCCATATAGCCTGAAATTAAATGACAAAAAAGATTTTTTACGCCGCCTCGTCTCTCATCATCGCCTCATTCGCAGGCGTCTTTATCTATTATGCCTATATCAGGGATATCGAGAATCAACCGCTCGCACCAAGTAATCTCTATACCAGCCTTATGAACACCAACCCCGCCTTTATAGAGGGAGAACAGCTCGCGAAGGCGGGTAATCAGAGAGGTGCAGTTGCCGCCTATGAAAAGGCGCTTCTCCTCGTGGCGAATAAGCTAGAGGAGGGCCAGATTAAGAACAAGATAGCCACCGCGCTCGCGGCCTCAGGAGATGTGTCGAGAGCCATAACGCTCAGCAAGGAGGTCGTAGTCGATGAAGCATACGGAGCGATACCCCGCGCCTATGCGGCACGCTTCTTGGGTCAACTGCTCATCAGCCCCTGGTTCGCGGCGAAGTATACAGAGATACAAAAAGAGATATTCAAAGATGAGCCGTATAAGGGGCTCGCTTCTTCAACCGACGCATCAGTCTCGATTCGTAATCTCTTTGACTATAGCGCCTCTATCTACCCCCTCGCTTATTCTGAGCTCCGGTCGGCTCGCTGGTATGTCAATGTGATATTCGCGCTGAAGCAGAAGTCAACCCAGAATGCAACCGACAAAGAAAAAATAAAAGAATATTTGCAGATTATCGCAGAGAAGGTGAGACTCGCTGATGCAGATATCGCTCGCGTGAAGGAGACTGAGAATGAGAATCTCGTTCTACCGAATACGTTTAGCGAGAAAGCTCTTATACACGCGCGCCTGACGCGAGTTAAGGAGTCGTATAGCGGAATGGCTTCACCGGAGAGCGTGTATGACGAGGCACTCGTCTATGTGCGTTTTAAAAATATGACCGAGGGCGAAGCCTCTCTTCAATACAGTTATGCTATTTATTTAGCGCGAGAGAATGTCAATAAGAAGGGGACAGAAATAAACGCACTACTGAGTGATTTCTACACTTCTGAGCGCTTCGCGCAAACTTCAACTATGTATATGTTCACTCATGAAGAACTGGATAGCCCCGCGACAAAAGAAGATGTACGACTCTTAGCGAGTATCGATTCAGGATTCAAAACCTTTCTCCAGAAAAACGGCTGGAAGTTTTAGCAAGGGTTTAGAGTAAATAAGAAAGGCTGGGATGTTCCAGCCTTTCGGTCATTGCGACCAAGGGTTACTTCAGCGTTCCGGAGAACTTGCTGCTGCCCCGGAATGTGGCCATATAGCCGGCAACATTGAATCCCGATCCATTTTTCTCCAGTTTGGCGGAGAACTCCTTTATGCACTCGTAGTTGCTGAGGGAGATCTCGATGGCGCCGGTCACATCGTTTTTGACGGTCAACGGGGCGTTTTCCACGCTACAGCCGGTGTCCTTCACCTTCCACCAGGTCAGCACCCATTGATCGCCAGATTTTTGGATGGACCACTTGTTGCCGTAGTATTTCCATGGCTCGATGGTCCAGTCTCCCTCCAGTTTGCCGGGGAGGGCGACTGCAGGCGCACTGGTAGTCTTTGCAGACGCCAGCTCGGCGGGGACGACGATCTTGCCCCCGACTTGCGGCATCGTTGCGGCGCCGGCGC
>JAQUAU010000050.1 GCA_028687085.1 Minisyncoccota bacterium | reverse complement strand
AACGGTAACTGCACCGCGAGCAATCTTCTAGCGGCTACGGCAGGAAGCACGTATACGCTTACGCAATCACAGGCAAATACACTTTCTTGCATCGCAGTTCCTGAGAGCACCTGCGGTGCCAATACGACAGGAGCCAAACAAGTGAATGGCACTCCGACGAGCGCAGCCGGCATGTTCCAGGTCGTGATGGGATACAACGATACATGTCACAATCTCAATATCCCTTCATGTACCGCGGCGGCGGTACAGGCTGGCTATTCGGTAAGTGGAAATCTCAATTGTTCTACCGCTTTCAGCGGCGGAAAACCGAAGGCGGGTAAAGAGTCGCTCGCCGCGGCGTGTCAGGCGGCTTCAATGAATTTGAATTGTAATGTTCAGGCAGCCGCGTGTCTTGTTAAAGCGAAGCCGAATTTCAGCGATTGGACTGGTGATCCGAGAGCTGCAACACAACAGAATTGTGTGACTTTATATGCGAATAAATAATATTTTGATATGAAATGGTATATCATCTTCGGGGCAGTGATTATCATCGTCGCGGGGGCCTGGTTTTTCTTCTCGGGTTCATCGAATAATGAGAGTACGACACCAACCCAGACTCCAGAGTTGCCGCTTGGAGGTTCGGTAACTCCTGGTTCAATAGATACGGGTTCCTCGGGTTCTTCAGTTTCAAATCCGACCATCACATTCGGTACGCCGAACGGCGGCGTTGTTACGGTTAAGGATTTCATTCATAACGGCGAGACGGTGTCTGATGTAGAGAATCCTGGCTCATATGTTCTTGCTGGTAGTGTAGGATATTGTCTTGCCAACGGTTCTTGTCCTTCGGGAGCGACAACAACTGATTTTAATGTCTCGTACAACGAGAAGACTCATTTTTTTAATATCATTCTTCTCGCAGAACCGCTCGGTTCTGTTCGGTTGGAAGCAGAACAATTCCTCGCTAGTCGCCTCGGTCTGGTGGATAAAGAAGTTTGCGATTTGAATTATTTCGTTGGAACACCGTATTGGATTAATGCGACGTATGATAACAAGAACCTCGGATTCAGCTTCTGTCCGGGTGCGACGGTGCTTCCGAAATAACGTTTTCGTCGCGGAGTTTGCGGAGCCAGGCCTTCTGGCGGCGGGCATACTGCCAGAGCTTCGCTGAGAGCGTGGGGAGGAGCGACGCCTCTTCACGTTCGCCGCGCAGGTATTCGCCGACTATTTTATACTCGAGTCCGAGCTCATTGAGTCGTGCGTCGCCGACCACTTCGCGCACGCGGCGTACCTCGTCGATCAGCCCCCGCCCTAATGCTTGCTTTAGGCGGGCATCTATTCGCGCCCGCAATTCTTCTTTCGGGGGATCGATAATAATCCATTCGACAAGGTATCCACAACTTGTCGCGGTCGCTACATCTCTTGGATACCTCTTGGGGACGGTACCGAGAGAGTCGATAATCTCGAGCGCGCGGATAAGACGGCGGCGATTCATCGGGTCGAGCTCGGCCGCGCGGCGCGGATCTTGTTCTCTAATTCGCTCGAATAAGCGAATAGTGGGGAGCTTCTCGAGTTCTTCGCGGAGTGTTGGATTCGCATCAACGCGTGCAGGGAGGCCGGAGAGAAGGGCATTGAAATAAAAATGCGTTCCGCCCGCCAAAATAGGTAGTTTCCCGCGTGCCGTAATTTCTCCAATAAGTCTCGTCGCATCGGTAGCGAAGTCGCCTGCAGAGTAATTCTCCTGTGGTTCACGAATATCAATGAGATGATGCGGCACGCCCCGCATCTCTTCTTTGGTTATTTTCTCGGTGCCAATAGAGAGGCCGCGATAGACTTGGCGCGAGTCCACCGAGATAATCTCGCCCATGAAGGGTTTCGGAAATCCTTCATTTGATGAAGGATTTCCGAAACCCTTCAAAGAAATCTCAACAGCCCGTGAAGACTTGCCCGAGGCGGTCGGCCCCGCGATGCAGAGAATCTTGGTTGTCATTAGCGGCGATGGTATCATAGCTGGAGCGTAACCATTACATATATGAAAGAGACTAAAAGCAACTATTGCGAGAATTGCGGCGAGTTCCATGACCCCATGCGCGACTACACCTCGCAGGTGAAGGTCGGTGAGACGGTGCCCGATTTTGAATTCGAGGCGTACCACGAGGGCAAGATAAAGACGATGAGCCTCTCAAAGCTCCGCGGTAAGTGGGCCGTTCTTGTCTTCTATCCGGCTGATTTCACCTTCGTCTGTCCGACGGAGCTCGAGGAGCTGGCGAAGCTCCATCCGAAGTTCCAAGACCTCAATGCTGAGATTATCTCGGTCTCTACCGATACGGTCTTCACCCACAAGGCGTGGCAGGACGCTTCTCCGGCAATTGCAGAGATTACATATCCGATGGCGGCCGACCCGGCGGGCAAGCTCGCCTACGCCTTCGGCGTCCTTATCGAGGGCGGCGAGGCAGTGCTCACTCCTGATGAAGGTCTCGCGCTTCGCGGTACCTTTATTATCGATCCGGCCGGTACGCTCCGCACGATGGAGGTGAATGACAACTCGATAGGTCGCAAGGGCGTCGAGACTCTGCGCAAGCTCAAGGCCGCTCAGTTCGTCGATACGCACAAGGGGCAGGTGTGCCCGGCTTCGTGGGAGGAGGGCGACGACACGCTCGAACCAGGCTTGGACCTCGTCGGGAAGCTCTAGAAATAAGGGTTTCGTAAACCCATATTTATTTTGGTGCTGGAGGAGGGACTTGAACCCTCACGCCTTTCGGCAATTGGTTTTGAATCAATCGCGTATACCATTCCGCCACCCCAGCGCTAGCACGCACGATACCATATGTTAAAATCTTTTGTATGAAAGATGATGCGGCGTATATTCCGACCAAGTACGACTCGGTCTTTTGGATTGATGTTGACCGCATCGTGCCGAATCCGTATCAGCCGCGCAAGGAGTTTACTGAGGCCGGTCTCAACTCACTCGCCGAGAGCATTCGCCAGTACGGTGTGCTCCAGCCGCTCGTGGTCAGTCGCACAGAGGTAGAGAAGCCTGAGGGCGGCCTCGAGAGCATGTACGAGCTCGTGGCGGGCGAGCGGCGCCTCCGCGCGAGTAGGCTCGCGGGCTTGCGACAAGTGCCGGTCGTGATTCGTCAAGGCGACAGCAATCTCACCAAGCTCGAGCTCGCCATTATCGAGAATCTCCAGCGGGAAGACCTCAATGCAATCGATCGCGCAAAGGCGCTCCAGAAGCTTATCGACGAGTTCGGCATCTCACATGCCGAGTGCGCGGCTAAGATCGGCAAGAGCCGTGAATATGTCTCAAACTCGCTCCGCCTTCTCTCCTTGCCGGAGCATATGCAGGCCGCCATCGTGGGGAGGGAGATGAGTGAGGGTCATGCGCGCCCCCTGATGGCGCTCAACGATCGTCCGGAAGAGCGCGAGACGCTTTTTAAAGAGATTATTTTAAAGCGGCTGCCCGTGCGCGCCGCCGAGCGCATCGCCCGGTCTATCGCTCAAGAGCGCGTGCATAAGAAGAATCGCAAGTCGCCCGAGATGGTCGAGATTGAGAAGTCCCTGACCGAGACGCTCGGCACGCGGGTCATTATCGAGACTAATGCCGAGGGTGGTTGTCTGCGCATCGACTTCTTCTCGCCCGATGATCTTCAACAGCTCGTCGATGCTCTCGCGGCGCAGCAAGCGGCAGAAAAAGCCGCTCCGGCATTTCCGCTCTTTCCTCATACTACCCAGCTTTCAGATGATCCTGTTCCGCCAGCCGCTCCTGAAGAGAAGTCAGAAGATGACGAACTGTATTCGGTCAGCAGTTTCAGTGTCTAAACCGGCGGGTGCTTTTTCTTAAAGAGTCGCCGCTGGTGGCGGGGAGGGCGGGACGTCTCGGTCGTCATGCCGAGCGCCGCGCGGATATGCCGCCGTGCGAGCGACGTGCGCGCTATCTCGAGCCACTTCGGCGACGGATGCGCGGAGTCGCGACGCGTTATCTCGACGACTTCGCCATTGCCAAGCTTCGTATCAAAGGAGACGAGCTTGCCGTTGACCTTCGCTCCTTGGAGGTGGTCGCCCAGGTCGCTGTGTATCGCATAGGCGAAGTCGATTGGCGTTGACTCAGCAGGGAGGTCGATGACGTCGCCTTGCGGCGTGAAGACGAACACCCGATGTGAGAAGAAGTCCTCTTTCAACCCTTCGACGAACTCTTCTGAGCCCGCAACGTCGGAGTGTGCCTCGGCGAGCTCAAACAGCCAGGGCGGGACCTTAGTGACGCCTTTTACTCCGCCTTCTTTCTTCGATACCTTCATGAGCGAGGGGATGAGTGAGCGGACCCAGGAGAAGGAGATCGCAGAGAAACGGCTTTTCTGAACTTCTTTCCCGAGTTTTTCGACTCCCTTGCCGAGCTGTTTGTAGGTCATGTGCGAGGCGATGCCGAACTGTGCACGACGATGCATCTCTTCTGAGCGAATCTGGATCTCGACGATGCCGGCTTCAGGCGTTACGACGGTTGTATGAAGGCTCTGATACCCGTTTGGTTTGGGGAAGGCGATGTAGTCTTTAAACTCACCCGGCAGAGGCTTATAGAGCGCATGCACCATGCCGAGCGCCGTGTAGCAGTCTTCAATTGTCGGGACGATGATACGAAGCGCCGCGATGTCGTGGATACGATTGATATCATCATCTTTTCGTTCAAGCTTCTTCTGCAGGCTCCAGAGCCCTTTCATGCGGATATCGCTGCGAAATTTCGTCAAACCTTTTTTCGCCAATTCTTTCTTAAGCTCTTTCTGCACCTGGGCGAGCCCGCCCTCGGTCTCTTGCGTCTTCAATTTGCGTACTTCGGCGGCGTGTGCGGCCGCGTCGGGATCGACAAACGGAAAGGCGAGGTCCTCAAGATTATTCTTCATCTTGCCCATGCCGAGGCGATCGGCGATGGGAGCATAGATCTCGAGTGTTTCGAGCGCGATGCGGCGACGCTTATGTTCGGGCACGTGTTCTAAGGTCTGCATGTTGTGCTTGCGGTCGGCGAGCTTCACGATAAGGACGCGGATGTCACTCGCCGTCGCTACCAGCAATCTCCGCAGACTTTCGGCATGTCGTTCAGCGCCGCGATACTTGTGGGTACCGAGCTTGGTCACGCCATCGACGATAAAGAGGAGTTCTTTGCCGAACTCCTTCTCCATTTCTTCGCGTGAGACGCGGCCGTCTTCGACCGCGTCATGCAGGAGCCCGGCGGCAATGGTGGTCGCGTCCATGCCGTATTCGGCGAGAATTTTCGCGGTGGCCGCCGCATGAGTGAAGTAGGGCTCGCCCGAGTAGCGCTTCTGACCCTCGTGCGCCTTCTTCGAGTATTCGTACGCCTTCTCGACGAAGGCGATGTCCTCGGGCGATGCGCCTCCCATCTCGGCGATAATCTCCTTGACGGTCGTCATAGGTGCTTACTATACACCCGTGTTCAAATCATTTCAGGTACTCGGCGGCTTCGGCGGGGGTGAGGGAGTCGGGAGAGACAGCGTCGGGGAGGTAGATGCGGCGGAGGCCTTTTTTCAAAAAGAGCCCTTGTTTCGATTTATACAAAACGAGTGACTTGCCGGTGCGCGGGTGCTTGCCGATTTCTTTGACGATCTCCACACCCTTCGGCGGGAGCTTCGGCGCGGCGAGAAGCGTGAGCGCTTCGTCGAGCGTGATGGTGTAGGGGTCGCCGACCTTTGCCTTCAGTGAGCGGAACTCACCGTCGCTCCCGACATACGGGCCGAAGCGCCCGGTCGACGAGAAGACCGCCTTGCCGGTCGAGGGGTGCATGCCTAACTCGCGCGGGAGCGAGAGATACTTCACTGCATCAGCGAGGGTAACGGTAGAGAGGTCGGTGCCGGCAGGGATGCTCGCGCGCTTGGCGGCAGTCTTGGGGCGACCTTTTGCTTTCTTTGTTGCTTTCTTCACTTTCTTTTTGCCTTTTGTTTTTTCTCCTCCGACGCTTTCGGTCGGAGCCCCGACTTCTGACGTCGGGGCTGCT
Organism: Minisyncoccota bacterium; assembly: GCA_028687085.1. Classification (GTDB taxonomy): domain Bacteria; phylum Patescibacteriota; class Minisyncoccia; order Phycocordibacterales; family Phycocordibacteraceae; genus C7867-001. Next base: position 90 of record JAQUAU010000050.1, on the reverse strand, counting down.
GCAACTTCCGAGGCGGGAGCGACAATCTCTTCGTCGCTTACCTGATGCATCATGCGCGCGTTGCGGAGCTGGCGGCGGACCTGCTTCGCC
>JAQUAU010000049.1 GCA_028687085.1 Minisyncoccota bacterium | reverse complement strand
TGGCGGCACTGAAGCAATTCCTGACATACGCCTGCACTGACAAATTGGCCAGTTATAAATCCACGATGACACTCTTGGAATTCTATCAAAAATACGCTCCGTCTGCAGACAAAAACAATCCTCTCGGATATGCAACGGCAGTAGCAAAAGACTTGGGAATATCAATCAATGATAAAATCGCAACTATATACGCACCCGAAGAAAAACCGAAGATCGAGATTCACATAGAAAACCAACTGGATGCAAAATGGTTAAAGTGGTATCTAGGAAAAGTGAAGACAAGCGGATTCAAGGGATTCGGATGCCATCTCTTCTGCTGGACATATATTTATTCAGTAAAACTCGGAAAGCAGATCCTGCCATCCGAGGTGGATAAAATCTTCATAGACCATGGAGTTTACAGTGGCGATATTATTGACTCAGTTAAAGCCGCCGAAGCATTGGGAGTTCAATATCTCGGACGAGAATACAATATCACAAAAGCTCCGAACTGGTATCCGACAATCAAAGAGGTGGACTTCTCAATTAAGAATGGAAAGCAACAGCACTTCGTGATTCGCGAACTGAAAGACGGAAAGAAGATCATTAAGGATCCATACGGCGGAGTAGAGCGAGCAATCAATTTCTACGAACTTAAAGTCGGAGCTCCAAATTGGGAGACTGGAAACTTCAGCTATAGGTTGGTTAAAATATAATAATTAATAAAAAAACAAGATGGACATTCTATCTTTCACAGTAGTTGGTGCGATCGTTTCCGTGATCGTCCAATTCCTAAAAAATAAGTACGGAACAAACACGCAAGGAACGCTGACTGCAGTGATCGTGATATCGATCGTGGCCGGAGTAGGATACTACTTCATCAAGCAGACATCATTCCTGCCTGCAGTGATTCAGATCCTCGCATTCGCTGGAGCGATCTACACATATATTTTGAAAAGATTCGAGTAGCAAAAACAGTCTAGTTGGCTTCATGAAAAACACACCGGTTCCTTCCGCCGTGTGTGTTTTTCTTTGTATCGAAAAGCGTAATTTTTGGACGATGGCGATGCTGGCCGATGAGATCTTCCATAATCAATGGTCAGAATGCCATCTATGCATCTTGGTACACCGGACAAAACAATATATTCCATTGGAAAACAGAAAAAGGCAGTTTGGAGTTATCCACTGTTAGACTAGGGGAAAGACTTGACAAACATTGGAAAAGGGAATATACTGTAAGCAAGGGTGAATAATAACTAACCAAAAAGGCTAGGGTGAAGCCCACAAAAACAAAAGTATGAACGTACAAGCAAAAATAGCCCAAAAAAGGGCTGAAATGCAAGACAGAACCAAAAAAGGCACATTCAAAAAGAAACACGATCCATTCCTGCTCTGGGGAGAGTATCCACACGGCTGGGTGATGATCAAAGATGCTATCCTGTGCATAATGCTGGTAAATGCCCTAATCGGACAGCTGAAGCAGATAGACATGGCAAACCTGATGGCCTCCAAAACCATCACAATCATCAATGAGACGGTCGCAAGCCCAGTAATGGCATCAACGGCCACATCGGAGCCAAAAGCACCGCAGAACGCAAAATCCGGCGAATGGACAGCCTACAATAGCGAGGTAGGACAGACTGATGCGGATCCATACACAATGGCAAGCGGAAAGAAGGTATACGAGGGTGCCATAGCCAACAACTGCCTAGACTTCGGAACTAAGGTCAAAGTGAACGGAAAAATCAAGGTAGTCGAAGACCGGATGAACTCACGATACGACTGCGACCACTTCGACATATACATGGCATCTCACGATGAAGCGATAAAATTCGGCAGACAAAATATAGAGTACGAAGTAATCAAATAAAAACTAGAGGGAGGTGGAAAAATGATAACACAACAAGACGAGGTAAAAATAGCGATCCAGCTCGGACTTGAAATCAGAAAAGGAGAACACGAAAACTTATATATCGGATCCATAGAGCAGATACAAGAATTCAACCGACTATGTGGAGTGCTCGATGAGCAATACGAGCAAGAAGCAGAAATAATAAGGGAAAACAAAAAAGATGACTAAAACAAAAATACCGGAAATTGTAGAGGCCAAACAATTCAACCCGGAAGAAAAAGAATGGCCTGAGCAAGTGAGGCCATGGAACAAGATAACGCCACGAGACATGAGTTGGGGATTCGTAGATACCGCACTCGGTAGAATGAACATCCAAGCAGGAGACTGGATCGTGAAATTATCAACAGGTCAAACGGTGCTCGTAGCAGACAAAAATTATAAATCACTAACACTACAATCATGAAGGAAAAACTCACACCAATTCAAGAAAAAGTCTATGCCTACATTGCAGGATACATCACAGACTTCGGATTCTCTCCAACATATCAGGAAATAGCGATCCGAACAGACATGACGACTCAAGCGGTCGAGAGCCACGTCAAAAACCTCGTAAAAAAAGGATGGGTACGATTCAACATTGCGAAGAAATTCCGCAAGATCGAACTCATCCCAAAAGGCAATGAGTAAAATCAAAGAGAGACGAGTCTGGTACTTCACCTGCGATAGATGCGGCAAGAGTCACCGGCAGTCTCACAAAAAACAAAAAGCCAAAGATGCAACCTGCCGATCGTGTCGGAGATCGGTACCTAATCCAAACCAAGCGAAACTATTCGATGATCAACGTATACATCAAAGCTCCGATATGGAAAACTGAGTCCATCGGAGTCAACAAAAAAATCATAAAAGACGACCTGCTGATTGAAATCACATACACCAAAACAGACGGTGAGCGACTATATCCGCACGTCTACTACATGCGGAAAGACATCGCACTGCGATATCCGATCCAAGAAGTATCCGGGGGAGTAAAACTCCACATCATCCCGATCCACGACTTGGTGGTGCTCACGAAAGAACAGATAGAATACGCTCAATACTGCCAAGTGGAAAGGATTCCATTCAGGATCCAATACCCGACAACGCCGGAACCAATCGTAGAAGTAATAAAGCAGGAAGAAATAAAAACTCCGAAGGTAGATAAAGGAGTGCAGGAAAGAATGGAGTGGCTACATAATTAAAATAAAGGAAAAGAGATGAAACAATTCAAACTCGTTGACTCGCTCAACTCAATCAAACAAGTGAAGCATATCAAGGCGTGTAATTGGTACATCCGAGAATTAGTCAAGAAACACGGACTAAACAAGACACTTGACAGACATTGGAAAAGAGAGCATACTGGAATTAAGATAATTTCAGTGATAACAAAACAAGAGATATGGCTAAAAGAGACAGCAAAATAAAGGGAATATCATACGCAGGACTTCACATGAAGATGCAAAAAAAACTTGGAAAACCAAGCAAGTGTGATATGTGCAAAACAACCAAAGATGGTGCCGGATATGAATGGGCAAACAAGGATCACAAATATAGCGAAGAACCAAAAGACTGGATGAGAGTATGCAAAAAGTGTCATGAAAAATATGATGCTGAAAATAATTATATTGAAGGAGATAAAAGAATGGTTATATGCAAAACATGCGGAATAGAAATGAGAATAAAACCGTCTCAGGGAAGAAAAAAAATGTGTACCAAATGTTCGTACGAACTTAAAAAGATAAGAAGTTCGGCGAAGTATTGGGAGAAAAAAGATAAAGGATCAACAAGGCATCTATACTGGGAAGGTCGACTTAGTGAGATGTTGCGAATGTTGAATAAAAAATAATCAATAATTAAACATCACACGTATGAAAAAAGAGAAGGCGAAGAAGGTCACTTCGAAAAAAACCAAAGTGAAAAGTGAAATGGTGGTGCATACCAGTCAACCTGCAAAAAAGGAAATGATCTGGTCAAACGCATCCGAAATCATGGCATCTGGCCGTGAGGATATTAAGACAGCAGTAGCAAATCAGATGATGAATCTGGCCACTGCTGTTTTTAAATTGCCACCGCAAGGAATCACCATCCTAGCAAACCAGCCGTACATAAACAAAGTCGGATGGAAGATCAAGATGCGAGAATATCACGCTGACAAGTACCGAATAAAAACCGAATGGAAACACTTCGCAGATCCAAACGAACAGTACGCCATCGTGGAAGCAATCATCGAAGTGAAAGATGCAAAGGGAAACTGGGATGAAGCGGCTCGGGCGGTAGGCGAAGCAACCAAAACCAACATCAAACTGGCGGCGGTAAAAGAGACTCTGAATATGATGGCAGAAACTCGAGCGAAGAATAGAGCGATGTCAGACTTCATTGGAGCAAGAGCAATCGAAGATGCGGTCAAAACGCTGGGAGTAATGCGAAACAAAAATGAAGTGAGCGATGAACAAGCCCACGTGATCACTGAAGCGGCCAAGGTGACTGCTGAAGAAATGCCCGGAGATAAACAGGAAACCACCACGGTCAACACAAACGCATTCAGCTTCATAGCAAAACTGAAAATCGAACTTTTCAAAAGGGGAATTGAAACGGCTCGAGGTGCGGTAGAATATGTTAACAAAGTGACTGATGCTCAACTCTCCTCATTCGAAGAGGTGGACGAAACACTGGCAAAGGTCGTGCTAGTGGAGATAGCTAAAAAACCAATTAAAAAATAAATATGGCAACAAAAAAACAGCCGGACAAGTTGATCAAACTATACGGCGGAAAAGTGCTGATAGAATTCTACGAATCAAGCCATCGCTACATGGTCAGTGTCCTGAAGGGAAAGACATGGAGCGATTCTGAAAGGGCTCAGGGTGTGACGACATTCACACACGTCATCGATAAATCGCAAGCACTACTCTACTGGGCATCAAACCTGACGATGACTCATCTGATCACCATTATCGAAGACGGTGGAAAAATCAGAATCAAAGACATCCAAGAAGCAGTCGTGAAATATCGCGAGCGAAAGGATGAAGCGGCCGACCTCGGGAAAGAGGTGCATGCACTGGCCGAAGGATACATCAACGCAAAGATGGCCGGAAAGAAAGAGCCACACGTAAATCCTGCAGAATATGACGATAGAGTCTTCCGAGGATATCTTGCCTTCCTAGACTGGGTGAAGCAACATGGTGTGAAATTCGTAGCAAGCGAAGAACCGATCAACTCGCTGAAATACAAGTATGTCGGAACGCTGGATGTAATCTTCACACTCGCCGCTGAGAAACACAAGATAGTCCACATCGGAGACTTCAAGACTGGAAAATACCGAGAAATTAAAAAGCAGGTGGACGGCAGATGGAAGGTGGTAGGAGTGACAGCATACCCGGAACACCGAATGCAGGTGTCAGGATATCAAGCGGCCAAAGAAGAAGAAACTGGTAAAAAATACGGATCCAAATGGATCATGTACTTCAGCAAGGATGACGGATCCTTCACGGCCTTCGAAATACCTGCGAGCGAACACAAGGGAGACTTCGATGCATTCCTTGGGTGCGTAGTAATCAAGCGTCGACTAGATGCTCTCAACTAATATGGCCGAGAAAAAATTGGATCCAAAAAAACTGAAGAAGGCATACTACGAAGGAAAGTTGATGCAATTCTTTGACGAGATGCTAGCCGATGGTGAAGAAATCAACAAGGAAGAAATCGAATCGTATCTCACTAAATTTCAAGGAGAGCGAGAAAAAAACATCAAGGAATTCAAGACATACATCGATCAGGAAAGCATCCCAAGCGTAGACGTGTTATTCGACAAAGATAGTGATCCAGCAAAGAAGTAAGAATGGATCAAGAATCGCGACTATGCCATTGCTCGAGCAAGCAAGATCCTGATGGATACCGCCCGGGCAATCGCCACAAAGTCTGACATCAATGTGGAGCAATTCAGCTCCTACGCACACGAACTGACTGGCTTGACATACTTCTTGGATCAGGATGAGGTATTCAAAAAAAGGACGTGGAAAATTAGGCAAATGGAGATCATGGAAGACTACAGATGTTCACGAAAAGAGGCCGAAGACCATTCAATGATCACCAATGAGTACGTGGACTACAAAAACTCCTACAATCTCAGGCAGGAAGTCGAAAACTTCATCATCAATGCCCGAAAAGAGGTAGGGCGCTACAGATAATCACTTCTTATCCACTAGGCAGTAATTGGAAAAGGTGGTAATATAAAAAAACAAATATTCCATCACACATTGAGAGCTACTCTTGTGATGGGGGTAGCTTTCAGGGTAATAAAAAACA
>JAQUAU010000048.1 GCA_028687085.1 Minisyncoccota bacterium | reverse complement strand
GCGGTCTTTTCGCCGGGGGTATGGACGGTGTCGCGCCAGACTCACCAAAACGAAAGGTCTTTATCGACAAGGCCTTTAATCTTGGCAGGTCTTTTTTAAAGAGATAAAAAAATTTGTCGATACAAATATAAAATAGTATAATATTATACAGATACTCACAAAGAGGGGGGCTTTGATGAGACATATTTATCCAAGTCTTTTGCGCTTAGACGGCGCAAGGCCTTGGTTTTTTATTTTTAATAGGGGTTAAAAGATGAGAGATAAAAAGCAAAGAGATGAGCCAAAGATTGAAGCGCTCTTAGAGTATGCCAATAGCATCATTGCCACATCAAGGGAGCCGTTTTTGGTTTTAGATAAAGGCCTGCGGATAGTTTATGCCAACCAGGCTTTCTATACCGCCTTTAAAGTTGCGGAAAAAAACACAATAGGCCGGCTGCTTTCCGACCTGGGAAACAGACAATGGGACATACCGGAATTGCTACTTCTATTAGAGGGAATTCTGCCGAAAAAGAAGATTGTGAAAAATTATGAAGTCAGACATAAATTTGAACAGATCGGCGAACGGATCATGGCCTTGAATGCCCGTCAGCTGCGCCTTCCTAAGCAAGTGGCAGCAATAATAACGGCAGGGGTAAGAAAAGAAGCAGGAGAAGACCTGATACTATTATCTATTGAAGACATCACCGAGCATAAGAGAGTACAGGCAGAAGAACAGCGATATAGGACCCTTGTTGAAAACCTTCCCCAGAAGGTATTTTTAAAAGACAGAAACTCGGTTTACATATCCTGTAATGAAAATTACGCGAAGGATCTGAAGATCAAGCCGGTAGAGATTGCCGGTAAGACGGATTATGATTTTTTCCCCACATATTTGGCTGAAAAATACAGGGCCGACGATATGAGAATTATGAAATCAGGCAAGACCGAAAGCATAGAAGAAGAATATATGGTGATGAAGGATTTTTTGAGAGGTTCTCAAAAGATGTACATTAATACGGTAAAGGCCCCCGTACTGGACAAGGCCGGTAATGTCACGGGGCTGTTCGGTCTATTCTGGGATATCACCGGGCGCAAGAAAGCGGAAGAGGCCCTGAACATAAGCGAGAGGAAGATCCGCGCCATCTTTGACCAGACTTTTCAGTTTATCGGCATGATGACTGTGGACGGTACGCTTATCGAGGCAAACAGGACGGCTATGCAGTTTGCGGGGATTAGTGAATCGGATTGCCTGGGTAAACCTTTTTGGGATACGCCATGGTGGACACATTCGGAAGAGATGCAGGATAAACTGCGCGACGCCGTAAAGAGAGCCGTCGATGGTGAAACCGTGTTTTTCGAAGCGACCCATCTCGACGCCAATAAGGTTATCCACTACATAGATTTTTCGCTCAAGCCGATCAAGAACCAGGATGGAAATGTAATTTTTCTTATCCCCGAAGGGCGCGATATCACCGAGCGCAAGAAGAATGAGGAGGAGCTGAAAAAATACCGCACTTTATTCGAATGTGCCAGGGATGGGATTATCTTGATGGATTTAGATACCGGAAAGTTCACCATGTGTAACAAGGCTATATGTGACATGCTGCAGTATACCAATGAAGAGATAAAACACCTGAGTGTAAACGATATCCATCCGGAGAAGGACCTGCCGCAGGTTATGGAGGCGTTTGAAAAATCGGCGCGGGGCGAATCATACCTTTCAGAAAACGTGCCTATAAGAAGAAAAAACGGCAGTATCTTTTATGCGGATATTGCGGCATCGCGCATTGCGTTATCCGACAAAAAGTATCTCATGGGAAGTTTCAGGGATATAACCGATCGCAAGAACCGTCCGGTCTAGCATCCAGCCTTCAGCCAATCTTAAAGCGTTTGTTTGTTTTTGATTGCCTATTGTGATAATATGATAATAAGCTATAAGCAATAAGGAGGTAGAGGTATATGCAAAAAGTTTTTATAACAGCGGGGTTATTGGCATGCAGTAATGTATTTATGACATTCGCGTGGTACGGCCATCTTAAAAATTACAACGATAAGCCGTGGATCGTCGCGGCAGTCATAAGCTGGGGCATCGCGTTATTCGAATATCTCATACAGGTCCCGGCGAACAGGATTGGACACCAGGTTATGAATCTGGGCCAGCTAAAGATACTGCAGGAGGTCATAACGCTGTCGATATTCGTGCCTTTTTCGGTTTTTTACATGAAAGAAGGTTTGAAACAGGATTATCTTTGGGCGGCATTGTGTATCATGGGCGCCGTATTCTTCATATTCCGCGGGCTATTTACAAATGTGTAGAAAAATATGAAAAACATCTTCAGCGGAGGCTGCGGTGAAGGGTGTTGTCAAAATAAAAGATAAGATTAATTTCTTACCCAAAGTTTCATCCTTTACCATATTGGGTGATCCGGGATGCGATGGACTTGGCGTCGAGATAATGACCACATTTTCAAAGGCCATGAACTGTACACATACCGATTTTAAGATCATCCTGGGCGATCTCGTCCCATTCGGACTGGAAGAGTTTTATAAACATATTTACGGTATCATTAACGACGTATCCCCGAACCCTGTTTATACATTATGCGGCAATCACGACACCGACTATTATGTAAAATATTTCGGACTGAAGAATTATATTTTGGTAAACGACGACCTGTTGATCGTCGTCCTCGATAATTCAAAAAGAATATTCGAAACCGGGACCCTCGACTTTCTTAAAGGATCTCTCAAAGAGTACAAACGTAAAAACATCCTTATATTATTTCACATACCTCCCCCTAACAGCTTTTCACCTAATAGTATGAAGATGGAAGAGTGGCAGAAGCTCAAAGCCATTATGGACCCATACAAAAGTAGCATAAAATATATACTTTCAGGCCATGTTCATTCCTATTTTTCGGAGGACAAAGATGGCTATAAAATTATTGTGTCCGCGGGCGGCGGAGCGAGATTAGAGTTTTTCGGGCGCCTTCCGGATAAGAAAAGCTCTTTTCATCATGTATTAAGGTTTTATTTCGATAAGGATTCCAGGCTCAAGTATGAATACATGTCACTTGCCGACGTATCCTATGATCGTGAGATAAAAAATGAAAAGATCCAAAAATATCTTAGCGAAGCTTTTAGAAATGAGTCAATGGCGTATATCAGATATCAATTTTTTGCTGATGACGCTCATGAAAAAGGATTTGCCGGAATAGAAAAGCTTTTTAAGGCACTATCGAAATCAGCGTTTTATCATGCAAAGAATTATTTCAGTGTTTTAAACAAACTTCAAGGCATAGACCGTAATCTTAAAACAAGCCGTACGATAGAAAAATCGGATATGAAGGAACTCTATTCCGAATATTTACCTTATTCAATAAAAGCGCGTCTGCCTCTTACCCAATATGCCTTTGGTGAAGCGTATGGTGCCAAGAATAATTATTCTGCATTATTGCCGGAAGCGATCAAGGCTTATAATTCAGGGAAAGATATTAAGCCTGCAACTTATTATGTATGCACCACTTGCGGCAACACAGGCCGTTTGGATAAGGATCTGGAGCATTGCCCAATATGCGGCGCGCCTCCGGATAAAATTATTAAAATGTAATGTTTGCGGTAAAGGAGAATTATGTTAAAAATTAAAAGGATTTATGATCCCCGGGACAAAAATGACGGCTTTCGAGTGTTGGTAGATCGGCTATGGCCGAGAGGGGTCTCTAAAGAGAAGGCAAAGATCGATTTGTGGCTTAAGGATATAGCACCTTCAGGTGTTTTGCGAAAATGGTTTGGTCATAAAGAAGAACGGTGGAAAGAATTTAAAAAAAGATATCTTAAAGAATTGAAAGAAAAAAAAGAACTGGTGGAACAATTAAAAGCAATGGATAAGAACGGCGTTGTAACACTGCTCTATGCCGCAAAAGATGAAGTAAGAAATAATGCCGTCGTTATCAAAAAGTTATTAAATACGTAATTTGTGAAAATCTGTAGGGGGTTAAAATAAAATGAAACAGTGGTACGAGTCATTATTTGAGAATTATGCGCAGAAATACGATAAAGAATGTTATGTCCAAGGGACGATCGGAGAATGTGATTTTATCGAACAGGAGATAGGCCGCGATATGTCGAAAAAGATCATTGATATCGGATGCGGTACCGGTCGTCATTCCATTGAATTGGCTAAAAGGGGTTATCAGATTACTGGCATCGATCTATCCGAGTCACAGCTTGCAAGGGCGAAGGAAAAGGCAAAAGAGCAAGGGGTAAAGGTCGATTTTCAAAAACATGATGCGAGAAGGCTTCTTTTCAAAAACGAATTTGATCTTGCGATAATGCTTTGTGAGGGCGGTTTTTCTTTGATGGAAACGGATGAGATGAATTTTGAAATATTAAAGAACGCGACAAAGGCGTTAAAAGATAAGGGCAAGTTTATATTCACGACATTGAACGCTTTATTTCCGCTTTTTCATTCCGTCAAAGAATTTTATGAGTCCGCGGCCAAAGAAGGTAATTCAGCGTGTAAAAATTGTTCTTTCGATCTGATGACGTTCCGGGACCACAACACCGTCGTGTTCGAGGACGATTTGGGAACTAAAAAGGAATTAACCTGTAACGAACGCTACTATGCGCCAAGCGAGCTCACATGGCTTTTAAAGACACTGGGGTATAAAAGAATCGATATTTTCGGCGCCAAGCTCGGGGCGTACTCAAGAAACGACAAGCTGACGACAGGGGATTTTGAAATGCTCGTTGTCGCGGAAAAATAGTAGTAAATAGGGACGTTCCCCAAGGGGACTATATTATTATAGGAATAATGGTTTTAACCATGGCACCGCTGCTTATGATTATGCGGCGGGACCTTTAGACAAAAACTTACAGGAGATTTTTATGGAAAGACTTAAAGGTAAAGTAGCGGTAATTACCGGCGGAGCAAGCGGTATCGGAGAGTCAACGGTCCGTTTATTTGTAGAAGAAGGCTGCCGCGTCGTTATTGCGGATATCCAAGACGATAAAGGCGAAGATCTTTGTAAGTCATTAGGTAAATCGGCAGCATATGTCCATGTAGACGTTTCATCCGAGGCAGATGTAAAAGCCATGGTCGGCACAGCCGTTTCTAAATTCGGACGATTAGATTGCATGTTCAACAATGCGGGGATCGGTGAAGATTTTATCCCGATCGAAAAAATTGAAATGCGGCAATTTGAAAGGATAGTTAAAATTAATATGGGTGGCATCTTCCTTGGGATGAAATATGCGGCGCCTGTTATGAAACGTCAGGGAAGCGGAAGTATTATAAATACCGCGAGCGTTGCCGGATTACAGTCCGGCAACGCAGGGCACATATACTCTGCCATGAAATCCGCTGCCATTGGGATTACGCGCGTCGTGGCTACCGAACTCGGAGAAAGCAACATAAGAGTAACTGTATCTGTCCGGGCGGGATACTTACGCCAATCCTTGTACGGGATTTGGGTAGCCCTGAAGCCAAGGCACAGAATATGAAGCTTGTCGAAGAGATGCTTGCCAGGCATCAACCGATTAGAAGGGCCGGGAAACCGCTTGACATTGCGGCTGCAGCGCTCTGGCTGGCGTCGGATGAGTCGACTTTTGTGAACGGTCAGGCGATAGTTGTAGATGGAGGATTGACATGCGGTCGTCAATGGTCGGACTCAATTTAAGGAGAGGGGAGTATTCATTAATGCAGCTGATATTTAAACGTCAGTTACATCGCGGGTAAGTTTTATGAATAAAAAATTTTTTATAAAAACCTTCGGTACAAAAACAATTAATTAAGGCATATTGTTAGGTAATGATTTATCCTTGATTTTTATATGCAAAATGTATACAATTGTATGCGTAACGCATATAGGAGATAAATAAGATGAAGGAATTGACCAAAAATAGAGCCGAGTTGCTGCGGCTTTTTTTTACTAATCCCGAGCAGTCCTTTTACATGCAGGAAATAGGTAGGATATTGGGAAAAAAGCCGGGGAATTTCCAGCGAGTTATCAATAATATGGAAAAAGAAGGAGTTGTTATAAGTGAGCGCAGAGCTAATGCGCGGTACTTCAAGGCAAATAAAGATTACCCGCTTTACGAAGAAGTTAAAAACATAGTGTTTAAGACGGTCGGTATTGCCGGTGGCATAAAAGATGTTCTGCAAAAAATAGGTAACGTTGAGTACGCGTTTATATATGGCTCATATGCCAAAGCA
>JAQUAU010000047.1 GCA_028687085.1 Minisyncoccota bacterium | reverse complement strand
GCGACTTTCCGGGTGCTCCAGCCTTGCTTCAACAGTTCTCGCGCTCTGCGTCTGACCTCGGGAAGCTTGGGGTTTGTGGTGTATGCCATATGCCTTGGGGTGATTCCAAGGTATTGAACCATTACGGTATATTGACGAGGAGAATACGTCTGGTATACTTGCTCATACGTGATTGCCCCTTCGGGGCTTTCTTTATAAAAAACGTGCGACATACATATTCCATATCATGATTGACTTGAAAACCATCAACGCAGTACTCGGAGAATTCGAAGACCGAGGCATCAGCCGCGCCACCATGATCGAAGCGATCGAGAGCGCCATGGCCACTGCCTACAAGCGCGAATACGGCAAGCGCGGCCAAGTCGTGCGAGCGAAGCTTGATCTCAATACCGGCACTATCGCTTTTGAACAAGTGAAGACCGTCGTCGACGATACGACGGTGCGATTCCCTGAGGAGGGAGAAGTATTCCCTGAGGAACACACGCATGCGCACGGATTTCATGCAGAAGAGGAGCATCTCGCCGAGGGTGAGCTGCCCCGCTTCGACGCTGAGAAGCATATTCTCATTGAGAACGCTAAGTTGATGAAGCGCGGTGTCGAGCTCGGCGAAGAGATCGTCTTCCCGCTTGAGCCGCAAGACGACTTCGGTCGCATCGCGGCGCAGACGGCCAAGCAGGTCGTGATACAGAAGGTGCGCGAGGCCGAGAAGCTCTCGATGATGGAGGAATTCGGCGAGAAGAAGGGTGAGATCGTGGGCGGCATCGTCCAGCGCATGGAGCGCGGAGCGATATTCGTCGACCTCGGCCGCACGACCGGCATTATCCCCTACGAGGAGCAGATACCGGGCGAGCGCTATCGCATGGGCGAGCGCATTCGCGCCTATCTCTACGCGGTGGATGAAGGATTTCGCGGTGTGTACCTGCGCCTCTCGCGCGCGCACCCTAAGTTCGTCGTGAAGCTCTTCGAGATGGAGGCGCCAGAGCTCGCCTCAGGTGCTATCGAGATCAAGGCGCTCGCCCGCGAGCCGGGCAGCCGCACCAAGATTGCACTCGCCTCGAAGGATCCGCATGTCGACCCAGTCGGTTCCCTTGTCGGTCAGCGCGGCGTGCGCGTCTCGACCGTGATGAGCGAGCTCGGCGGCGAGCGCATCGACATTATCGAGTGGAACGACGATGCAGCGGCCTTTATTAAAGAGGCGCTCTCTCCGGCGACTCCGATTGAAGTGGTGCTCGACGAAGCAGATCATCGCGCGACGGTCACCGTCGCCGAGGACGAGCAGTCGCTCGCTATCGGCCGCGGCGGACAGAACGTGCGTCTTGCCGCGAAACTGACCGGCTGGAACATCGATATCGTTTCGACAGGTGGAAGCGAGGTTGCTGAATCAGATGGCGAGACTGTCGCCGTCGTCGCAGAGGAGGTCCCTTCAGAAGCGGCAGGCGTGATGCCGATCGAGAGCGCTGAAGTAATCGAGCATGCGATGCCTGAGGTCACTGAGCTCCCGGCTGAAGAGGAGCTCGCCCCGCTCCCCGCAAGCGACGAGACCGTCGCCGAGGCATCCGAGGATCGCGATAAAGCGAAAGACGAATAAACCAGAATCAGCGCCGACTTTGAAAAAGTCGGCGCTGCGCTATAATCCACGGATATGAACCTACTGCACGATATTGACCTGGGCGAGAAAGACGCGATGAACGTCATCATTGAGATACCGAAGGACTCGCACAATAAATACGAGATCGACAAGAAGACCGGCCTCATCAAACTCGACCGCGCCAATTATTCTGCGGCCGCCTACCCCTTCGACTACGGCTTCGTGCCGCAGACGCTCTGGGACGACGGCGACGCGCTCGACGTGATTGTGCTCACGTCCTATCCGCTCGACGTCGGCGTCCTCGTTGCCGCACGCCCAGTCGGCATCCTGCACATGATTGACGGCGGCGACGCCGATGAAAAGATTATCGCTGTGCCGACTGAGGATAAGCGCTGGGACGACGTGCAGGACATTGGGGATGTGAACCAGCACCAGCTCAAAGAGTTCGTGCACTTCTTCGAGACCTACAAACAGCTGAAAGGAAAGCCGGCCGAGGTGAAGATTGATGGCTATGAGGGTGCCGCAGTGGCGAAAGAAGCATTCGAGCGCGCGCGCAAGATGTACAGCGACGCCAAGTAGCTATGGAACCAGAAAAACTGCTCCCCGTCGGTGAACCCACGCTCCCGGTCGGCATGCCCTCGCCTGCTCAGCAACAGTGGGGCGTCGTTATCTCGATCGTCATCATCGTGCTCATGATTATCATCGGCGCCTTCTATGCCTGGGGCGAGCGCATCGCGCAGAACCAAGTCTTTACGGCTCCCGAGATCGCACAATAAACGTAATTTTTATCATATGAAATACACCTCACCGCGCGCTTCGATGCTCGTCCCGATGGTTATCGAGAAGAGCCAGTTCGGCGAGCGCGCCTACGACATCTACTCGCGTCTCCTCAAAGAACGCATCGTCTTCTTGGGTGGCCCGATCGATGACGATGTGGCGAACCTCGTCATCGCTCAGCTCCTCTTTCTCGAAGCAGAGGATCCCAAGAAGGACATCTCGCTCTATATCAACAGCCCCGGCGGCTCGGTCACCGCGACCTTGGCGATGGTGGACACGATGAATCACGTGAAGCCGAGTGTCTCCACCGTCTGCGTCGGTATGGCGGCCTCGGGCGCAGCGATCCTTCTCTCGGCCGGAGCAAAGGGCAAGCGCTATGCGCTCCCGAATGCCGAGGTCATGATCCATCAGCCGCACGGCGGCGCCGAGGGTCAGGCGACTGACATCGAGATCACAGCGAAGCAGATTTTGAAGCTCCGCGCGGTCCTCAACAAGATTCTTGCGAAGAACACCGGCCAGAAGCTCGAGAAGATCGAGAAGGATGTCGAGCGTGACTTCTTCATGACTGCTGACGAGGCCAAGAAGTACGGGTTGGTCGACAAAGTATTTAATTAGTGAGCAGGAGGCAGGAGCAGTAAGCAGGAAGAATAAGAAAACAAGAAGGGCGGGTCGCAACTGCGACCCGCCCTTTTTAATTGCAATCAGAACAGTGGCTAGGAACCGACGGCTTCCTCGCGAGAAGCCATCGACAGCTCCGCTTTCATCGGCAGATTGTCGCTCCCGAACTCGACGACGATACGTTCCCCGGGCCCATCACGCAAGACGACCTTTTCGACGACGTAGGGGTCGACTTGCGGGAATTCCCACGGCTTCTCGGTTGCAACGACATCCTCGCATCCCAGGTCCTTCTCCGGGATTTGCAGCTCGCGCGCCGCAAATGCTCGCGCGAGTTCAGCCCAGAAGAGCCCGTGCATCTTATTTTTCTCGACGCCGTCTCCGAGACCATACCAGTAGCCGGGGTGACAATCGATACGCGCCACGCCGCCGGCAGGCTCTAGATCGAGCATCCGCACCACGAAGACCGGGCCTTCATCCATCCCCGTAGAAAAAGCACAGAGGTCGCGTCCCCAGGGGGTCGAAAACGGCGTTGCTTCAGCTGCTTCGGGGAAGACTGCGACGATTACCGCTTTCGCTTTGTCGACAGTGATCTTTTCGCGTGCCCGGAACAGATCGTTTATCTGGCCCTGTAGGTGGCTAAGAGTCGGTTGCAACCATTCCTTGCATTCCCGGAAGTGGTCGCGCACGGCATCTTCGATACCGCGAAGCGACAGGTCGGTGCCGGTTCCGTCTTTGATGACGAGCGGACGCACGAAGGTCTCGTGTTTGATGACCAGACGGGGCTTTTGAAAGGGAGCGTCAGTGAGATATGCCCCGACGGTATAGTCGCTTGACCATGCGGTCTCCTGGGTGAGTGCGAGGAAGGATTTCCCCAGCGAGCTTTCTGCTTCTGCGCTCTCGGCAAATTGTTCCAAAGTCGGTTTGTCCTTGGAGTTTATATCGCCGATCTGAATGTCAGTACACTTCATGTCAATTCTCCTGCAATAGGTCCGGCACATGCCGTATTCACCAAGGTTCGGTGTCCAATCGAAACCCTACTCTCGAGCGCTAATTATGCAAGTCCGAGCAGTTTCGCCCGTGGTGAGCAGTGTCGAACCATTTGTGCTAGAGTCCCCGCATACCGCCCCGCCGACTGACTGCACTGAAAGCCCCGCCGACTCTTCCCTTTTTAGAATCTTATCCTCTCCCGCCCGTGCGGGGCGGGAATAATTAAACGGGCTATGTCACTCAACATCATTTTGATCATGCTGGCGCTCTCGGGCGTCGGTGGTATCGCGCTCGGCTATGTGCTCCGAGTGCTGATTGGTCTTGCTCAGCGGGGCTCGGTCGAGCTCGATATCAAGCGCAAGATGCTCGTGGCGAAAGAGCAGGCGGCCAAGATTATCGCCGAGGCCGAGTTTCGCGGCGAGGTTATCGAGACCGAACGCCTCGCGCCGATCGAAGAGCGCGAGGGCAAGCTCTCTGCGCGCGAAGAGCGCGTCGCCAGTCGCGAAGAATTTCTTGATGAAAAGGAGAACGAAGTGCGCGCGCGCGAACAGGAGGCGGTGCGTGCGAAGCAAGAAGCAGAGAGACTTGCTGCAGAACGCGCTAAAGAACTCTCGAAGGTCGCACACTTGTCAGAAGAAAAAGCGCGCGAAGAACTTTTTAGAGATATCGAACGCGCCCACGAAGAGGCGATTCTCCTGCGGCTCCAGAAGCTCTCCGCCAACAGCCGAGAGCGCCTTGAGGACAAGGCGCGTGAGATCCTCACGACGACGATTCATCGGCTCGGCAACGCAGTGAACGCCGAGGTGATGTCGCTCTCGGTCGTGCTCCCGTCTGAAGATGTGAAGGGCAAGATTATCGGCAAAGAGGGGCGCAACATCAAGGCATTCGAACGCGCCACCGGCGTCGACGTGCTTATCGACGATGCTCCAGATCGCATCACGCTCTCCTCATTTGATCCGCTTCGCCGTGCCATCGCGAAGATAGCGCTCGAGAAGCTCATCGTCGACGGCCGCATTCAGCCGGCCAAGATAGAAGAGACGGTGGAGAAGACGCGCGCTGAGGTCGCCGAGTTGATCAAAGAGAAGGGCGAGGCCGCCGCCTATGAGGCGGGCGTCATCGGGCTCGATCCCAAGCTCATCGCCCTTCTCGGCCGCCTCCATTTCCGCACCAGCTTCGGGCAGAACATGCTCTCGCACTCGATCGAGATGGCGCACATCGCCGGCATGCTCGCCACTGAGCTCGGGGCAGACATTGCTGTGGCGCGTGCCGGAGCTCTCTTGCACGATATCGGCAAGGCGGTTGATCATGAGGTGCAGGGCACACATGTTGAGATTGGCCGCCGCATCCTCGAGAAGTTCGGCGTCGATACGCGCATCATCACGGCGATGCAGTCGCACCACGATGAGCACCCCTATGAAACGCCCGAGGCGGTCATCGTGCAGGTGGCCGACGCGATATCGGCTGGTCGGCCGGGTGCGCGTCGCGACACCGTCGACCGCTACCTCGAGCGCCTGGGCGACCTCGAGCGCCTCGCGGCCACCTTCCCCGGTGTGGAGAAGGTCTATGCAATCGCGGCAGGCCGCGAGATCCGCATCTTTGTGAACCCGGGCAAGATCTCGGACATCCAGATGCACACCTTGGCGCGCGATATCGCGAAGCGCATCCAGGGCGAGCTCAAATATCCGGGCGAGATCAAGGTAAACATCATCCGCGAGAACCGTGTCGTCGAATTCGCCCGGTGATTTTCATCATTTCGCGCTATCCACGCTGGGTTGTCTAGCCCTCTTGTGCAATATGGCGCATTTCCTATACTTTCCCCATACCCTCCTTCGCCTCGCTCGGAGCTCGGCTTCGGCAGGGCACGGCCCACCAGAGACCGAGCGGGCAGGGTAAAATTACTAGATAGGTATATTTCTCATGAACAAAGCAGACATTGTCGACAAGGTGCACGGTGTTCTCGGCTCGACCAAGGCCGACGCTGAGCGCGCTGTCGAGACGATGATCGATTCTATCGTTCACAGCCTCAAGTCAGGCGACGAAGTCTCGATCGCCGGCCTCGGCATCTTCGCGACCAAGGCGCGCCCGGCGCGCCAGGGCCGCAACCCGCGCACAGGCGAGACGATCCACATCGCCGCCAGCCGCACCGCGAAGTTCCGCCCCGCAAAGGCGCTGAAGGACGCAGTGAAGTAGCCCAGTATATAGGAGGTAGAATGAAGTAATCAAAAGCCCCGCAAACGCGGGGCTTTTGATTTAC
>JAQUAU010000008.1 GCA_028687085.1 Minisyncoccota bacterium | reverse complement strand
TTGACAAATTTGTTAAAAGTGTCTATAATTTCGGCCTCACAACACACAATGTTGGGGTATAGGCAAATGGTATGCCAACAGTTTTTGGTACTGTAGATTGAAGGTTCGAGTCCTTCTACCCCATCCACTTTTATACCGCGGAATAGAGCAGTCCGGTAGCTCGTCGGGCTCATAACCCGAAGGTCGTAGGTTCAAATCCTGCTTCCGCAACCAACCCCTAGATATTATTTCTTCTAATATTTAAGACACTTTTCAATACAACAATTTAAGCGTCGCGGAATAGAGCAGCCCGGTAGCTCGACGGGCTCATAACCCGTAGGTCGTCAGTTCAAATCTGGCTTCCGCAACCAACAAAACTCCCTTAAATAGCCACTTTAATATGACTTTATCCACTTTTAATACCCTCTTCAAGCTATCAAGTACAACACAATTATTTTGATTCATATACCGTTAAATCATTTTAGATTCATGAAACTATTTTGATCAAGATTACTTCAAAAATTCCTCAAAAATTTTCTAGATTTTAAATATTTTACAGTATCGAAATTTTTCGTTTTATAGCCTATTTATAGCAACGTACTTTTTTTCATTAGTCTTGATTCATATAGGGTAACCTCATCACCCTACCCTTTTAAATGATAACTGTATAGCGATCATATCTATAAAGTTTTCATGACCATAGCGATATTGATTTTTTTAAAAAATCAAGTTTTTCCTCATTTCCCCATATTGCTTAATCTAATCAGGAAGTAATGAGGTAATTCATGAAAATACAAAATTTTCTAATTTCATAAATAGGTCAAGTATCCATAGATAACCATAAACACGCTATAAACGAAAATTTTACTTTGCCAGTAAAAGATATTGATATTTATAAACTTTGATCTATAGCGTGTGTTATGTGATGCTAAGACCGTACTTATAGCTTTAGAATATTACCCATTACAATTATTTGTAAAAAAATCTAAAAAATCCTATTTACCTCATTTTCTCATCTATCCAAACCGATAAGGAAATGAGGTAATTCGAGAAATTCATATTTTTGTTTTACTATGGTTCATATTTCGAAATATAAATCCTATCCATTCTTCCTATACGATTGTTTTACCAAAGTCAAAAAGTAATCAATCTCTTCAAGACTTCCGATTGAGACTTCACATTCACCATTTCCCCAACTACCTAAATTGGTTACATCTCTAACAATCTTTTTTGGATCATCAATTTCACTATACTTCATATTGATATACGCTTTGATCTTGCCTTTTTGAATTACAAAGTCAACAATATTTCTTTTTCCAACAAATGCAACGTATTGTTTGTTTGGCTTAATGGTCACATCACCAACATTTAATATTTCATTTTTAAGAGCTTCATATAGTTCGATAATTTCGATTGGTTTTCCGTCTAAATGCTCATTCTCTGTATATGTTTTTACTTCTTTAGTAACCGTTTGTATAATTGTGTCGCTAGAAGATATGGTTTGGATACTTTCGGTTGATTTAGAAGATTTAATTTGTGAATACATCACCGTATCATTATCGAATCTTTTGATTTCCCATAATTCAATAGGTAAGTCTTTAAAGTTTATCGATTCTCTTTGATAGACTGTATATGAAGGAGCAACAAAAAGTACCCTTGATTGAGACCAATCTACATCATTTTTTTTTAAATTTTTATCCATACACTCGTTATATTCTAAAATAAAGTCAGCTTTATTATTTAACATGAGTGATAGATAGGCGTAACCCTGATCGATAACACTAAAGTTTTTATCTCTTTTGTATTCGATGATTATGAAAGAGTTAGTTTGATTATCATACGCTAAAGAGTCAATTCTAAATCCATTTAGAGCATATTCACTTTTTACAAATTGATATCCAAATACTTTTTCTAGATTCTTCTCAGTCATAGACTGTATCTCTTTTTCCAGTTTGAAAGCTTTTTCGGAAACCTCGATCAAATTTTCATTTTTAGTATTAAACAGTTTCATAGCTCACCCCTAAACGCTTTATCCAAAATAGATGCTTTCAACGCTTTTAGACTATCCATTTTTTCTTTTTGAATAGATTTAACTTTTTCCATTTTTTCAGAAATAGAATCCAAATACTCAACAACTTTTATTTGAATATCGAGAGTTGGAAATTCAATCTCAACATTTTTAATTTTTGATAAGTTAAGGTTTTGCTGACGAACGCCTTGACGTTCTTCTAAAATCTTTGGTTTTAAATATTCTAGTTGATATTTCAAAAAGAAGATATTCAATTCATCTTCATTTGGTTTAATTCCCACGATTGCTTGATTACAACTAGCATCAGTGTGTAATATAGACATTTTCATTGCGGCAGTATCATACATACCCATTAGTAATGTACCTTTAGAAAAAAGTTTTGCTGATGAATTTTTAAGACCTTCATTCGTTATTCGTTCTTTTGCAGGTAATGTAAATTGTTGGTTCAACTCTCCAGAACTAAACCATTCGATTGTGCCATCATCCCAATATTCATTTTTTGCCCGCAAAGGAGTCCCACCAGCAGACATTTTTCGGTCAAACTTTACTAGGTTTTCTTTTTTGTATTGACCGTCCATCTCTCCAAAAACTTCATTCAAAACACTTCCCATAAAAGTATCTGCTTCATCCATGTTTTTTTGATGAAGCTCGATGGATTTATCGATTTTTTGAAAAAGTAAATCTAATTTTAAAACGATGCGTTGTTGTTCTGAGAGTGGGGGAAGTGGAACCAAAGTTGATGCTAAATTCTTTTTACTTACAAATTTTACTGTAGCACCTTTTAAAAATTGATCATAGTAACTATCATTATCTAATTTATCGAAAAATAATTTTAGAAACTGAGTTAATACAATTTCTGTCTGTGGTTCAATCAAAAATATATTCCAATGAATTAAAAAATTATCATTTTTACTTACAATAATACTTTTACCAATTGTTCCAATATTTGATAATAAAATATCATTTATTTTTGGTTTATACTTTTTTTCATATAAATTCCAATCTTCTTCATTAACATATTTAATATTGTCAAAATGTAATTCACCAGAAGTAATATTTCTACTCTGAATAATCGGATACCCATTAGAATAAAATTCAACTTTATCTGCAGCAGTATTTACTCCTTGATGCATTCTGAATACAATTTCATCTAATTGTTTATACTCCCATCCATTCGGTAGCTGATACAATTCACTCATTGATATCTTTTCCAATCAGAATTGCTTCGATTTCATTCATCAAATCATTAATCTCTTCATTGTTTAGTTTTATATTTTCCACCAATTCAATCGGTGATTTATGATCGATGGTTTCATTACGATTTGGATTTTTTGCTGATATATCGAAATCTTTGATGTCATTGATATTTACTATCCAACTGTTCTCTGTAATGGTTCTATCTCTCCATACCGATAAAAATTCTGAGAAATGATCATAGGTGATTGGCTTATTCTTAGTGAGTTTCGAGATTGGATTTACTTCGTAATAAAATATTTCCGAAGTTGCTCCGTTTCTATCGAAAAATATTACGTTTGTTTTAACACCGCTATACGGTAAGAACACACCACTTGGTAAACTAAGTATAGTATGGACATTAAAACGCTCTAAAAGCTCTTGTTTAACTGCTTGGAACGCATTATTTGTTTGGAACAAAACACCTTCTGGAATTACTACTCCACATCGTCCATTTACTTTCAAACTGTTCATCATGTGTTGGAGAAATAGTAATTCTGTAGCATTAGACTTAATAGGAAAATTTTGTTGGATTTGCTCTTTTTCTTTTCCACCGAATGGAGGATTTGCTAAGATAATATCGTAACGATCTTTTTCCTCTAATCCTCGGATGTCCTTTGTAAGCGTATTGGTCTTAGAGATATTCGGGGATTCGATACCATGTAGAATCATATTCATGACACCCATGACATACGATAGTGGTGTTTTCTCATTTCCGAAAAAGGTATCTTCGCTCAAAAACTTGAGTTGATCGACAGATATCTCTCGTTGTTTGTTCTCTTTTGCATCGATGTATCGGATATGGTTGTACGCTTCGATTAGGAATCCACAACTCCCGACTGCGGGATCATAGATCGTTTGCCCGACTTGTGGATCAACCACATCTGTCATTACTTTGATAAGTGGACGAGGAGTATAAAACTCCCCACTGTTTCCACCGTCACTTCCCATATCTTTGAGCAGTTTTTCGTAGATGATGGAGAGTTGAAATAGATCGGATTGGTTATGGAAATCCATTTCATCGATAATATCCAATATCTCTCTGATCGTATGACCGTTGGCGATACGGTTATCTAGGTATTCGAATATCGCACCGATTTTATATTTAATCGATTTTGGGTCTTCGGTAATATTTTTGAACCCTTTGAGATACGGAAATAATTCTTTGTTTACAAAGTCTAATAGGTCGGCTCCACTTTTGGCATTGATGAGATCGATTTTCCCATTTACTTTTGGAACTGCCCAATTGCTCCATTTAAATTTATCATCCAAAATATAGTTGTAATCTTTACCGATAAGTAATGCTTCATCTGCCTTTGAATCTTCGAGATCATTAAGAAATTTTAAAAATAGTATCCAACTGATTTGCTCTGTATAGTGCATCGCACCACTGATACCGTCATCACGACGAAGTATGTCTGTTATTCTGTTTATTTTTGATTCCAAGTAATAATCCTATCTTTTTAATTGTTTTAACATTTCTTTAGTTGAAGTTTCAACTCCAATTCCCAATTTAGAACAAATCGATTGTTTTTTACTGACCTCTACATCAAACATGTAAATATGCTCTAGTACTAATTTTTTAATAACGGAATCACTTAATTTATTATTATCGTGTTCAAATTGTTTATGAAGTGACTCAATTTTATGAATTTTCAATCCATTTTTAAAGTCAAGATTAATAGCATTTGTTATCAATTGAAGGGCAATATTATCTTCGTCTTCAGATAAAATTTCTTTATATATATCTTCCAATTCTTTAGAAGCGACAGATTTGGCGATTTTTTTGACAATTCCTGTTGAAATAGTTGAAACCATTGAAAAAATAATATTGGCTTCTGTTTCACTGATTCTATACCCAGTAACGATTTGTTTTTTATCAAGAATATTTTTAATTTCTTCGATTAGTAAATCATGATTGTTTTCAAAAAATTCTATCAATGATTTTAGTGACCTAAGACCTAATGAATATGTTTCTTTTATCAAATCATATTTGATATTCCCATCAAGAGAACCAGCATAATTCTTAGTTATTTCTCCTAGTATTTCAATTATTTTGAATGCAAGATTTAGAGAAGCAAATTGATTTAAATCTTGAATATCTTCTTCATAATCTGCATCGTGTGGATTCTGCTCAATAATATTTTTATTAAAATTATCACGTTTTTCATGTTGATTTAATTCAATGTCTCTGGTTTTTTCTATTGTCCTATTTTCAAGTTTTAATATTTCACTAGCTATAGAAGAGTTTATTTTAGAAATTTCATGTAATGAAAATGTAAATTCTTTGATATTTTCAAAGACTTTTTTTGCTTCTATGATAATGTTTTCCAAAATAAAATCTTGTGGTGAATGATGGATCAGAAACATTAATATATTGGCAAATTCAGTTCTATATAGTCTTTGGCACATATTTGAAACAATCTCTTGTATATATGATTTTCCTATATTATCTGACAAATATTTAGCTACAAAAAAATAATATATATAATCATGTGAAAATTTCAATTCATCTTCATATTCTGTAAGAATGTGTGAATTCAACAACTTTTCGATGAGATTAAATGAAGGAGTAAATTTTTTCTCTCTACAATATTCTTTGTCAAAATTTATAAGTTCGTTATGTGACATAATATATTGTTTAGATTTGAGACAATTAAATGCAAGTGTTGATGCATATGTAAAAATAGTTTTGATATCTTTAGGTTGCATTGGATCATCACTATTTAGATATTTCATTATTAAAAATTCATAATAATGACCATAAGCACTTTTAGAAAGAGAATGGGATTCATTAGCTTCCATTGCTTGTAATAATGTTAGTAAATAGACGGGGTATGATGGAACTATGTTATATCCAATGGTAGTATTAATAGTATTTGCTTTTTCTCTTATTTGATGAATCAAATCGTTATGTTCTATACTCCCGTTATCACCCATGAGAATCCATTTTTTTATTAATTTATCTCTTAATTTATGGCCAAATTCCAAAATTTTATAATGTTTATAATCTAATAATGATTTTGCAAGTTCTCCTTCTGTTGTCCCTTCAAATAAAAGTGAATCATTAGCAAAGACTAATATATTTTTATAGTTAATACTTCCTAGTGTGGAAATAAACTTTGCTTTATTTTCACTATTTAAATTACAATCATTAAAATCATCTATTATTAAAATAACATCTTTTTTATCTGCTTGTTCAAATTTTGACATTGTATTTGTTTCTAGAACATATTGGATTTTGAAAGATTTTTTAATCATATCCTTGATTGTGTCAGAATAAATATTGTTAGACTTTATATCCTTTCCATTTATTATAATAGGAATCAAACCATCTCTTTTGTATTTTAATTGTAGTGTTCTTGCAAGAGATGTTTTTCCTGATGTTTCAGCACCATAAATGATTGTATGACCAATCTCATTAATATTTTTGAATTTTTCAGAATTGAATTCAGTAAATAAATTCTTTTCTTTATGACTTGTACTGATTATATTTAAATATGGATAGATGTATATATCTTCTAAAGTTATTTTATTTTTATTCGGATGAGTGATTTTTAATGTCATCTCATTGATTTGATATCTATATGTCTCTTTTAATTGATAAATAGATTTTTTCTTAAAAGGTAATTGAATATCAACATATTCATTTTCTTTTTCATACAATCCTTTCTTCCACTTAAATTCAAAAACATCTTGTTTTCTTTCATCAATATCAATCTTAATTAAATTGAAACTACTATTATTCTCATCTTTATTGTTTTGTAAAACTCCTGCTTCTATATATTGAATATGGTCTTGTGATGTCAAATGGGATTCTTTTTTCGCAGAATGTGTATGCTCATGCCCAGTTAAAACAATATTTGAGGTCGAATTTATTAATTCTTTAAATAATCTAATATTTTGGTGTTCAAGCCAATGTAATGGATGATGAAATAATGATATTGTTAAATCTATGTCATCAGACAATAGATTGTTTTTTTCAAATAGATTTGTTGGAAAAACAATATTGGATTGTGATTCATCCCTTTTTGAAATCCATGCTAAATTGTATGAATTAAATACGAATAAATATTTATCAATTTTGTATTCATATCTAGTGAGAAGTTTATTTGAAATTGATTTATTAATTGCAAATTCATTGTTCATTTTATTCACAAATTCAAAATATTCTTTTTGAATAGCAGTGCATTGATTTATTATTTCTTCTGAAATAATAGTTTGGTTTTGTATTACATTGCCAACTATCATATTTCTTATTTCTTGATTTCCACTAAAATCACAATCATGATTTCCTGATGTGAAAATCAATTCAATTTTTATTTTTTCGTTATATCTATGTATTAATTCATTTAAATTATTGATAAACGATTCTGCTTCATCATACTCTAATCTTTGTCCAGAAAAAGCAATGTCACCTGTAAAAACTATGAACAAATATTCACTATTATCTATTTCATTTTTGATTGCATCATATATTGAATTTATTTTATTCAAAATTGTGTTATTGCTTTTTACAAAGTGTATATCACTTAATTGTAAGATAGATATTTTCATGTTCTTTCCTTTAGCCCTTATAAATCTCTTTCTGCAACTCTAAATATTCATTCCCCATTTGAGGTATCCCACCAAAATTAGCCGCTACTTCTCTAATAGTTCCCAATCCGCTCAAATCCACCAACTTACCGAGCTTGTCATCATCCAACTCTTTCACACCGTCTTTACGGTATCGATCCAGTATAAATTCGATAAATTGTTTCGCTTTTTCATTGTGATACTTCTCTACGAAATCAGAGTTCTCAACCGCTATAACTCTTTCATTACGACTCTTAATATCCATATTGAATGATAGATGTGCCAATACATCATAGATGTCACTATCTTGTGCTTCAAATATCTGTTTTAGGTCATCAAGTTGGGATTCATCGATATTCATTTCTTTGAGTTTATTGAGTAAATCTTTTCGATTTTTTGGATTGCTCCATATCTCTCTTAAGCCATTCTCATCATTGTAAAATTTACCCAAAACACCGATCAGTAATTCCAAATAATCTTCGGTTTTGAGTGGAATACCATTTTCACCGACATAGGTTGTTTCGATATTTATGACTTTTAGCTTTTTACCTCTGATATCAATAGTCACTTTTTCTCTAAACGGTGGATCAACTATGATAGGTGGTTGATCTTCACCACCTTCTTCCTTGTCGCCTTTTTCTTTTGGGGGTTTCGGTGGTTTTTCTCCTTTTCCTCCACTGACTTCTTCCGCTTCCCCATCCCATCTATCATCATAAAATAGATTCGTAGCTCCTACAAAATCAATAATCGTAAAAAAGTCTTTCCCCTCGTATACCCTCGTACCTCGTCCGATAATCTGTTTAAACTCGGTCATTGATTTTATCGGTGCGGTTAATACAACATTTCTAACATTTTTAGCATCCACACCCGTCGTTAACATCTTGGATGATGTTAGAATAGTTGGGATATCTCTATCGTTGTTTTGAAACATCTCTAAAAAGTTTCTCCCTATGTCACCCTCATCGGAAGTGACCCTGACACAATAGTTATTGTCTTTGATCGTTTTGAATTTATCGATTGCGATTTTCATATCGGATGCGTGAGATTGGTTTACACAAAAAATGATTGTTTTATCCATTGGGTTCATATTGTCTAAAATCGTTTTGGCTACTAATTCAGTCCGTTTAGGGATTACAATCTGTTTCTCGAACTGTTCTAATGTCACGATTTGTTTTTCTAGTTCACCCGTAATAATATCGTTGGGATCAAATCTATATTCATCAATATTAGTCTGTATGCGCTTTACTTTGTACGGTGTTAGAAATCCGTCATTGATCCCATCTTTGAGAGAGTATTCATACACTGGATCACCGAAATATTCATACGTATCCCCGTTATCATCCCGTTTAGGAGTGGCAGTTAATCCCAAATGAACCGCAGATTTGAAATGGTTAAGGATTTCTCTCCAACTGCTATCGTTATTGGCACTTCCTCTGTGGCACTCGTCGATAATAATCAAATCAAAAAAGTTATGGGGGTATTGTTTGTAATAGGCGGTTACATCATCTTCGGTATTGGCTTCATCCGATTTTCTCTCGGCTATGGATTGATAAATAGCAAAAAAGACATTAGCATTGGTTGGGACCTTCCCACCTCTTTTTTTAATCTCTTTACCATTAATACGTACACAATCTTTTTCCAAGGGATTAAACGTATTCATCGATTGATCGGCTAATACGTTTCTATCCGCTAAGAACAATACCTTTGGTCTACGGTCGCTTCCGTCTCGATTCCATTTGGACTGGAATAAACGGTAAACGATTTGAAAAGAAATATAGGTTTTACCCGTACCCGTTGCTAGAGTAAGTAATACTCTATCATCCCCATTCACTATTGCTTCAATCGTTTTTTGAACCGCAATTTGTTGATAGAAACGGGGCTTCATTGACCCTTCGATATGAAAAGGATAGGTAATTATTGCTTCTTGTTTGGTTTGGGGCTGTCCGTATTTTCGCTCAAACAATTCGGTTGGTGTTGGATAACTCTCTACCCATTGACCCCTACCTTCTCTTAATGAGTGTTCGTAAATTTTATGTCCGTTAGTCGTGTAAACATAATCGATACGGAGTTTTTCAGCGTAGTTGATAGATTGTTGTAATCCATCTAAAGGGTCTTTGTTTTCAGCTTTGGCTTCAATAATGGCTAGGTTGGTATTTTTGTAGGTAAGTAGGTAATCCACAAAATATTGTTTACCTCTTTTGTTTCCGATAAGTTTACGTCCGTCAGTGAAGAAATACTCCCTAACGATATGGGATTCGTTCCATTCGCTCTCTTTGATTTTCGGGTCAATGAGTTTTGAACGAGTATCTGATTCAGAGAGGGCCATTGTCGATTCCACCACTTTGCATAAGTAGTCACTATTTTAGCCAAAACAATATCAATTCAAAGTTTAAATAATCAATATTTCTAAATAAAGAATCACTATAACTGTATAGAGAAGAAATATTGATTATACAAACTACGTTACCGCCAACAAATTATTACAAAAGAGAAAACTATTCCACGATACAGATAACCACTTTGATGGTTGCCGTTACGATTACAGGCTACTGGATACTATTTACTTTTGACAATAAGGAGACCAAATCTAAAGATTGGCTCGCTTGACAATTTAACTATTACCTCCTCCGCATTTCCTGTCGTTGAAAAAGTCAAAATTAACCAATTATCTCATTTTGCTAATCAAAAGGGCAAATGAGATAATTAGGTATTTTTAGAAAAAATCATAGCGGAGATTAGAGAAGAGTTTATTTAGGACAGGAAAATTTTATAACTATTACACCGAAGTAATAGTTATAGCTCATAATCCTTTGAATTCCTATTGCTAAAGATTGCAAGACCTACCCATATTCCAGTGCTCAATCTGATATTGGTGAAAAGAGCATTGCGCCCTAAAACTATATAGTTGATAAAAAGTGTCGAGTTACTCGACACCAAAATTAAGCAGATTTAACTAGCTTGAGAGAATTCTCTTCGTACATCTTTTTGATAGCTGATGAAACTTTAAACATCGAGTCTCTTTCGTTGTATCGTAGTACCTCTTTATCTTTAAGAGCTTCGGCGAATCGTTTTACCTCTACAGTATCTGGCTCTTTTCCTGTAAGAGCAATGTAAATCTTCTTAGAGTTCATGCTCACTAAATCATCTTCACTTTGAGAGACAATATTCACAAGTTCATTGGCAAGCAACATGTATTTGCCATCCTTATGGTGCTTCAAATTAGACCTGTATATGACCTCTTTAAGCTTCTCATCCTCAGGATCGTTCCCGATCCACCACTTCGCGCCCCCAAGATATTTATCAGCAATGTACTTGAAGAGACTTTTAAAGTCAACTTCCTGAATGATGATGTCATCTATGTTATTCAAATCAACATTACGAATCCGCCTTGTATTCGTATCATGCAAATAAACTGACTTATTAGTTGAACCGACAAAGACCGTAGACCTTTCAAAGCTTCTACCTTTGTAAGGACCAGTTGTATACAACACATCAGCCGTTCGAGACAAGAACCTTTTCAGAGGTCCCTCAAGTTTCGGATTTGTTGTAATTTCATCTATCTCGGACATTTCAACTACCAAAAAGGTAAAATTATCTGCTTTGTTTCTAGCCTCTTCCCGTATATCTGGCTTGGCTTCACTTAAACAATGGTCACTTTCTCCTAAATCTTTGAACATACGTACAAGCCATTTAGACTTATAGAGGTCACCAGGCCCAAAAAATGTAGTGATACCTTCATGGCAGATCAACTTATCTTTTCGAGGACTATGTATAGCACCATCAGCCGCGGCGACCATACTAATTAAAGTCAATTCCATAAGGTGTTCAAACGATTCCAGATAAAACTCAGGATCAATTGCAAATGCACTCACAAAGTGCTTAAACTGTTCATAACCATTCGTTTGTGGGACATGAGCACAACGACGTAAAAAGAAACCACTATCGACATTCTCATCAACGATTTCCTTGATGTATTGGGTGATTAACTTTTTGTCCGTAAAGCCTAAGAATTCGAGATCCTTTTCTAGATTTGAACGTATCAGTTGTTGTTTCATAAGTGGATCATGTTTGTAAAAGAACCCTTCCACTTTTTTAACACGATCAAAATAGCCCTTGTAACCTAATAGGTCCAACAAACGCACAAAATTAGCCTTTGACTGGAGCAAAATTGAGCCATTACACTCTAATTCGTTATCCTCGTAAAACCGTCTATGTAGGGCTCTTACTCGTTGATCAGTAGCATAGTTTGGTAACTCCAAAATGACTCGACTAATATCATCCACTGACATCTTACCATCAAGCTTTTTTAACATACGTTGAAACTCTTGATGATTTCCATAAACCTTAAATTTATCAGTTACCAATTGAGCTATGAAAGCTTTCGGTGTCAGAAGAAACTCATATCGAATCCGTCGATAGTTATTGTAGAACGTACAGTAAATATTACTGATGAGATCGCATGAAATAAAAGTATCATATTCCCCATCAATTGGATAAAATGGATTCAAGATAGCTACACCATTATAACGCCCGATATCTTTAATAATATCCAAGTACGTAAACTCGCCTTCTTTGGATTTCAACTTCCATTCCGGGAGAATAATGTGCGATTTCTCGTATTTCTTGTACTGATCAACTGCATCATATATTGCTTTATCATCTAAAAGGAGGGAGCTCTCTTTCAAGCAATGAATGAGATGAAGAGACTTTCGTTTCTCGATCTCTTCGCTATTCTCTCGATAAAAAGAGTTCAATAGCTCGTTATAGTAATTATTTTTTTCAACCATTACAGGCTCATGGAGAGGAGTTACTTTTTGTTCAATGACTTCATATACTTCCATAAGTTCAGAATCGTAATTCAAAACAACTGGCTTGATATAATGAATTTCAGTCATCCAGGCAATATATTGATGCTCGAAGTTGATATTTCCTACCTCATCAATTACCATTTTTGCTTCTTTCGTATGAACCAAAGTGTGCATGATCAAACCATACAAATAAAGGAACTGCTCAGAGTCACCATTATGATACAAATTGAAGACAAAAGTTGTTCCACAATCTGGTTGAGTGATGAAATAATGTTCCGTAGCTGTAAACATGAACCCAGGCAAGCACTCTTGCATCTTTGATAAAGCATTCTCATAATCATCATCGTTTAGATGAATATAAAAAGCATTAAATGCGATACTTTTGAAAAATCGGTGATTCTTGTAGCCATTAAGCTTTATGTATTGATCATGTTCTTCATCATCAACCTCTGGGGGTTGATTAAAAAAGTCTCTAAAACTTTCACCATACTCAGTATAGGTAGGTAAAAACGGCTCACCACAACGGATCAAATCACGTATAAATCCACATTGTGGTTGTAGAGCCTCTTTGCTCAAACTGGCTATTACAGGCTCCGCGTTAAAAATAGTATTCGAATTTTCTTTAGCTACAGTTATCATCTCTACGAGAACTTCATTGTTCATATTGTAATTGTTAATCATATTAGTTTCCTTGATATTTATTAGATTATCTAAACAACATCAGGATTGAACTACACGTACAATATGGGTAATGTATTGCAATCTTTAACAATAGAAATTCAATAAACGCATTATTTTTGGGTAGTTAATAATGTTTGGAGGAGTATAGTACAGAAAGAGGAATTAATTGTAGCTTAAATGAAATATATTTTTATACAAACAGTATCATAATTATTACATGCATCAGCTTAAAATAATGTTAAGTGCTCGTCAAAATATAATTTCACGATTCTATCTCACCATACACGCCCGTAAATCCTCATCCGTTGGTTTGATATAGCGCATCGTGGTATTGATATCGCTATGTCCGATAAACTTCTGTATGAACTTCGGATTAACTGATTTACTCATCTCCGTAATGAGACCACTACGAAATGAGTGAGAGCTGTAACGCTCACCTAGTACCTCTTGGATAAATTGGTTTACAATACTTATAAACGTAGAAACTGAAGGAGTTTTTGAGTAATCCCCTTTGACACCAATAATATAGTTATCGTTCTTCTCCTTGCCCATATCAAAATGTTTTCGAATCTCTTTGATCGCATTTTTGGAAAAAAAGAGTTTACGCTCTTTATGAGTCTTATGGGTAACGATGATAAACTCGGTCATTTCGATAATTGTCTTAATGTCTCTAACTTTTAGTTGCTTGATCTCGTTAAGTCTGCATCCCGTAAAGTAAAGCAACGTAAAAGTTCTAGCAAGATTCGATTTTGTACAGGAATGCAAATTTTCCTTACCTTTTAGATACGTCATCAACTTTTGGTACTCGATCTCTGTAATGTACTCTTTGATTTGCTTAATTGGCTTCTTTTTTAATGCTTTTTCCATCGTTATCTTCTCTCAGCGTTTAAAATATCTCTAATGAGGTTATTTTATGGGCATTAAACTCACAGAACCCTCACAGGAGCGGAGAAATTACTATATTTTATATGGTTTAGAAAAAAAACACTCATTTAAGACACAAAGAGCCTGTGGCTCAATGTGTTTTAGTAAATCAGTTCTATATGATCCTGCATTAGTTTGAAAAATGCCATTGCATCTCTTTCTCTCTGTTCTTGCGAGGATACATAAATGATCGGGTTAAACCCGATATCGTTTTTACCTGCTATGACTTGCCATAGATTATCAGCATCTTTAATTTGTGCTTGAAATCGGTAGTCAAATCCTAACGGTACTCCATTACGGTTATCATAGGTCAGTCTGAACGTATTTTTATTATGTTCGACAAACCTTGTAAACGAGGTTCCATTTTTGACCTCTTTAATGATCTTCATAGCTCCTTCTTTAATTCCTTGAACGTTATCGGTTCAAAGTGTATATCACGTTCGATTGCAAGTCCAAAGGGACCACGAACACTTTCTAGTTCATCGAGGCTAAAATAGCCCCATTCACTTTCATGACCAATGACATAACCAAAACATAATCTCTCATTTGGATCATATTCGGTTACGTACCATGTCCAGTTAGCATCAGGGGTAAAGAATTTGGCATAAACCATCTTCTTCTCTAACGGTGTATCTTCCGTTGCATAGAGCAACGGTATTTGTTGTTGTAGTTCTTCTGTCATCAATTTCATATTGAAAACTCCTTGTATAGGTTGTAGTTCAATATTTTTATTTCTATGGGACAGTAAAATAATTATTTTTGCTAGGATAGAAATAACGAGTATAAATCCATAATGAAAAATTTAAATTTTTAGGATTCTTCTCATTATCCTATATAAAAGAATAAATGGGGAAACGGGTATTTCTTCTACTTTTTCATTTTCTACAACTTCAAATGGCTCACATTCTTGAAATGAATCTAAATTTAGTAAAATAAAATGACTGGGACATATTAAACCACACCCACATTCATCTACTTCACATCTATCTACATCCTGTGTACTAAAGCGATACCTATCTTTAAATACTTTCTTAAAATTACACGACCTGATATGACCGTCCTTATAAATCATGGAACAATTATAATTTCCATGATGCACAAATTTTTCTAGTTTCATTGAAACCCCTTAATATTAATTTACTATTATTGATTTCATTATTGTTTTTTTTAAAAAATACCTATTTACCTCATTTCCTTATTGAACTATCTATTTAATAGTTACAGGGGAAATGAGGTAATTGTCAATTTTTACTTTTTTTCAAAATAAATTATCGACATAGGTTTTACAAGAGTCTGGAGATAGCTTCGCATATCTCATGGTCATTTTGATTTCTTTATGATTCATGAGTTGTTGTACACTGTAAATAGGTGTACCATTGATAGCTAATAGCGAAGCAAAAGTATGTCTAAGCGTATGCACTACAACCCGATTTTTTATATCTTTACGATCAAGACCTTGATTGAATAGTTTATTAAAGATAAATCGTAATGGTAATTGAACGGTTGTTGGATTTATTTTTTTACCATCTATCCCTATCACATAGTCATTAGGCTTTAGTTCATTTAAAAAATCTAAACTTGGAAATAGTTTTGAATTCAAATGACCAAAATAGGTTGATGAGCTTTTGTAATCGTTTAATACAACAACTCTATTATCTCTATCAATATCTTTTTTTTGAATCGCTAGTAATGCACTTACCCTTGCACCAGTAGAAAGGGCAAAGCGTACAAATGTATCCAAAAGCTTTTCATCTTTGATTGTTGCTAGTAGTATCTCAATATCACTAAGAGTTAAAAATCTATTTCTTGCATTATTTATTTTTGGTAATTTGACTTTGGGTGATTTCATTGGATTCAACCCATCATATAATTCATTCTTGATCATATAGTTATAGACAAACGATATAAACGACATAACATGTCTAATCGTAGCATCCGCTTTTCCACCCTCTTTGAGTTCTTTTTTTAACTCATTAATATGTTCAGGAGTAATTTTTCGTACATCCATCGATCCAAAACGATCTTTTAAATGAACATTATATTTATTACGTTCACAGTATCCCGTACGCTTTTCAGCATCCAGATAACTCAAATATTCTTGTGCAAACGTATCGAACAGAACTATCTCTCGTTTCTTGTTTGCTCCCAATATAGGGTTTTCACCAAGCCTTTGTTTATTGAGATATTCAATTCGTTTCATATGACAATATTGTTCGGTAATACCTTCCGATTTTTTACCAACTTTAATTTTGATATATTTTTTATCAACCGTATTAACACCAATGTAATAGACTGTATCTTTATTTTTCAGCACGTATGTATAAACACCACTAAATTTTTTAGAAATATTGAATTTGCTCATTTCCTCTCCTCCTCTATTGCATTATTGATTATAAGTTTCATTCCATCACATATGAATAACAAAGACTATTCATACACTTTAACTTGGGCATTAGCCAAAAATTTTGCAACATCAACTATATTAAATCGGACTACCGAATTCTTTGAATTGCCCATTTTTATGTATTTCGGTAACTTATAGCCTCTAGCTATGTAGTTATCCAAAGTTGATAAACTAATACCCATAACACTAGATACCTCTTTTTTATCGAGAGTCATTTGGTTAGGAAATAAATCTTTTAACATTTGTAAAATTCCATTAAACTCTTCCATCGATTTTCCTTTTAAATAAATGTACAAAGACATAAAGCTCAATCAACATCAATGTCGGTAAGTCTATATCTTATAAGTATTTGTTCGCTTAGGTTAAATCACACTAGGTAAGATGGGTACAGGTTTAGGTAGTAAAAAAGCGACTTGGTATTGAATTGGATTCTGGGGTGATGAGGTATAGTCGAATTTTTGAGTTTTTTATTTTTAAAAAATCAAGATTTTACTTATTTACTTTATGCATATTTGATCAGGCCATGAGGTACAATGATTTTTTTACTTACCATCATACGACCAGTTGAGTGCAATATAAGAAGTTCGCCCCGCTTGCGGATAGCCCCATGAGGTTTGATAGTCGCTATCGGTAATATTGCGTACTCCAACCATCATTGTAGCCGTTCCTTGACTATAGGATAGTTTCATGTCCGCAGTCATAAACGGATTAAGATGTTGAGCACTCGCTTGTCCATCATGAAAGGTGCTCATACTGCTATAATTAATCAAGGTATCAATATTCCAATTACGGTATGGATCCCACTGATACGTTAGTGATGCACGATGTGGAGGCGTATTGTCCAACAGATTCCCTACGTTATCTTGTGCATCAGTATAGGTGTAATGAAATATCATCCGATTACTAGGGTTGATTTCACTGTTTGAGGTGAGTTCAATACCTCTAATAGTCACTTTATCGATATTGTAGTTGGTACTTGTCACGGTATCATAGGCGATTTTATCGCTAATATCGTAGTAAAACCCACCAATGCGTAAAAGGCTTTTTTGAAAGCGTCGTTCATACGCCATATCCCATGCTAGACTTCTTTCAGGCTTCAAACTCGTATTAATGTTATCCCATGGCATAAACGGAAAAAATTGGCTGAGAGAAGGAATCTTAACTTTGGAGCCAACTGAAAAATTTAGTGTTGTCTTGGGATCAAGATCATAACGTGTAGTCACTTGCCATGTTGGAGCAGATATAGGTGAGCGTAATTCATTTTTAGTGGGATCGGTAGGATTTGTCCATTGATAGGTTTTAGTCGGGGTAAGTCGTTCGTACCCAAGAGCCAATGTTCCTTGTACATTAGACAGTAATTGTGTGGATAGCGTTGTTGATAACGAGGCTGTTTGCGCTTCAAAAGTACGTACAGGGTTTGAGCCATCATGATGATTATGGATGTTTTTTTCCATCAAAGCACGTATTCCCAATTGTGTCATATCATTAAATTGATAATCCCCTAATATCAAACCTCCATAGCGGTAGTCCTCATAAATAGAGGCTGGGAACAGAAGTGTTGTATAGGTGTTGTCGGTATAGGACAACAACGTATCCGTATGCTTATCGCCATACACTCGCCCCTTCCACTGCCATCCATTAATTTGCGGAGCATCATACGAGAGATACAAACCACTGTTCATAGCATCAGTAACACGCTCATAATTTAGAAACGGTGTAGTGCTATCTTGGTATACATAGGGAGGTATACCCATTGAGATTGTTCCTCTAAAAAGTCGGATGGAAGCCTCCCCGCCATTGTCTAAAACTCTTCCTATTTTTAGATCGGCAAGTGAGCGTTTGGTATCACTGTTAAGCCGTTTTCCGCCATCTTCGATTAGTGTAGGTTGAAAATGATTCGAGAGTTCATATCCTGAGCTGTTTAGAGTATCCCCACTAAACGTAATATAGGTTTTATCCTGCAATGTACCCATATAAATACCCGCCGAACGTGACATTGGATCCGCCATTGTTTTTATCTCGGTTTCAAATGGTTGTGTCGGCTTACGAGGAGTTAGAGTAATCACACCCCCCATCGGAGCGGCTCCATGAAGCGTCGTAGTTTCACCGCGATTGATAGCAACCGAGGAGAGCGAAGATAGTCCGATTAGCTGTGTATTAACACTGCCGTTGACCGTTTTATACATAGGAATGTCATCGATGAGAAAGAGTGTTGAGTCTTGGGAAAGACCCCGAAAAACGATATTCTCCTCATTGATATCTTTCATCACTTTGGTTCCCAATCCCTCGCTTACCAATAAATCGGCAAGCGTTAGAGAACTGGAAGCGGGAGTTGTGGGAACGAGAGTAAAACTAGCGGATGAGTTCTCAGTACTAGCACTTACAATCATAGGATCAAGTTGAAGTTCACTTGCACTTATGGCACTGACAACACCAAAAGTAGATAATAGCAGTGGAGTAATTTTCATATTAAACTTTACAATTGAGTACATATCCACCGACTATGTCTGTTTTTATTACATCGTCAGGGAGTTTTTTTCGTAGTCGTTTGACCAATGATCGTAAAGCATTAATATCACTCGGCTCATTCGGATACACCGCTTCAATAATACGTTCATACGGTACACAACGGTTATTATTACTTAGAAGAAGATGGATAAATATCGACTCTTTTTTGGTGAGTTCCACTTTTATATTATCGAGTAATAATATTTTTAAAGAGAGATCATATTTAAGATCATTGGTAATAAAAATAGCGTTTTCATTGGAACGAATATCAAGTTTTTGCACTTTGATTAATAACTCTTCAATGTCGAAAGGCTTTTTAAGATAATCATCACAACCCACTCCATAGGCTTGCTTGATCGTTTTTATATCGTTGTAGGCGCTAATGATAATGATTTTAGCGTTTGGATTAAATGATTTTATTTTTTGGGTAATCTCTAGTCCACTAACATTGGGTACATTAATATCAAGAACATAAAGATCAAACGGTATTGAACTATTTTCTAGTGCAACAAGTCCATCATAAAAGCTTTCAACTGCATGATGTCCCATCGCTAAAGTAGCCTTAATGGCTTTATGAAGAGCGAAATCATCTTCTAACAATAAAATTCTCATCCCTCTCCCTCGCATCCAAACGTATAACTAAAGATATTTTCCCCATTTTCACTCTCTACTCTAATACCGATTTTATATTTTTGAGTGATATCTTTTACGATACTCAAGCCCAATCCAAATCCGCCGTTTGAATCAACTTCACGCACATATTTTTCAAATATCTTCTCGCTATCCTCGATAGCCTCTCCAAGGGTTTTAAAACTTAGAATATTTTTGGTGAGCGTCACGACAATGGTTGAATGGAGGTTTGAATATTTGATAGCATTGGATAGATTGTTATCGATCAGCCGTGTCAGCTCTATATCACTGATATGGATAGTACATTCACTATTTACACTGTAGCGAATATCTCTCCCATAACTTTGGGCAATGTCTTTAAAATACTCAACTCGTCTACCTACAAACTCGTTTAAATCGATCAACTCTACTTTATAGGCAACGCTTTTATTGGTCATTAAAAAAGTCATATCATCATACGAGTTGGTCAGGATTTTAACCGCAGAATCGATCTCTTTTGAGAACTCATCTTCACCAAATGTTTTCGTTCGTAGCTGATTATTGAGGGTAATAATACTCAGAGGGGTTTTGATCTCATGGATAGAGTGTTTTACAAAAATATCATTTTGATGTAGCAAAAACTCTTTGAACCGGATTTTGAAAATAGCATAAATCGCCAATAAGCCAAAAAGGGTGAGAAAAAAGATAAAACCGTTGAGATTACGGAGACTTTTGTTGTACTCATCTTCATCAAAGACAACCGAATAAATAATCTGTGCATCATCAAATATAGGGCTTTTTTGGACAACATACACCGCTTTATATCGATCACTCACCCCATCAATCGTTAATCGTTTGTAAGTAATCTGATTATCCGATAAATCGTTCGATAGTTTTAATCCACCGTTTATTCGTTCCTTGACCTCTTGCAACGTTGGTTTATAGGGTTTGAACGATTTGAAGAGAAAATCCCCGACATAGCCATCACTAAAGAGGATATAAGCCTTGGCATCCTTGATACGAGATTCATCATCGATGAGCTTTTGAAGAGCGTCCAGTTGCAGTTCAATCCCATCGTAGGTATAACTCACCTGTAGTATTTTTTTATGGTTAGGATACGGTAGATATGAGTCCGTGTAACTGTTAAACTTAGTCGAAAGCGTTTCAAAAATAGGAGCTGACACACCGACCCTATTTTCTTTCTTGTGGTTATCGAATTGGAGTTTTGCGAAACTGAGATTGAAGCCATAATCGGACGATAGCGTCGTATTTTTAATGATGAGATTATCATCGCTGAGATAGATATTATAGGGCTTGTTCTTTAATCCTTGATTGATTCCGCTGTGTATATCGCTCAAATTAACATCAACTCCGTGTCGCTCTATATAGTTTAAAACCTCAGTATGCTTTTTTTCGAGGGTATCTTTTTGCAATGAATATTTATAAAGCAGTTTAGTAAGCAGATCACTGGAGTTTCGCTGGATATTCGAAAAAAGGATAAGTTGCTCTTTGGAATGGCTTGAAACAAGGTTTGCTTTTATGTAAAAGTATCCTAATATATCAATCGACAGAAACAAAGCAACAATAAAAAACATAAATGTTGATATTTTAGTCTTTGGCTTCAGCAAATGTATTCCTTTTATGGAATGGTAACGAAAAAGAATTTAATAAATGACACGCTGATGACATATCGGTTTTGTAGAATTATTTCTATGAGATTCATAACAGGAATATACGATGGGCATGTGCAAAGAGTGTGGAAAAGTATATAGTGTTTTAGAAATGAAAGATGGTGTATGCAAAAAATGCAGAGGTGTTGAAGACACAGAAGAAATAGCAACATTTCATTTGGCGGAAGAAACTAGTGAGCCCACTTCAACAAGTAATCCTCTATTCAAAACACTACTGTTTAGTTTAATTCCTATTTTGAGTGGTTTTTTTGCACTAAATATTTATTATTCACAAATACTTGATGATGCAAAAAATATGGATTTTCGATCTGCACAGAGGGATAAAGATACTGGCGTTGAAATTTTAAAGGCTATGGATTGGGAATGTTTTAAAGGCGATGAAGGGATGTGTAGAACTAGCTATATGTTAGGAGGAATATTTTTAGGTGAGGAAGCAGAGAAAGCAAAATGGTGGAAGATATTTTAGTCAAAATTACTTGTAAAACTTTTACAAATGGTGCTACAACTATAGAATCGGAGTGAGAAATGAAAAAAATGCCTACATACGTCTTATTGGTCATCAGTTTTCTTTTTATTGGTTGTGATGTCAACAACAAAACAACAGTACAAAATGATGCAAATGTATCAAAGCAAGAATCGAAAAGTATTGAGATACCTCTGGTAACTACTAATCCTCTCGATGAACTAGATTTATCGTTATATACAAACGATGGTTATACGATTTTAGGTTCTTATACTTGGATGGAAAACAAAACTCCAGCAGGTATTACTGTATTGTGTAAAGAAGGGGAATCGGATACTGGAGGTAGAAGCAAATTGTATGCAATCGCTTTTCAATACAGCCCTGATAATGATACAGGTAAACAATGGAAAATAATTACTGAAACTAGATTTGAAGAGCAAAATAGCTGGAGCGGACCGATTGAAGATGTTGTATTCTTAAAACTAGGAATAAGTAATTTTGGATTTGCAACATTGTCGAAATCTTCTACACAGGGGTATTATGGTGAAGGTATTAGTATTTACGCATTGGTGAATAGTAATTTTTCTAAGATCGGCGGGTTTGACACACTATCATTAGAAGGGAATGCAGAGGATGAACGCCATTTAGACGACAAAGGAAATTTGGTTGATTCCTATGGGGTAAAACTTAGTGAGCAAACTGCGGAAATATTTATGGAACAAAATACCAGTAAATCATTTTACGATATAAAAGTAAAAAATAAAATCTTCCAACCAAGAAAAATCAATAACACAAAACCTGTAAAAGAATGGGAAGAAACTTATGTATTTAAAAATGATAAATATGTTTCCACTAAACAATAAACTCAAGGACTAAAATGAAAAAGATATTGCTTAGTTTACTCATCGGCGCTTTTGGACTATCAGGAGTAGTGCATGCAAAATACTCAACCTATTCGGAATGTGACTATTCATTAGCTACCTTCGATATGTTTGACTGTATAGATGAAGAATATTCAAGACAAGACGCAAAATTAAATAAAGCATATAAACGAGCTATGGCTGAACTTAATAAAGACAAAGTAAAGCAAAAAGAATTAAAAGAACTTCAAAGAATATGGATCAACTATCGAGATGCTAAATGTAATTATAACTATGGCTTAACTGGCGGTGGAACATTCGATCGGGAAGTTGTCAAACGGTGTTTCGTTATAGAAACTGTTCAACGAGCAAAAGAGCTATAACTATATAAAAATAAATACTCATAGAAAAGGATTGAAAAATGAAGAAATATTATATTTTAGGTCTTATAGGAATCACTGCAATTACTGCTTCGTCATATATGGCTTATAAGTATTATCCACAATACAAGTTATATCAAGCGAATAAAGAATTAAAGGATAAACATTATGTGGAAGCTGCAAATATGCTTACGCAGCTTTGCAATGAAGGCTTGGGTGATGGTTGCTATGAACTTTCTACACTTTATGTATATGGAAAAGGAGTAGAAGCAAACGAAAATAAAGTAGAAGAGTTGCTACAAAAAGCATGTGATTTAAACTCGTCTGATGGATGTTTTGAATATGGAATGAAGCATGATAAAAGTTTTTCTTTACTATTTAATTCAGAAGATATACCATTGGCTAAGATAGAAGAAGTTTTTAAAAAAACTTCAGAAGCTCTTGTAAAAGGATGTGAATTGGGTAATTCACATGCTTGTTCTGCAATGGAAATATTACATTCTTCCAGATCAGCAAAAAATGACAGCAATCTGAAAAATAATTATAAAGCCAAAGTCAAAGAACATTTAGCCAATACTATTGAGCGACATACGCAAGGATGTGAAAATGGTTTTGTAAATCAATGCAATCAACTTATCAGTATTTTTCAACACGATACTTCCAAAAATGAAATTGAAGCAAAAAAGTTTGAAACTAAACGTAATAAAATTCTAGAAGATGACTGTCAGGCTGGATTTGTAAAAGCGTGCATTGAATTAGGAAAAAAAAGCGATGATGTAAAAACAAGTCGTAAATTTTTCGAGCAAGCATGCGCGAAAAATGATGGAGAAGGATGTCGTGAAGCAAGTGGCGGGATATTTAATCAATACAATCTTGCCCTCAATGAGAGATTAAAATTCTTAGCAAAATCATGCGATTTAAATTATGCTAATGGTTGTGGAGATTTAGCTTATATATTAGAAGAAGAAAACAATAATTACCTTGATAGTGATAACCGCATTGTAATGTTATATACAAAAGGATGTGAATTGGGAGATCCTTTTTCTTGCAATATGACAGCATCTTACTATTTATATGGAAATATAAAAAAAATTAATATTAAAAAAGCAATTCAATATTACAAGAAAGGTTGCGAACTAAAAGAAGGTGGATCTGTTTGTAAAGAACTTGCTGATCAATATAATAAAGGTAAGTATATTACACAAGATACAGAATTAGCCTTAGTGTATTACAAAAAAGCATGCGAAAAAGATGTAAAACACTGCAACTATATTTCAAAAATGCAAAAAGCAATGGAAGATGAAGTGAATGCAGCAAATTTAGCCGCTCAAGCTACTATGGATCCTGAATCAATAGCACCAGCACCCGATGCAGTTGAATAAATAAGGAAAAAAATGAAAAAGCTATTAACCACCACAATGATGGCACTTGGGTTAAGTGTTGTAATGTTCGGCACTACTGGTTG
This sequence comes from Minisyncoccota bacterium, assembly GCA_028687085.1. Taxonomy (GTDB): domain Bacteria; phylum Patescibacteriota; class Minisyncoccia; order Phycocordibacterales; family Phycocordibacteraceae; genus C7867-001. Next base: position 3,336 of record JAQUAU010000008.1, on the reverse strand, counting down.
CTCCAGTAAAAACCCTAATATCCAAATCGATGATAAAAAATCGATTCTAAATAATGCTCCTGAATGGGTCGGTGATCCAAAACTGGATGGGTATATAGTCGAAGTCGGTTCAGCAACTCAAAATTCAAAAGATGATATTGGGTTTCAAAGAGCTGAAGCTATGGCAGACGCTCGTAATAATTTGGCAAAATTGCTCAAAATTGAAATCAAACATCGTCTTGAATCTCAGAAAAATAAAGATGACAAAGGAGAACTCACTGAAAGTCACGAACACACTAGTACGCAAATAGCTGAGGTCATTGTACGTATGAGTACTCAGCAAAAAATTTGGGTTGCTGAAAATGGGCAAATGTTTCTTCTAGTCGGTATTGAAAAGAGTACACTCGATTCCAATATCAATAAAAACATACTAAAGCAATAGTGACATGATAGACATCATAGCTACAGCATTTGCACTCTTGATGTTGGTCGGTCTTGTAATATTTATGTTTAGTACACTTAAAAAGCTAGGGTTTTTCCCAGTAGAAAAATAAAGGATAGAAAATGTTAAAAGTGTTGATAGGATTATTCTCAATTGGTTTGGTGTTAAATTTAAATGCTGGTAGTTATGATTACACTACGGGAGGTGATCAATATTCGGTTGACGAATTAAGGGATCAATGTACGGCCAAGAAACTAGGAGATGCTTGTCAACCGTACGCGAAAAGTCTTCTTAAAATGAGGGATGAAAATCCAAATATAACGGCACAAGAGAAGCGTGTGCTATTAATCGGAGCATATACCGCAGTTGATGCTGGATGCCAACGATATACTTTCCCAAGTGAAAATTCATGCGAATTAAAGAAAACTTTATTTACAAATGATGATAATAAATATGATTTAGATACGATACCAAAAAGAATCGAGTTCCTTGAGGAAGCTTGTTCCTATAAAGCTGGCTATGTGTGTGCCGATTTGGGACATATCTATAGAGATGGGATAGAAAATAATATAGCTAAGGATCTGAAAAAGGCAAAAAATTTTTATAATCTTGCCGCTAAATATGGGGTATCAAATGCTTATCATTATATTGATTTATTAACAGTTAATGCTATGCCAGAAGGTATTCAGAAAAAAAAGAAAAGTTTGGAATTATCGGAAATTAGTTGTTCTAAACGATCCAGCGAAGCGTGTCTGCTTCATGGGGCACTAATTGGGGAATCCAACCCAAGACAAATGATACAATATATCAATAAGGCTTGTGAATTAGGTAATAATAAAGCATGTAGTCTTAGTCAGAATTTGATTGTAGCATATGCTATGAGAGGTATTAAATTATATTAATTTAACACCCAGTAGATAAATAAGGATAAAAGGTGAAAAGCTTAATTATTGTAAGTTTATTATGTAGTTGGCTTTTTGCGAATCCTACAGACTGGTTCGTTGGAAGAATGATTCCCACAGAAAATTCAATGGAAATCATTGGGTATGGTTCGGATATTGATCCTAATATTGCCTTATTAAATGCAAAAACTGATATATCAACCCAGATTAAATCCACCATCAATAGTTCGTTGACCATAACAAAGCAACGAGTTAACGATACGCTAGAAAGCAATTCCAATCAAATTTCAAATGAAACTACGGATATTGTTTTAGAAGAAGCTCAAGTAGTACGACAGCAATTTATCGAAGGAAAATGGTATGTTGCTGTATCCTATGAGGCAATGACCGATATTTCCCGTTTTATCAAAAAGCTACCTATTCGAGGACATGGTGTCCCAACCGAACCACAAAATACTTACTTCTCACAAACAATCGTTGGTAAAGAGCTCAACAAGCTATTAAAAAAGACGATTGATGCAAAATTGTACTGGAAGTCGAATACATTCTTTCTCAATCATGGTAATGTTTATCAACGGTTAAATCCTGATGAATATTCTATCCCTGAGCTATTTATTACAGGTTCATCGGGTGGTTCGAGTGTGATGAACAAGATGACAATATTAAAATCGAGTCAAACCAATGGCGTAATCAATAGTTACGAAAATTGCGAATTTAAGTTTGTATCGGAACCCTCTAAAAAATACGTTTCCTTGTTTGCTATCAATCCCGAAGGTGCCGTTTTAGTATTGGAAAATAATATTCCAGTAAAATCTAAGACAAAGCCTTACCAATTCTTTAGAAAAGGAGCTGAAGAAAGACCAACAATGTTTGTTGCCGTATTTAGTACTCTCCCAGAAGATAATTCATATTTTCGAATCATGCAAGGTACAGAAGAAAGAGAAAGTTATAGTAATGGCAAAATGAAATTCGATAAATTTATTGATTTTCTGGATGGAAAAGATTTCATAGCTCAAAAGATGCTAATAAAATAGTTGAACAAATATTTACAAAATCTTCCCCTACTCCATGATACTAAGCCACACCAATGGTTGCCCTCATAATGTTGGGCTCAGGAGTAGAAAGAGTTTTGTAATAGAAGGAGACCGAACCAACAAGTTTGGCTCACTTCACCTGTAAGCGATTCCAGCTTCTGTCTTTTCTCTTTACTAAAGGAAATGAGCAAATCAGCAAAAACGTAATTTTTTAATTGTTAAAAATAAATAGGTATAAGACTTCAAAATGAAATTTCTATTTTAAAGAGTGTAATTCAATCTCACCACGATAAAAGTTTTTGTCATTCGTTACAATCAAACTACTACGGCTTCTAAGAGCGCAAACATATTGGAGCATGTCTTAAAAATCATCCTTTTCACCCATGAGACCTATCGCTTCTTTGATAGTCACGATATCAATAACAATGACATCGATAAACGTCAATAACTTTCCAAGCTCTGCAATAATATTCTTATCAACCAATATTTTGTATAGCCAAGTTCAGTACAACTGTCCTATAATCTTAACAAAATAAAAAAAACGAAAACTAAGTTTTTTCTCATTTTCTTTGATATGTATGAAATGAGCAAAAATGGGAAAAACAAAAAAAGTACCAATATTATAAGCGAGTAAGTGAATAGTTTTATAGTTAAATTCGTGCTATAAAATTTATAGCATTTTTATAGCAATGCATTCGATATATGTAGATAAAGTTCGATTATTCTAGATAATGGCTAACCAAAAATTCAAAAATAGTGTTCAGTAAAATCGTTTAGAAATGCACTAATAACGGGCTTTTCAAGTCAAAAACACCACTTTTTAAATATATGTTTTATAACGTTATTTCACTACTCATAACCCGAAGGTCGTAGGTTCAAATCCTGCTTCCGCAACCAACAACCTCCTAAAAATAGCTACTTTAACTATCTTTATTCCTTTGCATACTCAGTAGAAACCATTATAGTTTAATCTCTTTCT
>JAQUAU010000007.1 GCA_028687085.1 Minisyncoccota bacterium | reverse complement strand
CGAGATCTCGCAGGGTCAGGCCACTATCCTTCTGTAGCACTTGCGTACCTCGCAGGAAGCGTATACTAAAGGCATGACTTTCGAAGGCAATGGCGACGGCGGCGAGAGCGGCCCTCGGCGCCATCGAATACCGCATTATCATGGCGATCAGACACGAGTGCTCTTTGTCGTCGGCGCGGTTGTGCTCATTGTCGCACAGTCGACCGGCGCAGAACTCCCGCTCGGGACGACCGGCGCAGTTGTGGCGGCCGTCGTACTTGTAGTGACTGCCGGCATCACGAATCCGGCACAAGGCTGGATACACTGGTTCAACGAATTCATCGCAATGTACGGAACGCTCCTGTTCGGCATAAGTGCGGTGAATCATTATCGTGCGGGGATCAGCATCTTTGATCCTTCTTTCATCTATATCGAGGCGCTCGCGCTCCTCTCGCTTATCGCCCTCTACTTCACGACGCGCACGATCCGCGGCTTTCATCTGCGACCGAATTGAAATACCAAGGTATTCACCTTGGTATTTCTCGTGATATAATCTGAGCATGTCATTACAGAGTTTTTTGCTGAATCAATATGCGAAGTGGAAGCTGAAGGATGTGCCGGAGGCTGAGCGCGAGCGGATGACGGCGCTCGTGACAAAAGACCCCCAGCTTTTTAAAAAAATCGGCGAAGAGATCGAACGTCGCAAAAAAGGCGGCGAGAGTGAGATGAAGGCGGCGATGGAGGTGATGAAGAAATATCGCACCGAGCTCTCTGCGTTGATGCAGAAGTAGTTCGACTACGCTCACTATACATAATCATGACCGATCTCGTCTCGCTACTCATCTTTTCTCAGGCGCTCGGTGCGCTTGTCGGTGTCGCTTGCGCCGTCTGGGGCGAGCTCGCCTATGTGCGCGCGATGCGTGACGGCCGGATCGATCACGCTGAACGTGTGCATATGCAGGCGATCGGCCACGGCTTACGCTTCGGCATGTCGCTCCTCCTCATCGCTTCACTCGCGCTCGTGATTGTGGCGTATATGATCCATGCGGCAGAACAGCCGGCACTCTCTGCAAGCTATTGGATTCTTATCGCGCTTGCGCTCCTTGTCACGACAGTCTCGTGGGCGCTCTCGCGCAGCCGCATCTCCTTTGCGCTCGGAAGCGCCGCCGCCTTCACTGGCTGGTGGTTCCTCGCTTTTCTTACTCTCGGACAGGTACCCGAGCTTTCATTTGGAGCCGCCGCCGCTTTCTTCATCGTTGCAACCGGGATCTTCTACGCACTCCTTTCATATGCACGCATGCTCGCCTTGCACAAGAAGTGAATTAGCCTTAGGGTGGAACAATGTTAAAGATAGGTATCGTCGGCCTGCCGAACGTGGGGAAGTCCACACTTTTTAATGCGCTCACAAAAGCGAGTGTACCGGCAGAGAATTATCCCTTTTGCACCATCGACCCGTCGGTGGGTGTCGTCGGCGTGCCTGACGCGCGGCTCGGCGCGCTCGCCGAGTTCTCAAAGAGTGAGAAGGTCGTCCCGGCGGCTATCGAGTTCGTGGATATTGCAGGGCTCGTGAAGGGCGCGGCTGAGGGCGAAGGGCTCGGGAACCAGTTCCTCGCGAACATCCGCGAGACCGATGCGATTCTCCAATTGGTGCGCTTCTTCGACGATGCGAACATTACGCATGTCGACAATACGATTGAGCCATATAAGGACATCGAGATTATCAATATGGAGCTCGTGCTCGCCGATGGCGAGCAGGTCAGGAAGCGTCGCGACAAGATCGCGGGCGATATCAAGGCAGGACGCAAAGAGTTCATCGCCGAGGATGCGGCACTCGTCAAACTGATGCAGGGCTTCACTGCCGGCAAGCTCGCTCTCCACGCGGATCTGACTGATGATGAAAAGGCGCGTGTTGCACACCTGAATCTGCTCACGATGAAGCCGATCCTCTATGCACTCAACAAGAAGAGCGGCGGGCACAATCTCGACGAGCTCTCTGACGGACGTGCGGAGCGCGCCTATGAGCTCATCAAGGCGCTCGGCGGGCACTACATCTTTCTCGATGCGAATACGGAGCGCGAGCTGAACGACGTCGCCGATGATGATCGCCAGAACTTCCGTCAGGAGCTCGGCGTCTCTGAAGACGGCCTCGCCGGGCTTATCCGTGGCGCCTACGAGACGCTCGGGCTCATGTCGTTCTTCACCACCGGCACCGACGAGACGCGCGCGTGGACGATTAAGCAGGGGAGCACTGCGCCGGTCGCCGGCGCGGCTATTCATAATGATTTTTTGACGAAGTTTATCCGTGCCGAGGTTATCGACTGGGAGAAGCTCCTCGAGCTCGGCTCCTACGCCGCCGCCCGCGACAAAGGCCAAGTGCGCATCGAGGGCAAGGAGTACATCGTCCGAGACGGTGACGTCATGGTCTTCCTGCACGGCTAGGTGCCGCGATACTTTACAAAAGTAATAGTTTCTTCTAGATTACAGTCTGTTCAACCCGCAAGGAGATGTTTATGTACGCGACGATTGAGGGAAAAAAGTTCATTGAGAATCATGCGAAACAGGGTACGGGCGGCTGGGTTTGCAAGACAACAGACGCCCCGATTCAGCAGATCACCGTGCAACATACCACCGGCAGCCCTGCCTTTGAGCCAGGTGATCTGGGCGTCCAGAACGTCGATGTCCAACATCTCTGGTGTCCGAAGTGTGGGAAGAAGCCAGATGCAAAGAAGCTTCAGGGTTCACATATCGCCGAAATGAATCTCGTGCGTCTCCACTGACGGAAACGAATGATTTCCGAATCCCCGCCCGCGCGGGGATTTCTTTTCTTCACGACGAACAGAGCTATCCAAAATACATGACGGTCGTCCACTATTTTGGATACCTAGTGTCGAAGGACTTGACAAAAAGGAGAGTGTTGTGATATGTTATTTGGGCCAATAGCCGAAAGGACGTAGAGGCATTCGATCGTTGTTCCACCACCAGACCAAAGGAGACAGCTATGCCAAAATGCAATCTGTACCGCCCGCCGCCCGCCGCCGAGAGCGAGAGTGCGATTTTCGCGATTACTTCGAACGCCGCGGCCGCCGCCAGCGTCAAGAGCAAGAGAAACGCCGGCGCCAACCACCTGGGCATTACCTCGCAGTAACCTGCCGGCGCCGGCGCGGGCGGGATGACCATCTGAGGTCACCCCGCCGTTCGCCACAGAGCGCTGCAGTAACTAGCCCCACCTAGAACGGTGGGGCTAAACTTTTTATGGTATAATGAGTGTCTATGGACAAACCCAAAATCACACCGAAAGATTTCTTCTTGTGGGCGGGGGCGATGGTCACCTTTTATTGGAGTGTTATCGCATTCATCCTTCTCACGTTCGATTACATCAACTACACGTTTCCGAATGTGCTCAGCTACTACCCGGCTGATCCGTACCAGAGCGGCATTAGTGGCGAGATGGCCTCTATCATCGTGCTCTTTCCTATCTACCTGCTCATCATGCGGTTCATCCACAAAGACGCTCTCCGCGATCCTTCACGCAACGAGATCTGGGTGCGGCGCTGGGCGCTTATCCTGACGCTCTTCGTCGCGGGCATCGCGATAGCCGTCGACCTCATTACGCTCCTCACGACCTTTCTCAATGGCGAGGCGCTTACGTCGGCCTTCCTCTTGAAGGTGCTGATCATCTTCCTCGTCGCCGGCGGCGTGTTCATGCATTTCATCGCGGACTTTAAGGGATACTGGGACGCATTCCCGACGCGGAGGAATATGGTGCGCATCGGCGTAGCGATTCTTGCTGCTGCCACGATAGTCGCGGGCTTCTTTATCGTCGGTACACCGGCAGAAGCGCGTCTCGCACGTTTTGACGCACAGAAGGTAAGCGATCTGCAAGTCATACAATCGCAGGTCATCTATTTCTGGCAGGCGAAGCAGAAGCTGCCAGGGAAAATAACTGATCTCAACAACTCGCTCTCGTATGGCCCGCTCCCGGTCGACCCGCAGACAGGTGCAGCATACGTGTATCAGCCGGGCGAAGGGCTCTCCTTCAAGCTCTGTGCCGACTTCAACACCGTGAGTCGTGCAAATCCGGGCGTTCTCTCTGAGACTCGTCCGGTTGAACCGGTTCCGGTCGGGCTTGGGGGCAAGGACATCATGATGCAGGCAGACAACTGGCAGCACGACGCTGGTCAGGTCTGCTTCGACCGTACCATCGACCCCGCGTTCTACCCACCGATTAACAAGGTTCAACCTTAAATCCGAATTCCCAAGGTTGAACCTTGTTAATTACCTATGGCGTACGATCATTCAGATATTGAGAAGAAGGCCCAGGAGAAATGGGCCTCTCTCGATCTCTATCGCGCCGATCTCTCGGACGAGACCAAAGAGCCGTACTATCTCCTTGTCGAGTTCCCGTATCCCTCGGGCGATCTCCATATCGGCCACTGGTACGCCTTCGCAGTGACCGACATCTACGCGCGTCTCCTGCGCATGCGCGGCAAGAACGTCCTCTTCCCGATAGGCTTCGACGCCTTCGGATTGCCCGCCGAGAACGCCGCGATTAAGAATGGTGCCGATCCCAAGGAGTGGACCTACGCCAATATGGAGCGCATGCGCACCCAGCTGAAGAGCATGGGACCGTCGTTCGACTGGAGCAAAGAGGTGGTCGCCTGCGATCCGAGCTACTACCAGTGGACGCAATGGCTCTTTGTGAAGCTCTTCGAGCACAAGCTCGCTGAGCATCGCGAGGCGGCAGTGAAGTGGTGCCCTAAAGACCAAACCGTGCTCGCGAACGAGCAGGTTATCGACGGCAAGTGCGAGCGCTGCGGCACTGAAGTAGTGGAGAAGCGGCTCACGCAGTGGTTCTTAAAGATTACTGATTATGCCGAGCGCCTTTTGGATGGCCTTGAGAAGCTCCCGTGGCGCGAAGAGATTAAGACGGCGCAGCGCGCATGGATAGGGAAGAGTGAAGGCGCGTACCTCTCGTTTGAAGTTAGGACATCCGATGTCCAAAATGCATTGGGGACATCGGATGTCCGGCCCACAATAAAAGTCTTTACGACGCGACCGGACACGATTTTCGGTGCGACGTATGTCGTGCTCGCTCCCGAGCATCCTTTACTTGAAGGGTTTCGGAAATCCCTCATGAATGCGGAAGAAGTTGAGGCCTATATTAAAGCGACGGCGCAGAAGACTGAACGGGAGCGGAGCGAGAATAAAGAGAAGACGGGCGTGCGGCTCGAGGGTGTGAGCGCGATCAACCCGGCGACCAAAGAGGAGATGCCGATCTACATCGCCGACTACGCGCTCGCTTCCTACGGCACGGGCGCCGTGATGGCTGTCCCCGCGCACGACGAACGCGACTTCGAGTTCGCGCAGAAATTCGAATTGCCGATACGTGAGGTTGTTGATCGATCGAATGCACCAACCCCATACACGGGTACGGGAGCACTTCTTAATTCTGGGGAATTTATAGGACGAGATAGCGAAGAGGCGATGGGGGACATTGTGACTGCTGTGGGCGGCGAGAAGGCGACGATGTATCGCCTGCGCGATTGGCTGGTGAGCCGCCAGCGCTACTGGGGCTGCCCGATACCGATCGTCTACGACCCCGAGGGCAAGCCGCACGCGATACCTGCCGAGCACTTGCCGTGGCTCCTGCCCACCGATGTGGACTTCACCCCGACCGGCAAGGCACCGCTCGCCTCCTCATATGAGCTTAAGGAACGCGTGACGAACATATTCGGCGAAGGCTGGACGCCGGAGTATGACACGCTTGATACGTTTGTTGATTCGTCGTGGTACTTCTTGCGCTATCTCGACTCACAAGATGCACACAATTTCTCTGATGCGGCGCTGATGAAGAAGTGGCTGCCGATCAATCGCTATTCAGGCGGGAGCGAGCACACGACGATGCATGTGCTCTATGCACGATTCTTTATGAAGGCACTCTACGACCTCGCGCTCGTGCCGACTGACGAGCCTTTTGCCGAGCGCTTCAATCGCGGGATTATTTTGGGTCCCGACGGACACAAGATGAGCAAGTCAAAGGGGAACGTCATCAACCCCGACGAGTTTGTGCAGAAATATGGTGCTGACGCGGTGCGCATCTACCTCGCCTTCATCGGCCCCTATAACGAGCCGGGGAGCTACCCGTGGAACCTCGACGGCGTCGCCAGCATGCGCAAGTTCCTCGAGCGCATCACCCGTCTTGTGGATCGCAATATTGAAGGACTTACGAAGTCCCAACATACGGGAACTGAATTTAAGGACTTCGTAAGTCCTAACATCGAACAGGCGCTCGCGAAGGCGAGTATCAAGGTCGCAGAGGACGCTGATCGCTTCAAATTCAATACTGCGATTGCCGCACTCATGATCCTCGTAAACGAGCTTGAAGCTCTGCCGACAGTGCCGAAGGATACGCTGCTACCGCTCGTCATCATGCTTGCACCCTTTGCACCGCACTTAGCCGAGGATCTGTGGGCTAAACTTTCCAAAGGAAAGTCGCCCGACGCTTCGTCAGACGAAGCGTTTAGGGAGAGTGTGCACCAGCAGGTGTGGCCGGTGTATGACGCCAGTCTGCTCACTTCGAGCACGGTGGAGATAACGGTGCAGGTCAACGGCAAGCGCCGTGGTTCGATTACACTCACCACAAGCGGCACAGAAGCCGATGCAGTAAGAGAGGCGCACAAAATCCCGGCTGTCACGAACGCGCTTGGCGGAAGGGAACCGAAACGGGTCATTTTCGTGCCCGGCAAGATCATTAATCTTGTGGTATAATCGCGCCTATTGACTCTTTATAAGGTATTTGCTATAAATTAGACCACATGGCTAAGGCTACAAAAAAGCGAGCAACGGCAAAGGCGACAAAGCCAGCCGCGTTTTCATTTGACAGTGCGGTGTTGGTGAAGAAGCTCCTTGCTGCTGCGCCGGAACGCGCTCGCGAGGTCCTGATCCGCCGTTTCGGTCTTGGGACGAATTCTGTCCGCGAGACGCTTGAGGCGATCGGCGATCGCTCGAGCATTACGCGCGAGCGCGTCCGTCAGATCGAGGCCGCTGGTCTCGACGCGATACGCGCCAGTAAGATTTTTAAAGAATCAGGCGCCGCCTTCGAAGAGATTGCGCGCTTCATCGACTCACTGGGCGCAATCGTCCCCGAAGAGACCCTTCTTGCCGCGCTCGGTAAAGACGAGAAGAGCCGCAACCGATTCCGCTTTTTCCTCGTACTCGACGCAACCTTCTTCCGCGAACGCGAGACGAACGACTTCCTCGCCCGCTGGCACATCGACAGCACGACGGCGAAGCATATTCACGACGCACTCTCGAAACTCTATTCCTCACTCTCTGACGATGAAGTGCTTACCGAAGGCGAGCTTCTCGACCGGTTCCTCGACGAGCTGAAGGGCGTCAACGACGCCTACAAGAATGAAGAGGTCTTGAAGCGCTGGCTCTCGCTCTCTAAGCACATCGGCAGCAACCCGCTCGCCGAGTGGGGTCGCATGTCGGCGCCCGCCATTCGCATCAAGGGCATCCGCGACTACGCTTATCTCGCTATCAAGCGCCATGGTTCTCCGATGCACTTCTCCGAGGTCGCGAAGACGATTGGCTCGCTCTTCTCTAAGAAGGCTCACATCGCGACGACACACAACGAACTCATCAAGGATCCACGCTTCGTCCTTGTCGGCCGCGGACTCTACGCGCTCACCGAGTGGGGATACAAGCCGGGCGTCGTGCGCGACGTTATTCGCGAGGCACTCGAAGCATCCGGTCCTATGAAAAAGGATGAGATTATTAAGCAGGTGAAGAAGGCCCGCTTCGTAAAGGACAACACCATCTTGGTGAACCTCAATGATCCGCGTTATTTCAAACGGATGAAAGACGGTCGCTACTCAGCAGTGTAATGCACACAAACGAGAGCGGCGCCTTACGGCGCCGCTCTCGTTTGTTATACTCTACGCACACCATGTTACCGTTTCTCCACGGCCTCGAAAAGTTGCAGAAGACGATTACCGGCAAGATCGGCCTTCGGTTCGAAGAGTGGCCGGTCTTCATCCTCGGACTCGCGCTGCTTTTCATGGCGTTCGTATTTATGCCGGGAGCCGTTTCTTTGTCGCTCTCGCTCGCCCTTTTTCTCGCGCCGGTGTGGCTCCCGCTTCTCCTTATCACCGGTGCATGGAAGCTGTGGGTCGTCCTGCAGCGCTCAACATTTATTGCGGATCAAAAATACATACTGCTTGAGATCAAGCCACCCCGCAATCTGGTGAAGACGCCGCTCGCGATGGAGGCATTTCTTTCGAGTATTCACCTGACTGGCGGCGAGGCGACCTGGTATGCGCGCTTCAAGGGAGGCACGCGGCCGTTCTGGTCTTTAGAAATCGCCTCGTTTGAAGGGCAGGTGCACTTCTTTATCTGGACTCGGGCCGCCTTTCGCAGGCTCGTCGAGTCGCAAATGTACTCGCAGTATCCGGGAGTGCAGATTGTTGAGGCGCCGGACTACACGCGCCTTATCTCTGCACGGCCCGAAGAGTGGGGTATCTGGGGTTGCGACTTCAAGCATACTGCCGACGCGCCTTTGCCGATCAAGACCTATATCGAATACGGTCTCGACAAGGTTCAGAAGGAGCCTGAGCAAGTCGATCCGCTCGCGAACCTTGTGGAGTTTATGGCTTCAATAGGGAAGGGCGAGTATCTCTGGCTCCAATTTGTCATCCGTGCGCATAAGGGCGAGAAATACGGCAGCACTCCTGCCGGCAATGAGAGCAGTAAGCGCAATGCCGCGGGCAAGCCGTATACCTGGAGGGATGAGGGAGAAGAGATGGTACAGGAGATACGCAAGAAGACACGCGATCCATATGTCGATGTCTTCACCGGTGAAGAGCGCCCCGGATTCCCGAATCCGACCAAGGGTCAGATGGAGAAGATGGCGGCCATCGAACGCAATACGTCGAAACTCGGATTTGATGTCGGAGCACGCGGTATCTATATCGCTCGGCCGGAGCACTTCAACGGCCCCACCATCAGCCACCTCATCGCTCTTTTTAAGCCCTTTAGCACCGAGGGATGGAACGGCATTAATTCGACGGCTTGGATGAAGACCTTTGACGATTATCCGTGGGAAATCGGCGCTGAGAAAAAGAAGGATCATTATCGCCGCGAGCTGGTCGAGGCGTATCGCCGCCGTCAATTCTTCTACGACCCCTTCTTTGAGGGCGGCATACACGGACACGACGCGATGGTGATGAGCACCGAGGAGCTTGCAACGGTCTTTCATATCCCTTCAAGGGCAATCGAGACGCCGGGTCTCGAACGCATCCAGTCGGCGACCGGTGAAGCGCCAGTCAATCTACCGATGTAGTTCATATGGATCCCGTTAGAGACAAGAACTTGGAAAGTTCTGGCCCGCCTTCGGCGGGCGTCTCTAACGGGATGGATTTTTTCAACCGACATCGAGTGTGGGCGATTTCATTTGCATTCGCAATGCTGTGTGTCGGAGGGTATCAAGCACTGTTTTCAGCACCGAGAGATTTTCCTACCGGCAGTATCGTCACCATCGCCAAGGGCTCGTCTGCGCCCGCCGCCGCACAGACCCTTGCCGCCGCGCATGTCATCGCGCATCCACTGGTTCTCGAGCTCGTGTTGCGCTTCACCAGGCAGAGCGGCAATGTACACGCCGGCGCCTATCTCTTCGAGTCGCGCCAAAATCTCTTCAGTGTAGCGGAGCGGCTCGTCACCGGCGCATACGGCTTCCCGCCGGTGCGACTCACCTTCGTCGAAGGCGTCACGGTGCGCGAAGCCGCAGCGCAGATCGCAGAAGCGTTCCCTGCGATATCCGCTGAGGCCTTTTTGAAGGAAGCGCGGCCGTATGAAGGGTACCTCTTTCCCGATACATATTTCTTTTCGATGTCGGCCGATGTGACGTCTGTCGTGAAGGCGATGCGGGACAATTTCAATGCGAAGCTAGCGCCTCTCTCGGCAGATATCTCCGCATCAGGGCATTCTTTGACCGACATCGTCACCATGGCATCATTGGTCGAGAAAGAAGCGCGAACGAGCGCAGTGAGGCATGTCGTTGCCGGTATTCTCTTTAACCGCCTGCGGCTCGGGATGCCTCTCCAGGTAGACGCCGTCTTCGGCTATATCTTCAATCGCGACACGTTTTCGCCTTCGTATGCTGATTTGAAAGTAGATTCGCCTTACAATACCTATACACACAAAGGCCTGCCTCCCGGCGCTATCAATAATCCGGGGCTTGATGCGCTCGATGCCGCGCTTCATCCGACAAAGACCGAGTATCTCTATTACCTTACTGACAAAGAAGGGGTGATGCATTACGCCACGACCTACGCCGGCCACCAGGCGAATCAAAGGAAATATCTGCCGTGATGTGATTAGATAGGTGCATGAACGTCCGTGGAAAGAAGATATTCGTAGGGCTCTCAGGCGGAGTCGACTCGGCCGTATCGGCTGCGCTCTTGCGGCAGGCGGGCGCGCGGGTAACGGGCGTATTCATCAAGGGCTGGTATCCGCCGGGGATGCCCTGTACCTGGGCAGCCGAGCGCCGCGACGCGATGCGGGTGGCGGCCAGGCTCCGCATCCCGTTTCTCACGCTCGACGCGAGCGATGAATACAAGAAGTATGTCATCGATTATTTACTCACTGAGTACCGTGCGGGGCGCACGCCCAATCCGGATGTGATGTGCAACAGGGAGGTTAAGTTTGGCGCGTTCTACCGTTTTGCAATGACTCAACGCGTTGATGCAATCGCAATGGGGCACTATCGCGCGGGCGAAAAGGATCAGAGCTATTTCTTGTGGGCCGTGCCGAAAGAGATTCTCGACTCGACACTCTTTCCGGTCGGAGAGATGGAGAAGAGTGCTGTGCGCACGCTCGCACAGAAGTTTGATCTGCCGGTGGCCCTAAAGCGAGAGAGTCAGGGGATCTGCTTTCTCGGAAGCGTGTCGGTCAAAGAATTTCTCGAACAAGAATTAGGGAGCGACAATCCGGCGCTCTTGCATACGATCGGGGAGCGGGTCGAGGGCGGATATGTGGTCGGGAAGGATGTTGAGAAGAAAGAAATTACAGTAGCCCCAACGCGCGCCGGAGGCGCGCGTGAGATTCGGTTCACCGACGCAAACTGGTTCGCCGAACCCTCTTTGGTGACCTCTGCACAGTACCGCTATCGCGGCCCGCGCCTCGCGGGCCGCGTCGAGGGCGACCGTTTTATAAGCGACGAGCCGCTCCCCGAAATTCCGGCGCCAGGCCAATCGCTCGTTTTCTACCATTCTGACAAGCTTATCGGTGGTGGTATCATATCGGCATGAGCCACATGCGCCTCTGGGTTGCCGCGACCATTATCGCGCTTGTCGTCGGTATCGGCTTTGTCCTTTCGGTACCGCATACGCGCGATGTCCCGCAGGAGCAGTCAGCGCTCTCTTTGAAAACGAGCGTGCCGGAGGTAGCGTTCCGTGATGTACTCAAAAAGGGCGTGCACACCTTGTCTGGTTCGCTCATGGCTCCGGATGCCTGCGCCGCCGTCTCGTCTGCCGCAACGCTTAGCGGCGAGGCGTCGAGCACTGAGGCTATTCTCCTTGCGATTACGCTCGAGAGCAGTTCGGGCGTCTGTCTCGAAGTGCCGACGCGCATGACCTTTCAGACGACGGTTAAGGCGTCCGCACGCCTCCCGGTCATCGTGACCGTCAACGGAGAAATTGCGACAACGACCGAGCTATGACGACCTTGCCGGTTATCAACAAGGCTGACGGATCAAGAGAGGTCTTCGATCCGGAACGCTTGGTAACCTCTCTCGAACGAGCGGGTGCCGGCGCTCATACCGCAGAGAGGATTGCAGAGACTATTACCGGCTCTATCGTCCCGGGTGCGTCTTCGAGAGAGATCTACGCGCGCGCGTTTGCGCTTCTGCGCAAAGAAGCGCGGCCGGTCGCTGCGCGCTATGCGCTTCGGCGCGCCCTCCTCGAACTCGGTCCCACCGGCCATCCGTTTGAAGATTTCATCTCGCACCTCTACCGCACTGAAGGCTGGGAGGTGGAGACACGCAAGATTATCAAAGGGAAGTGTGTCGCGCACGAAGTGGATCTCTATGCGTCACATCATGGACAGAACGATTTTCTTGCCGCCGAGCTTAAATATCACAACGATCCCGGCTACAAGACTGACTTGAAGGTGGCGCTCTATGTGAAAAGCCGCTTTGATGACATCTTCGCCTGCAGTGCAGAGTCTCGCGATTGTCCGCTCAATCGCGGTCTCCTCGTCACCAACACTAAGTTCACTTCAGAGGCGATTGCCTATGCCGAGTGCGCGGGGGTCGAGCTCCTCGGGTGGAGTTATCCGGCCGCTGAGAGCCTCTTCGTGCGCATGAGCCGCGCAGGGGTGTATCCAATCACGGCGCTCACCGGCCTCTCGCGCACCGAGAAGCGTCTCCTTATCGAACATGGCGCTATCGCCGTCGACGAGATTCTTCGAGACCGCCGATTGCTCGATATCCTGCATCTCTCGAGTTCGCAGATCGGCGAGCTCCTCGCCGAAGCCGAAGGGCTTCTCGCGCTTCCTGAAGCGCCGCACCGCGCACCAACTATATGATACAAGGCTTCTCCATGAACTCGTTCATCGTCGGCATTATGCTCGGCGTGCTCTTAGCCGGTGCATGGTTCGTGGGCGGCGGTGAAGCCTCTCTTCTGCCGAGATTGTCATCTCTGAGCTTCGCGACGAGCACCGAGAGCGTCATACAGAAGAGCGGGGCGGTCTCGGTCACTGATCAGTCTCCCGGCGATTCGGTCGTCGTCGAATCGGTTACGGTGCCTCCGCCTGGCATCTGGATCGCGGTGCGCGAAGTGACCGGTGCTGATCTTGGAAACGTACTCGGCGCGGTGCGCGTGGGCGGTCCGAGGAGTAACCTCAGCATTCCGCTCTTGCGGGCGACTGAAGCGGGCCGCCCGTATGCTGTCCAACTCTATCGCGATGACGGCACCGGAGACTTCAATCCGGCGATGAACAGCGTCTATGTCGACTTCGACACGGGCGCACGTGTCGTCGCGTATTTCAAGACGACTGATTAATATGGCCAGCCCAAGACGCAGCAGCACCTTTGACCCCTCGTCACCCGAACCGTTTCGGGTGAGTCGGTCAAAAATCGATCTCTTCTCTGAGTGCCCGCGCTGTGCGTACCTCGATATGCGGCTCGGGGTCAAGCGGCCTTCAATGCCAGCCTTCACACTCAATAATGCCGTCGATGAGCTCCTCAAGCGTGAGTTCGACATTCATCGCGCAAGCGGCACTAAGCATCCGCTCGTAGAGAAGTACGGTCTCGACGCGGTCCCGCTTGCCGACGAGCGGATGGATGAGTGGCGCGACGCGCTTCGCCGCGGCATCGCTTTCCTTCATGAGCCGACGAATATCCTGGTGCGCGGCGGCATCGACGATGTGTGGGTTACTCCTGAAAAGGAGCTCATCATTGTCGACTACAAGGCGACAAGCAAGAAGATCGGCCCCTCGACCGAAGACGATCTCTATGATTCCTACAAGCGGCAGCTCGAGATCTATCAGTGGCTCTTTCGTAAAAACGGATTTGCTGTATCGCCGACCGTCTATTTCGTATATGTGAACGGCAAGTCAGACGCCAAGGCCTTCGACGGCAAGCTCGAGTTCGATATCGAGCTCATCCCCTATACCGGCAGCGATACGTGGGTAGAGCCCGCTATTTATGACCTGAAGAAGATGCTTATGAGCGACGAGATACCGGCAATCGGCACGGCCTTCGGCGGCGGCCCGTGCGACTACTGCACCTATCGCGAGAACGCAGGGAAGATACTTCAGGAATTGCATGCAAAAAATAAGCCCCGACGCCAAGGGGTCGGGGTCCCGACCGAAGCGTCGGGAAAGAAATGAAATGAGTACGTTTGCTGAACGGGTGCGAGATGCGGTGCGGCAGATACCGAAAGGGGAGACGCGCTCCTACGGGGAGGTAGCGAGAGCTATCGGGTATCCGGGCGCGGCGCGCGCGGTGGGCACCGTGATGAAGAACAACTTCGACCCCACCGTGCCGTGTCATCGTGTGGTGCGCGCAGATGGTAAGGTCGGCGAATACAATCGCGGTGGTGAACGTGCCAAAAGGCGATTATTGGAACAAGAAGGCGCTCTATGCAAGTGAAGATTGAACCGTCGTGGGCGGAACACCTAACGGGTGAGTTTGAAAAATCCTATTTTGAGGAGTTGACGGCATTTGTAAAAAAAGAATATCAGGAAGGGAAGGTGTACCCGGCACCCAAGAATATCTTCCACGCATTTGACCTTTGCCCATTTGAAAAAGTAAAAGTGGTGATACTCGGCCAAGATCCGTACCACGGAGAAGGGCAGGCCAACGGTCTCGCCTTTGCGGTCGACGAGGGAACGAAACTCCCACCATCGCTCCAAAACATCTTTAAGGAAATTCAAAGTGATATGGCTGTGCCCTTCGTAGCTTCAGCGAAGAAGGGCGATCTCACGCGTTGGGCAGAGCAAGGAGTCTTGCTCCTAAATGCGACGCTCACTGTCCGCGCACATCAAGCCGGTTCGCATCAGGAGAAGGGCTGGGAGCAGTTTACCGATGCAGTTATCAAGGCACTCTCAGAAGAGCGCGAACACCTCGTCTTTATGCTTTGGGGAAACTACGCGAAGGCGAAGGGTGCGCACATCGACCGCAGCAAGCACCTGGTGCTCGAAGCGCCTCACCCCTCTCCCTTCTCCGCATATTCAGGCTTCTTCGGTTCTCGGCATTTCAGTCGTGCAAACGACTATCTCCTTTCCCACAACTCAACTCCCATCGATTGGCGCTAATTCATACGCCAAATGTTCCCTTAAATTGACGGTCGTCTAAATAAGGGAACATGTACAGATTAGTTGTCACGTGGTATAATTCCGCCAGGAGCAGTCATGATTAATGTAGCAGCCGAAGGAAGGAACAGTCATGAAAGAAAGATCAAAAGTGAGTCTGCTCGCGCAGACGCTGAGAGAGCTGATTAAAGCTTCTGGAATAAATCAAAAAGACTGGGCGAAAATATTGAGTGTCTCACCAGCGGCAATTTCCCAATGGTTGAACGACAAGACATTGCCCCGGCCGATGCACATTTGGACTATGGTGAGCATCGTCAGTGGACGTAAAGACACTACGTCCGCGATAGAACATTTCTACGAGATGGTAGAGGTTCCTGCAAAACAAGTGACCCCTCACTACAACAAGATCAAAAAGAGTATTGGCCACTACATTGCTCATTATCACTTCTTGTGGGTTCATCAGGAAATTCGGAAAATCGTCTCTCGAAAGACATTTCGTGAAAATGTGAGGATTCGGTTGAAGATTGCCGATTTTCTCCTTGACCTTTCAAGGTAATCGCGAGGTTTGTCTGGGACCGCGGAGGGTAAAACTTCCGCGGTGTTTTATTTACCACAAGTTAGGACACGGCGTGCCCTAACTTTTTACCAGATTTTGGCGCGGGAGGCGGGAGGGCGGTAGAGCTTGTCGCCCTTTTTTACATTGAATGCCTCATAGAACTCGGGGAGGTTCGAAGCAGGGCCGTTAATGCGGAATTGGCCGGGCGAATGCGGGTCGGTGAGCACTTGCGACTTCTCTGCCTCAGGGCGGCGATTCTCGCGCTCAAAGAGCCCGAAGCCGAGGAAGAAGCGCTGTTCGGGGGTGAAACCGCCGATATCTCTGCGCCCAGTTTTCGCCAGACGGAGCTGGTAGGCGTCAAAGGCTATTGAGGCGCCGCCGAGGTCGGCGATATTCTCACCAAGCGTAAGCTGGCCGTTCACCTTGAGCCCACCGGCCACTTTGTATTCGTTAAACTGCTTCACGAGCACCTTGGCCTTCGCGTCAAAGCGCTTCTGATCCTCTTTTGTCCACCAGGTCTTTCGGTTGCCCTTGCCGTCGAACTTCGCACCCTGGTCATCG
The DNA here is from genome assembly GCA_028687085.1 of Minisyncoccota bacterium. GTDB lineage: Bacteria > Patescibacteriota > Minisyncoccia > Phycocordibacterales > Phycocordibacteraceae > C7867-001. The sequence continues at coordinate 12,266 of JAQUAU010000007.1, read as the reverse complement.
AAGCCGTGGGTAATCTCGTGCCCGATCACCGCGCCAATCCCGCCATAGTTGAGTGCGTCGTCAGCGTCTTTTGAAAAGAAGGGCGGCTGGAGGATAGCGGCGGGGAAGACGACGTCGTTGAGGCCGAAGCTGCAATACGCGTTTACCGTCTGAGGCGACATGAACCACTCCTTACGGTCGACCGGCTTTTTGAGGCGGCGCATCACGCGCTTGTGTTCGAGCTCTATCGTGCGGATAGCGTTGCCGAAGTAGTCATCGGGCTTGATGATGAGCCCCTTGTAGCTCTTCCAGGTATCGGGGTAGCCGAGCTTGCGAGTCATCTGACGGAGCTTCACGATTGCCTTCTTTTTCGTCCCGGCACTCATCCAGTCGAGATTCTTGATGCGGTTTTCGTAGGCTTCGAAGAGATCGGCTACCACCTGCACGATCCGCTTCTTTGCCTCAGGGCCGAAATATTCCAGCACATAGAGCTTGCCGAGTGCTTCGCCGAGTGCGCCGTTGGTGGCGCTGAGTGCGCGCCGCCACAAGGGCTTCATCACCTTCACTCCCGAGAGCACCGTCCCGTAGAAGGCGAAGTTCTGCTTCTCAAACTTGGCTGAGAGATAGCTCGCCGAGCCGCCGACCAGGTGCCAAGTGAGATAGGTCTTCCAATCCTCTATGGATATGCTCGCGAGCATGTTGCTTACTGTCTTCAAGAACACCGGCTGCATCACGACAACCTCCTTCACGTCTTTCGCGCCGACGATCTTAAAATACGAATGCCAATCAACGTTCTTAACAAGGCGAGCGAGCGCCGGCAGGCGCATTTTGTGATAAGTCTTATCCACATCGCGCAAGTCCTCTTTCGTCATGGATATCTTCGCGAGTTCCGTTTCAATGCGCAGTATCGTTTCTCTATCTTTTTCGGCTTCTTTTTTTGTCTTGCCCGTGAGCACGAAGATCGCCTCGAGGTGCATCTGGTACGCCGCACGCACGCGCTTCGACTCGGCATCATCCTTTAGGTAGTAATCACGATCGGGGAGACCGAGTCCGCTCTGGTGGAGGTAGACGATGTAGCGCGTGCTGTCTTTATTGTCCTGATCGACACCGAGACCCCAGGGTCCGCCGCCGCCGATCTTCTCGAGGTGCGCGAGTGTCGTAACGAGCGAAGAGACATCGCGAATTTTCTCGATGCGCGAGAGCCACGGCTGGAGCGGCTTCATGCCGAGCGCATTGCGCTTCTGCATATCGAGCCCCGAACGATAGTAATCGCGCACGAATTGTTCTGGGCTACCGACTGCAATTTTTTTCATCTTTTCTACTTTCGTCACGAGAGTACGAAGTTTCTTCTCGGTATCGTAGCGGAGCATCACAAATGAGCCCCAGCGCGACTCGTGCGGCGGAATCGGGTTCTTCGCGAGCCATCCACCATTTGCATAGTGATAGAAGTCGTCCTGAGGTCGGACCTTAGTATCAATATCTCGCGCATCAAATCCCCAATCTTTTTTCATAGACGCATAGTATATGAATCCTGTGTCTCATGCTATCTTTTTCCCATATGCAGGTCTCAGAGGTACGCAAGCGCTACTTAGAGTTTTTTGCGAAGCGGGGACACGCGGTGATTCCGAGCGCAGCAATTGTGCCCGAGAACGACCCGACCACGCTCTTCACGAGTAGCGGGATGCAGCCCCTGGTGCCGTACCTTCTCGGTCAGCCGCACCCAAAAGGGAACCGGCTCGTCGACTCACAGATGGCTATTCGTACAGGAGATATCGAAGAAGTGGGCGACAATCGTCATTTGACTTTTTTTGAGATGCTTGGCAACTGGTCCTTGGGTGATTACTTCAAACAGGAACAACTCCCGTGGATATTTGAATTTCTAACATCGACAGAATACGGACTCGGGTTTGATCCAAGAAAGCTCTATGTCACCGTTTTTGATGGTGATGCCGAGTCTGGTATGGAAGCTGACACGGAGTCGGTCGAGATATGGAAGAAGCTGTTCGAGAAGAAGGGTGTCGACACGACTTTTGTAAAGCTTGGTACCGAAGAGCACGGAGGTAAGGTTGGTATGCAGGGCGGCCGCATCTTCTCCTACGGCGCGAAGAAGAATTGGTGGAGCCGCGCAGGCGTACCGGCCAAGATGCCGGCAGGTGAGATTGGCGGGCCAGACTCGGAAGTCTTTTACGACTTCGGCACGCCGCACGATAAGAAATTCGGGGATGCTTGCCACCCCAATTGCGATTGCGGGCGCTTCGTCGAAATCTGCAACTCAGTCTTTATGCAGTACATGAAGCAGGCTGACCCTTCGACAAGCTCAGAGCAGGCGGCATTCAAAGAATTGCCAAAAAAGAATGTGGATTTCGGGGGCGGATTGGAACGCCTGACGGCGACGACGCTCGATACCTCAGATCTCTATGTGACCGATATCTTTGCGGGCGCTCGGAGCGTGCTCGAGACACGTTCGGGCAAGTCGTACACCGACTCAGACGAGACCATACGCTCGTTCCGCATTGTCCTTGACCATGTTCGCGCAGCATCGTTCATCATCGCCTCAGGAGTGCGTCCGGGCAACACCGAGCAGGGTTACATTCTTCGACGGCTTATTCGCCGCGCGATACGCGAGATAGACAGACTTGGCATCAAGGACGCTATTCTGCCTGAAGTGGCAAAGAGCTACGCTGATGGATATGCCGAGCAGTATCCTTTTGTCGGAGAAGCAAAGGTAAAGATTAGTGAAGAACTTGCGAAAGAAGAAGCGCAATTTAGGAAGACGCTCGCACAAGGCCAGCACGAGCTCGAGAAGATGGGCAGGAATATCGACGCCTTCATGCTCTTCACGACCTACGGATTCCCGGTTGAGCTCACCGAAGAGATTGCGAAAGAGCGCGACATTGCACTCGACATGGACGTAGTGAAGGCGAAGATGGAGGAGCATCAGGCGCTCTCGCGCGCAGGAGCGGCGCAGAAGTTCGCGGGAGGGCTCGCCGACCATGCCGAACAGACGGTCCGGTATCACACTGCGCACCACCTCCTTCTGAAGGCGCTTCAGATGGTGCTTGGGAAAGACGTGCACCAGCGCGGGAGCAATATCACGAGCGAGCGCCTGCGCATCGACTTCTCCTATGGAGCTAAGATGACGCCGGAACAGAAGGCCGAAGTAGAAAAGATAGTGAACGAGAAGATTGCTGAAGACATCCCGGTCATCCGCACCGACATGAAGAAAGAAGATGCCGAGAAGCTCGGTGCCGAGCACGAATTCGGCGCGACCTATCCGGACACTGTCTCGGTCTATTCGGTGGGGCCACTCGACAGCGCGTTTTCGATAGAGTTCTGCGGCGGCCCGCACGTCTCTAACACGAGTGAGCTCGGCGAGGGCGCTAAGCATTTCAAAATTGTAAAAGAAGAAGCGTCATCTGCCGGCGTCCGAAGAATAAAAGCAGTGTTACAATAATCGAATGAGTTTCTTCGCAGATCTCTTCAGCGGCAAGAAAGAAGAGAAGTCGGTCGTACTTATCGAGATCGGTACAAGCTCGGTCGCAGGCGCCTACGCGCGATACGCAGAAAATGGGCTGCCGGCAATCCTCTACACGCGCCGCCTGCCTATCGAGATGCACTCAGGCGAGTCGCAAGAGAAGGCGATGTTGCGGGCGCTTCAGGTGCTTGGCGATACGCTCATCCGCGAAGGCGCTCCGCTGCTCTGTCAGGTCGCCGGCAGCGGCAGCGCCGACGCGATTATCGTCGCGATAGACTCGCCGTGGCAGGCGACCCTAGTGCGCACTGAACAGTTTGAAGACGAACAGCCCTTCATTTTTACTCGGAGCCTTGTCGAAGCGAAGCTGAAGGAGTCTGCCGTCGCAACCGAAGGGAAGGTGCTCGTTGATGAGAGCATCATCGGCACGATCCTCAACGGCTACGAGACGCGCAATCCCTACGGCAAAGAGGCTCGCCGCGCGACCATAGTCGTCCTCACTTCGTTTATCGACAAGCACGCCGCAGAGAGCATCACGTCGGTGTTGCGAGGGATCTTTCATACGAAACATATCGAGCCCATCGCGGGCCCGTCGCTCCGCTATCAGGCGCTGCAAAAAGCATTTCCCCACGAACGCGATGCGCTCATACTCGATGCGACCGGACCGTACACCTCTATCGCGCTGATGCACAAAAGCTTTGTGGTCTCCATTTCTGAAATCCAAGTCTCAGGCGCCGACACTACCGAATCGTGGCTCGAACGCATCGAAGCCAATCTCGCCGAACTCGCGCGGCACTATCCTCTGCCGCGAACGATATTTGTGCTCGCGCGCGAAGAAGAAGCGGCCTCGCTGCGCGACATTCTCGATACGGCGCACATGGGCAAGTTGTGGCTCTCAGACAATCCGCCGAGGATTGTCTCGGTGCTGGCGAGCCATTTGAGCGGGCTCGTGCGCCAGACCGCCCCGACCTCTCCCGACCTCCTGCTTCTGCTTATGGCGCTCTATGTGCAGTATGCGTCTCTTGAAAAAGAGCTGTGAACATTCCTTATTCGCACACCCCTCACTACTGGTATACTAAACCTATATGCGTACCCTAAATGACATCACCCCGCCGTCCCGCCGAAGAGAATCCGATATCGCCTCGCCGAGGCATCATGAGCGACCCCGGTTCCCCCTCGCTACGCTCGGGGCTATCACTTTGGTCATCGTCGTCTCGATTGGCGCGCTCTTCTACTTCTCGTCTGCCCGGGTTGAGGTAACGCCGAATACCGTTTCAGCCGCTGTCCAGAGTTCTTTTGTTGCGACTAAGAGCGCCGGCGACCTGCCCTTTGAGATTATTACCGCGCAGAAGATCGCCTCGCAGAGCGTCAAAGGGAGCGGGACCAAGACGGTAAATTCATCCGCCTCCGGCACTATCACCATCTACAATACGCAATCTAAGTCGCAGAGGCTCGTCACGAACACGCGTTTTGCGACCGCTGCCGGACTCATCTTTCGCATCCACACGGCTGTCACAGTGCCTTCTGGCACGTCGGCAAAGCCGGGCAGTGTGAGCACAAAGGTCTATGCCGACCAGGCAGGGAGCTCGTATAACGTTGGAGCAACGTCGTTTACAATCCCCGGCTTCGCCGGTACGCCGCTCGAGACAGCTGTCTATGCGCGCTCGGTGAGCGCGATGACCGGCGGCGCTTCAGGGACTATTCCAGTTGTTGATGCCGCTGTTGAAGCGCAGACGAGAAGCGCGCTATCAACCGCTCTCGCACCAGACCTCCTCGCGAGCCTATCGACGCAGATACCATCCGGCTATTCGCTCCTCGAGGGTGCCGCGACGACAACCTATGAAGATTTGGGCGTGGCGCCTTCGTCAACAACCGGCATGGTAGAGGTGAAAGAGCAGGGCACTATCACGGCGGTCATCTTCCCGAATGCAACAATCGCCAAGGCGATTGCGGCGTCGGTAACTGGTCTTGGGTATAACGGCGAGCCGCTCACGCTTGCACCGGCGAGCAAGCTCCTCCTCTCCTCAGAGGGCCTCCCCGACGCCGAGGCGACCTCCTTCTCCTTCACGCTTGCCGGCACGGCGTCGCTTATCTACACGGTAGATCCGACCCGTATCGCGGCGGCCGTAAGCGGCAAGACCCGTTCGTCTGCCGAAGTCGCGCTCACCAACTACCCTGAGGTCAAGCGCGCCGTCCTCGTCTTGCGCCCCTTCTGGCGCCAGGCCTTCCCCCAGGATCCCTCGACGATCTCGATTGTCGTGAACAATCCCTAGGCGGGATTTGACGATATAAGCTGCACCTGCTAGATTGTTAGGGTACTGCATGAGAAACGAGTAATGATGAGCGACGGCGAAGAGATTAAACCAGCGACGGTAGGAACCGTCGAGGAGGTATTGCCCAACTCACTTTTTCGTGTTCGCCTTCCGGCCGCCGTGGAGGGGGAGGAAGGGGAGCTTAAGCTCGCCTACCTTGCAGGGAAAATGCGTTTGCATCGGATCCGCGTTCTGGTCGGTGACCAGGTGGATATGGTGCTTGACCCGTACGGGGGTCGCGCGAGGATTGTGCGCCGATTAACCTAATACTTCTAGAGATTTCAAGATGAAAGTTCGTGCCTCGATCAAAGTCCAACAGTCAGGAGACCAGCTCGTCCGCCGGGGCGGGCGCTTGTACCGTATCAACAAGAAGAATCCGCGCCGCAAGGCTCGTCAGGGGTAGGTATTTTTCTATATTCTATATTCCACATTCTAAATTCTAATTATGCGTATCGCCGGTGTCACACTCCCAGATAACAAACAGCTCGCGTATTCATTGCCGCTCATCTTCGGCATTGGTCCGACGCGCGCTCGCGATATCTTGAAGCAGGTCGGTATCGCGGTGACCAAGAAGGGCAGTGAGCTCACGGCCGACGAAGAGCAGAAGATCCGCGCGCTCGCCGAGGGATTCACGATCGAAGGCGAGCTCCGCCGCGAGATCGGTCAGAACATCAAGCGGTTGAAGGATATCCGTTCGGCGCGCGGCGATCGGCACAGCCGCGGTTTGCCGGTGCGCGGTCAGCGCACCAAGACCAATTCAAGGACGCGCCGCGGCAATGTGCGCAAGACGATGACCTCGGGCCGCCGGACGCTTGAAAAGACCTAATTCTTCTATTTAATTTTGCTATGGGAAAGAAACGAATCATCAAGAAGAGCGGGCGAGGCATGGATGCGGGGCGCAAGGAGCGCGCCATGTCCAAGGTCACCAAGCGGCACCTCGAGAAGGGTGTGCTGCATATCGAGGCGACTTTCAACAACACCAAGGCCATTCTCACCGACGAGAAGGGCAATGCCGTCGTCTCGTCCTCCGCAGGCGCGCTCGGCTTCTCGGGTGCACGCAAGTCCACCCCGTATGCCGCCGCTAAGGTCGGCGAGTTCCTCGGCGAGAAGGGCATGATGATAGGTCTCAAAGAAGCGTCGGTCATTATCCGCGGCGTCGGTGCCGGCCGCGAGTCGGTCTTGCGCGCGTTCTCGGGTAAGGGCGTCCAGATCAAGTCGATCAAGGACGTGACGCCGGTACCGCACAACGGTCCGCGTCCGCCGAAGCCGCGTCGCATCTAATTTGCATATATGATCACTCCTCCACGATATAAGACAGCGAAGCGTCTCGGCGCAACCGTTTTTGAAAAGGCGCAGACCCAGAAGTTTGCGATCTCTGCCGAGCGCTCCGCCAAGAACAAGCGACGCGGACGCGGACGCCAGAGCGAGTACGGCAAGCAGATGCTCGAGAAGCAGAAGGTTCGCATCACCTACGGCATCACCGAACGTCAGTTCCGCAATTATGTCCGCAAGGCGCTTGAGTCGCACAACGCCGCGCCTAAGGACCGCCTCCACGAGCTGCTTGAGATGCGCCTCGACAACGTCGTCTGGCGCCTCGGTCTCACCGCGACGCGACGCGGCGCGCGCCAGATGGTCGCCCACGGCCACGTGATGGTCGGCGGCAAGAAGATGCGCGTCCCGTCGCACATGCTCTCGGTCGGCGACCAGATCAGCGTGCGCGAAGGATCAAAGGAGCACGGAGTCCTCATCGGCTTCGCAGAGAAGTTTGCCGAGCGTCCGCTCGCCTCGTGGCTCATGTGGGACGCGAAGAAGATGGAGGGCAGCGTGAAGGAGCGCCCAACAAACGCGTCGGCAGATCCGGCGGGCGACCTGGTCGCGGTGCTCTCGTTCTACACGAGATAGGTTATTATTATTTGAGTATTATTTAATTGGTAATTACGATTGCGTTATGGAATACCACATCACACTTCCGAGTAAGCCCCGTATCGTTTCTGAAGAAGGACTGCAGGGTGTTTATGAAATCGATTCGCTCTATCCGGGCTACGGTCACACGCTCGGCAACTCGCTTCGCCGCATCATCCTCTCCTCGCTTCCGGGCGCGGCGGTGACGCAGGTGAAGATTGAGGGCGTCCCGCACGAGTTCGCCACTATCGACGGCGTCCGCGAGACGGTCATGGAGATTTTGCTCAACTTGAAGCGCGTCCACTTCGTCCTTCATGGCGAAGAGTCACAGACTATTTCACTCATCGTGAAGAATACCGGCGAAGTTACGGCAAAGGACTTCAATCTGCCGAGCCAGGTCGAGATCAAGAATCCGGAGCAGCACATCTGCGACCTCTCGGGCAAGGCGACCTTGGAGCTCGAGGCGACTATCGAACGCGGCTTGGGCTACGTCTCGCGCGAGGTGCTCACCAAGGACAAGGTCGACATCGGCACTATCGCGCTTGATGCGACCTTCACCCCGATCCGCCGCGTGAACTACGAGGTAGAGAACATGCGCGTCGGCGATCGCACCGACTTCAACCGCCTGCGCATCCTGATCGAGACCAACGGCACTATCGCTCCGCGCGAGGCGCTCGAACAGTCTATCGAGACGATGATCCACCAGCTCCGCGCCGTGATCGGCTTCCAAGAGAGCGAGCCGGTCGCCTCTGACAGCGCGACGTCGAACAAGACCGAGGGCGCGACTGAAGCGACCAAGGTGAAGCTCGCCGACCTCGGCCTCTCGACCCGCATCGTCACCTCGCTCGAGGGTGCGGGCATTAAGAGCGCCGCCGGCCTTGCGCGCAAGTCGGCGAGCGCCCTCAAAGAGCTCGACGGCATCGGCGAGAAGGCAGTCGAGGAGATCTCGGTTGCGCTCGCCGGCTTCGGTCTCACGCTGAAGGCTGAATAAACTACTATGGCATTTACTAAAAAAGCACAGACCTTCCATCGCGAGACCGGCCAGCGCGCGGCCTTGATCCGCTCGCTCGCTCGCTCCCTCGTGCTTGAAGAGCGCATCTCGACGACCGAGGCTAAGGCCAAGGCGCTCCGCCCGTTTGTCGAGCGGCTCGTGACCTATGCCAAGACGAACACGCTCGCCAGCCGCCGACTCGCGATTACCCGCATCCACGATAAGGAGGCGGTGAAGAAGCTCTTCGGCACGATCGGCCCCCGCTACGCCAAGCGTGCGGGTGGCTATACGCGCATCGTGAAGCGCACGCTCCGCGGCAGTAACGACGCTCGCAAGCTTGCGTATATCGCCTTCGTCTAGTATTCATTACGTATCTATGGCAACTTCCAACATTAAACCAAAGCCGAGCACCTACACGATCGATGCGACCGACCGCACCCTTGGTCGCGTCTGTAGCGAGGCCGCATCGGCACTCCTCGGCAAGAAGAGCGTCCATTTCGCCAAGAACCAGACGATCCCCGTCACGGTCACGGTCAACAACGCGAGCAAGCTTCACATCACCGATCGCCGCGCGAAGGGTAAGGTCTATACGCGCTACACCGGCTATCCGGGTGGCCTGCGCGAGGTCCGCATGGACGTCATGATCGACAAGAAGGGCATCGCCGAGGTGGTGAAGAAGACGGTTGACGGGATGATCCCGCGCAACAAGCTTCGCAAGCCGCGCATGCAGAACTTGATCGTTAACGCGTAATATATGGCCTCAAAGAAATTCATCACCGCCGTCGGACGCCGCAAGACCGCCATCGCGAGCGTGCGGATGGTTAAGGCCGCCAAGTCGTCACTCATGGTGAACGGCAAGAGCCCCAAGGACTATTTCAAGACTGATCTGCGCGCCCTCATCGCAGTCGAGGCGCTCGCCAAGGCTGAGAGCGCTGAGAACTACGAGGTGCACGCGCACGTCGAGGGCGGCGGCATCGCCGCTCAGGCAGACGCGGTGCGCCACGCCATCGCTCGCGCACTCATCAAGACAGAGCCGAACACCCGCAAGGTGCTCAAGGCAGCGACCTTCCTCAAGCGCGACCCGCGCGCGAAGGAGCGCAAGAAGCCAGGCCTCAAGAAGGCCCGCAAGGCCCCGCAGTGGAGCAAGCGCTAAAGATTTTACAAAGCAACAAACCGCCGCAAGGCGGTTTCTGCTTACGCACGTAACCCTATTGCGCTTCCAGTCCGTAGGCGTACCATTAATAAACACACAATGAATTTATTACGCGACGTATTCAAATTCCTTTCAGATCTCCTTGGCGCTTCTTCCTCATCCGAGGCAAAGGCGATCCAAACTCAGACGGTAACCGTGAATAATTACACTCCCGGTGTTCAGTCTCAAAACCCAATGTCCGTACAAAGCCAAAGTCCGACTCGGAAACTAACCATTCTTTTTATCGATGACGATTCAAAATTTCCGATTGTCAGAATTTTGCGCAAACAAGAATTTATTCGAGAAGTTGAGATACTCAATGATATTTCAGATTTTAGCGACCGAAAAGTGGCTGATGCGGACGCTATTTTTATCGACATTGAAGGAGTTGGGCGCATTTTGACGCCAAAAGATGAAGGATTGGGTTTGGCTTTGGAAATAAAAAAACGTTACCCAACAAAGAAACTCTTCCTTTATTCGAGCAACCCACAACGAGATATGACCCACCCAGCTATTCGAGCTGTGGATGGACTTCTTCAAAAAACTGCTCAGCCAGCAGAGTTCATTCGGGTATTGGAGCTGATTAAAGATGGCGCGTAGCATCTATTCTGTTATCTACAATAGGCAAGGAGAGTTAGTTTATGATGACATCCCTGCATTTTTAAAATCTATATGCCCGGCCCAGTTAGATGTGCCCAGTGGGAACTCCTTGAAATTTCAGCGCGGGTCTCAGGAATTTAGGGCGGGGAAACTCAGTTCGTCACATTTTGCCGGTATACTAATTTCTGATTCAAGAGACTATATAAACAGTTCACATTCCTTCGGTGTCGCATTGAAATCGATGAATGATGTCCTGAATCTACTCCAAGATATAAAATTAGCTTTGTTCAAGGACCTAATTCATAATATATCTACCCATCACGCACTAACAGCACAAGAACTAGCACATCTGATTTCAGAAGAAGAACTTATCAAGGCAAGCAGCGGAACAAGAAGAATTGATTTCATCCGTGACTCCTTGATTGGTAATTTTCAGGAATTCGGAGAGGCATTCTTACGGATCTTAAAAAATCAACGTCTTCTCTCGGCGGATATCGGTAATCTTGGCTATTTACACGATCTAGCACAACCTACGGGCCTCGTCTCACATCCAATTCATAAAGTTATTGACGGTATCGCGTATTTATATGCTGCTGATTTTACGGAAAAAAACGTTGCGATTCGACACTACAAAAATTCAGATTACGCACCCATAGAATTTGAATCGTTTAGCGGAGCGCTAATCCCCTTATTTGAAAATGCTGCCAAATACACGAAATACGATTCCGATTTTCAAATTAAATACGAAGTGGATGGAGATAATCTAATCATAAAATTCGAAATGGTCAGTATCCCAATCCACTCTCACGAAGCCGAGAAGATATTCAATCCTGGAACATCAGGCGAAGAAGCCATACGGAGACACAAACAAGGGAAAGGGTTGGGCCTATCACACGCAAGAAAATTGCTTTTTTTGAGCGGGGCTTCCATTGCGGTAATTCCCGGAATATTTCAAACAGGCGACCACTACGCAACTAATGTTTTTGAAATCAAACTTCCTTTGAGATAGGAGGGTAAAAAAGTAGATTACATAGGACGGTCCTATGTATGCGACCATCGCAACCCACCCTCATTTCAGGCGGGGGAGGGTATCCAAAGTTTGTCTCTATAGAGACATAACGTGGATAGTTGACAGGATTAAAGCAATGTGCTATACTGTCCATTGGGAAAGTAAAAGCTTGTTTCGCTCCTTTTAACCTGACTTAGGGGGTCAAAATCGTGAAGATTCTATCACTGACAGTAGTACTCGCAGTAGTTGCAGCAATTCTGTTTTTGCAGTTCGCCGGGATTCCGCCCGCACACGTTGCATCGACGCTTCCGCTTCAGAAAGACTTCTGGATTGCGGGAACAGCCGGCATCAACACTCCTGATCGCGGTGCCATGTTCACGTGCTTGAGAAGCTACGCGCGAAGCGACCTTGTGATGGTGACCGACTGTCGGGGCCACGTCTTCCGTGCTCTCGAGGTTAAGAATGGCATCGTCGACTTCGATATGGAAGCGCCGATGACAGTCGTGGTCCAACAGAATTGGTGGACCGGCAAATTGTCGGTTCATCCAAAGGTTGCTGTTTAACCAAACGATGGCGACAAAGGAGGAATCATGAAGAGATGAATCGGCCGGCCAGACAATCCGGCAAAGGGATAGAGTGTCGCGCAGTCGAAGGCCGCTTGGAGGTAACACTCCCAGCGGCTTTTTCTTTTCATTTCCAACCCACCCCATTTAGGCAGGGAAGCATTGAGGGGTTTAATTGATTAACACTAAGTGTCAATCAAACCTCCTCTGCAGACAGAAACCACTACCATATATGGTAGTGGTTTC
>JAQUAU010000046.1 GCA_028687085.1 Minisyncoccota bacterium | reverse complement strand
TGCTGTGACTGTCTACGGCGACGTGACGGGTGAGGACTTGATCGAGCGCGTCGGTCGAGAACTCACGCGCATCGTCAAGCTCTCAACCGCCGTCGTATGATCCTCTACCGCATCAACGGAACCGACAGGAGCGCCAACGTCCGGGCGCAGACCTTGCGGATCACGAAACAGCTCGGACGGCGCACAGATCAATGCCGCTTCTCGATATTCGACGGTACGAAGCCCTCGGAGAACCAGGACGTCAAAATCTACGCGGCGGCGCAGGTTGATTCCGTGCTTGGCGCAGTTCTCACGCTCAAAGACTCATACCAGACAGGCGTGAGCCGCTTTTTCGTTGGTCAGACGATCAAAGTGCGCATCGGCGAGACGGACGAAGCGACGCGCACGGTTTCCGCGTACAACGAAACGACGCGCGAGCTTACGCTCTCGTCCGCGCTCGCCACGGTCGTGCAGGGTGACGCCGTTGGCGTCCTGCTCTTCGGCGGCGTTGTCTCGACGGTCGGCGACTCGAACATCGGCCAGCTTTCCGTCCTTGAGTGGGACGTGATTTGCGTGGATTATTCGCGCATTTTTGACCGAAAACTCGTCTCGGACTCATGGCAGGACGTCGACGCGCGGTACATTATCAACGACTTCGTCCATCGCACCGTGAACTACTGTCAGACGCTCGATGCGCTGTCCTACGCGAACGCGACGGCGATCCGCGCGGAATGGATTGAGGCAAGCGATGGCGGCAACCCGGACGTTGATGCGGCGAACTTCATGGAAGGCACGGCGGCGGGCGTTTTCGCGTGGGTTTTTGCGGCTGGGTCAGCACTCTGGGAAGCGACGCCGACGGCGGTTGACCTTTCGGAGTTCACGGGCGTTGCGACGGGTACACCCACGGAAGGCGAAGCGACGTGCTGGATCAAATCGAGCGACATTGGCGATATTTCGGCCTTCTACCTGCGTATCGGCTCTGATTCCTCAAATTATGCCAAGATTCCGTTCACGCTCGTTGCAGACACGGACTGGCAGTTTCTCATGTCGAAGATGACGAACGCGACCATCGTCGGCGTGCCGAATTGGACGGCGGTAGACTACATCGCTATCGAACTCGACGAGACGGTGAGCGGCACGATGAAGGTGAATGGCATCCGCGTCTGTCAGGAGGGTTCTTTCACGCTCTACAACGTGAAGCCGACGCCCGCGTACGACGATTCACGCGCTCCACAGCTCAAGCCCTCGGCGTTCATGGAGACGCTTGCGGGGACGTGGGAGTTCGTTTGGTACATCGACGCGGAAAAGGACATCCACTTCACGAGCAAAGAAGTCGCGCTCTGTCCGCATGGCATTGCGGATACCGGACTCAACTTCACAGACCTTGAGGTGGAGGTGGACGCCTCGCAGATCGGTAACCGCATCCTTATTCGCGGCGGCGAGCGGTTGAGTACGTCGCAATATGCGCAGGTATTCGAAGGTGATGGCGCGGTGCGCGAATGGCTCCTCAAAAACAAGTTCAGCGGCCTCGAGGTGACGGTGGACGACGGCGGGACGACTTCGGCGGCGGAAGTGGGTACGACGACGACCAATATCAAGATCACAGGGCACGGGTTATCCACAGGCGATCACGTCATCAACCGGACGCGCTCGAACGCCGTCCGCGCGATCACGAAGGTGGATAACGACAATTTCACGGTCGAGGCCGTAACGTCGCAGACGAACGGCGACAGCATCTCGAAGTTCGCCACCACGAAAACGGTGGGGGTTGAGGGCATCACGGACGAGTCGACCGTCCTCTACGTCGGCAACTCGAACGAAAAGTCGGTCCGCGCGACGGCGACGGAGACCACGCTTCCGTCCGGCACGTTTATCCGGTTCGAATACTACGAACGCGTTCGCGTCACGTTCCTCTACGCCCACAATGCCTCTGTCGCGGCGCTCAAGGCGCTTGGATTCGGTGATGGCGTCTTTGACCTTGACCCCATCACGGACATGAACATCACGGACGTGAATACAGCGCTCGACATGGCACGCGCGAAAGTCGAACTCTACTCAAACCCGATCATCACGGGCAATTTTCGGTCAGATCAGGAAGGGTTCAACGCAGGCCAGCTCATCAATGTCGTTGACTCCGTGCGCGGTATTTCGACCGACTACGTCATTCAGCGCGTCACGATGCGCGAGCGCGGCGGCGCGTTCAAGGACTATTTCGAGATCGCTGTCGAGTTCGGAACGTCCTTGTTCGGCTGGACAGAGTTCATGCAAAAACTGCTCTCAACGAAGGACAAAATCGAGATCAACACGGACGAAGAAATCGAGACCTTCGAAACGTCGAGCGAAGAAGTCGCGTGCGCGGACGTGAATAGCGAGGCGCTCGGCGGGTTCAAGAAGCAGACTAGCGACGAGACGGTCACGAGCGACGACGTGAACGCGCGATACCTCATGACGGCGTGGAAGTGGGAGGCAAGCACCGGGCAAGCTGTTCCCACGCGGTGGGATTTATTTCATTGGGGGTGATATACTCCATCACGATATGAAAAATGTCCTCGATACGTCGGGAGCGAAGGTCAAAGGCGTGCATGTCCTGTCATTTTTCGATATGCGCGGCGCGAAGGCGCTTGCGCTTGGGCGTGAGAGCGAGACACTGACGAAAGATCGGCCGCAGATCATCCGCGCGGCGCGGCGCGGCGAAGCGGAGGCGATTCTGAACGATGCGGTTGACCGCGAACTGTTCTCGCTCAAACAGCACTTCGAGAGGTTGCTTCGCGCTCACTATGACACCTACCGCCAGATGATGGCTGAACTCCAGCGCTTCGCGCTCATCCGCCAACAGACGATTGAGAACATCACGACGACGGTAGGCCGCGCTGTCCTCGCGCAACGGCTCGCGGCGATCACGACCTATACGGGCGTCGTCAATTATTGCGCCCTTGGGAGCAACAACACGGGCGCGGTCGTCGGGGATACGAAGCTCGGCACGGAAGTCTACCGCAAGGCGCTTTCGACGGGCGCGGCAAGCTCGAACATCGCCTACCTTGAGACGTTCTTCACAAAGACAGAGGTCACAGGCACGTTCGAGGAATACGGCTTTTTCATCGACGGAACGGGCGCGGCTGATTCAGGGCAACTGTTCAATCGTTTCACGGGTTCCACGACGAAGTCGGGCACGGAAAGCCTGAACGTCCAGTCAACTGTCACGCTTTCAGACGCCTAAGCTATGAACTCCGCCATCGTCGTTGCCGACACAGCCGCCACAGCGGCGCAGTACAACAATCTCCGCAAAGACCTCGTCCTAGACGGCGGGGATTTTGCGACGTCCGGCGGTGCCGCGAACGTGCAGACGCTCGCGCTCGACGCGCAGATCGTGACGGCGTACGCGACAGGGATGCTTGTTAAGTTCAAGGCTGGGTACACGAACACGGCGGCCTGTTCCATCAACATCAACACCATCGGCGCGAATACAATCAAGCAGATGAACGGGAGCGACCTTGAACCGGGCATGATCGTCGCGGGCGCGACCGTCGTTCTCATCTACGACGGCACGAACTTCCAGCTCGTGAATCCGGCGGCGTCCGGTAACGGCGATTTTGGTGATGGATCGGACGGCGCAATCGCGTTTGACGGCTCAACGGCGCATGCAGGCTTTTCCTCGCTCGTCGGGACGGTGTACACACTCACGCGCGACGTCTTCGGCACGACGATCACACTCACAGGCACGGGCACGATCATTGACACCGCAGGATACCGCGTCTATGCGTCTGTCGGCATTGTTCGCGCATCCGGTAATGGGAAGTTCCGTAATAACGGCGGAAGCGCGGGAGATGGGCAGGATGGGCAATCGGGAGGTAGTGGCACGGGTGGAACCGCCGGGACGGCAGGAGCCGCCGCGCCGGGCGTCACAGTGCCCTCTGGTATTGCTGGAAAGGCGGGTATTGCCGGAACTGGAAGCGAAGGCAACGCATCGAATGGCGGGGATGATGGGACAGTAGGAACAGCAGGCGACGCCGCAACTACGCCGCACAGCGCAAGCGGGTCAGCAGGTGGCGCGGGTGGCGATTCGAGCGCTTATTCGTCATTCGCGGGCGGCGCAGGCGGCGCAGGCGGCGCGAATACCAAGCGCGAGGTGAAGACGGCGATTCGTGCAGAGACGCTCATCGTCCATAGCGGTGCTTCGACGGTGACATTCATTCGCCCGGCACCGGGGGCAGGTTCGGGCGGGACTGGCGCGTGGTCAATCGGCGCGACTTCACAGCAGTACGCGACGGGCGGCTCTGGCGGCTCTGGCGCGAGCGGCGGGTTCATCCTCATCGTCGCGCGTCACATCACGGACTCGGGCACGGCCACCATGTTCGAAGCAATCGGCGGCGATGGCGGCGACGGCGGCGATGGATGGTGTTCAAATGGCACAGCCGCAGGCATCGCGGGCTCTGGCGGTGGCGCGGGTGGTTCCGGCGGCACCGTGCTTCGTCTCTACAAATCGCTCGTCGGTACGGCGACCGTCGCGGTGACGGGCGGCTCAAAGGGCGTGAAGGGCGTGAAGGCTGGATCGGGTACCTGTTCCGATGGTTCGGACGGAACAGACGGCACGACGGGCGTGTCACAGGACATCATCCTCTAAACGCGCAACGTCGCTGGAAAAATAGCGTCTTAAATCGTTCGCAGGAAGTTTCACAAGGCATTGGTCGCGGAAAAGATAGCTTGCTTAGAACGCAATTTTGCGCCTTCTGGCAATGGCGCTTGACGTTATAGCGTCGGCATGGTAACTTATCCACACGATGCGATGATCCGTTGCCTTCAAAATAGCGGGTCAGCGCACGAAGGCGAAAGGCATGAGTCGGTCAGAGGCGGGGAACGTCCGCAAGGGCAACCCTCCGTACCGCGACTCTGCTTTTTTGTTTGAAAACAAAATGACCAGCCGAAGCCGGGCATCCGTTCTCCTTAGGTTCTGCTTCGTGGGAATGCCACGCCGGGCCCTCGTCGGGTGATCGGAGATGTTCAGGAGACAGTCAGCATAGCTATGAATTAACTAAAAATCAACAAAACCCCATCCTCCGCCGTGTAGAGTGCGGGCGGTTTGAGAGGGTTGATGACGGCAGAGGAAACGACTCTCTGCCTTTGTGGTTCCAAGCGAAGCGCGTGTTTTACGCCTTGCGGCGCACGGCAACCAACCGGGACGTAGGGGTTATGCGGCATCAAGTAGCCGCCCGTTGCCCGGGTTTTCTACGGCAATCCTTCCGGCAAGGATCGGAGGCCTCGCTTGCGTTTTGACTCCTGTTCGGTTGGGTATATTTAACCCCAGCCCTGTTGGATTCAGAGTTCCCGCGCCTTCTGATTTTTTCGTATGCAAACACGGGTCGCACGAACGGGTCAGTCAGCGTCTATGCCCGGCCACTCGTACGATTTCGTCGTACAACTCAAAAGCCCTGCCCGAAGGCAAGGCGGTTGAGGAAACGGCAAATCACGATATTTTATGCCCGACGCGCGAAGCGTCGTCGAAGGTGCGTGAAGTTTTTGGGACTTCTTGGTCATAAAGATATCACTGACGCCGTTTCAAGGCAAGGGGTAGTGTAGACGATTTCCTCGGATTCCAAAAGGTGGCGGGGAGTGGATAAGTCGAGCAGATGGCTCACTTATCTTCTAGCGTCATGTCGCTATTGACGACATGACGCTATCGTGCTATCATGTGTCTGTAGGTTGGAACGCGGCACAGCATCAGTGGACGGATCGGGTACGCCTGATCCCATCCCCGAAGCTCAAATAACTTCATTCATCGAGGGGGCGAAGCATGCGCCCCGCCCCCTCTCCACTCCAACATGGAAAATGACATAGTCGGAAAGGTACTTGTCGATAGCTGGGGGTACAGCATGGTCATCGTCGACTTCTACCGCGTCGTCAAGGCAACGGATAAGACGGTCGTCGTGATTCCGATGACGAGCAGAGAGACAGCTGAACCGGGTACGAACGGATTCGCCGGAACGTCGATGCCAGAGGAGGATATGCCGAACGGTGCGCAGACGCGCCTTCGCATCATCAACAAGGTCAACGGTCGCTTCTATCGCGGAACCGTCACGAATGGAACGGGGACGAAGATGTGCGCTCCGCATACCCTTTTTGAATGGGACGGGCGACCGATGGGGTATGACCATTGCGACTGATATGAAGAAAAAGCTCTCAAAAGAAGAGATCGAGAAGCAACGCGCTGAACGAAAAGCGCGGCGCGACCTCATCTTGAAAAAGATGCACGCGCTCATGGAGCAACTCGGCAAGGAAGGCAAGGAGCCGCCGCTCGGCTACGTCTCGCCCGTCGGGTATCAGTATTCGATGCGAAATTGCGCCATGCTGTTCGTTCAGGAGGT
>JAQUAU010000045.1 GCA_028687085.1 Minisyncoccota bacterium | reverse complement strand
TTGGACAATCGAGCGATCTTCTTCGCTCAAGTTCAGTTCTGTCTGACGCATGACCACTCCTGTTTATGCCGGTTGGCGATAACGCGAGTGTAATCATGTTTCGTTATTTACGTGTTAATGTACTAGCCTTTCATTGCCTCCATTCAATCGGTACAAGAGAATAGCACTGGTGGCTCACAGCATGGGGGGATTGGTCGTACAACGTGCGATTATTGACGATTCAACTTTGATGTCTCGCCTAAGCCATGTCATCCTGTTTGGCACTCCGAGCGCAGGTTTGGAGAAGGCGTCATTTGCTGCCAAATTGAAGCGACAGGTGCGAGACATGTCGAGCGGTAGCTCGTTTATCAAGCGATTACGCGCTGACTGGAAGGACCGGGTTGGCGTAATACCAAAATTCGCATTTTGGGTTCTCCAAGGAGATCGCGACGAATTCGTGCCAAAAGATTCGTCGTTGATGCCATTTCCGGATCAGGTTCGCCGCGTTGTTCCTGGCAATCATCTGGAAATAGTGCGACCGTCCGATGCCAATCATCAGGGTTTTCTACTGGTTGTTGAAGCACTGACTGGGCAATCTGTGGGTAGGCCCGCGATTGACGGAGCGCGTCTAGCGGTGGAACTGGGGGACTTCCAGGCGGCAGTTGATACTCTGTGGCCTCGCGCCGCGAACCTCGACGACGCAGCGCTTATTTCGCTCGCTTTGGCATTGGATGGACTTGGTCGATCGAGCGATGCGCTCACTTTACTTGAATACCACTGCAAGCGCACGTCATCGGAAGCCATGGGTGTCTTGGGCGGCAGAATCAAAAGGCGTTGGATCATTGAAAGATCCAATGACGACCTACTGCGAGCCAAAGAACTGTATGAGGGTGGTTTGGAAATTGCCGAGTCTGAAGGGGATTCAGCGCAAGCCTATTACCATGCGATCAACATAGCTTTCCTGGATCTTTTGTCTGGTCCGGCCACATCACGTGTGCCCATCAAGGTTAGAACTATGGCACGGCGCGCGCTTAGTCACTGTGCTAATGCTGAACGGAATCACTGGAACCTTGCCACTCAAGCCGACGCATATCTCATGCTCGAAGACCTAGCTAGTGCCGAAGAGCTTTACCGAAGCGCCATCGGCGCCGCAAACTCCCCTCGTGATGAGCAGTCCATGTACTCCCAAGCGTTACGTGTCGCCGAAAGAGTTGCGGGACCCAACGGAGGTCGTTTGATTGAGCGAGTCTTTTGTGTCGCTCGGATCGACAATTGATATTTGAAGGCAATACGCATGATTAAAGACAACAGACGAGTCTGCTTCGTAGTGATGGGTTTTGGCAAGAAAACCGATTACGAAACAGGACGAACGCTTGATCTAGATGCCACCTATAACGCGATCATTGCCCCGGCAGCTGATGCTGAAGGATTGCGCTGTATTCGTTCGGATGATATTGTGCACTCAGGCGTAATTGACGTTGCGATGTACGAAATGCTTTTGCGGGCCGAGTTGGTCATCGCGGATATCTCAACGGGTAATGTTAATGCAGTCTATGAACTTGGGGTGCGCCACGCATTGCGGCCAAAAGCCACGATCATCATGAAAGAAGATGTCGGACGTCTTTATTTCGACCTTGACCACACCAATACGTTCCATTACGAACACCTAGGCAAGGACATCGGCCACAGTGAAGCAATTCGCGCGCAGAAGGCACTTCGAACGCTTATTCAGAACGCGCTGGCGTCACCGAGTCCGGATAGTCCTGTCTACACGTATCTTCCGCGATTACAACAGCCAAGCATGACTGAAAAAGAGTACAGGCAGCTACTTGACGAAACTGAAGCGGCCCAGGAAATGCTCTCTGCACAAATACAGAGCGGGCAACAGGCATTCAAAGAAAGTCGGGCCGACGATGCTGTGAAAGCATTTTTTGCAGCCGCACAAATGAAGCCTGGCGAACCTTACCTGGTCCAGCAGCTGGCATTGGCAACGTACAAAGCTGGAAAACCTTCGAAGCTGGATGCGCTCATAGAAGGACTACGTATCATTGATCAGCTCGGACCGGATAAGTCAAACGACCCAGAAACACTTGGAATTACTGGTGCGATCAGAAAACGTCTCTGGCAAGAAACAGGCGACATTGCACAGTTAGACGCCGCCATACGTTATTACGGCAGGGGCTTTGAGGTCACCCGTGATTACTACAACGGAGAAAATCTTGCTGTTTGCTACGATTTTCGTTGTGAATTGCAAATTGATCCGGCCGAGGCTCAATACGACACATTGAGTGCACGTAAAGTTCGTAGTACAACCATCGAAATATTGCTGAGCCTGATCGCCAATCCATCCTTTGACCAGCGCTCAGATGCCCTTTGGATCTATGCCACCTTGGCCAATTGTTCCTTTGCCTTAAGTCAAAGCGAGGACGCCAAAAGATATGAAAAGTCCTTTTTTGACATGAAACCGGCCGATTGGGAGATTGAGACGTACAACGCCAACAAGGTTGCGGTGCTCAAGAGACACACGGCATGAGCATGCTGTAACGTTGTCGCACGTAACGCGGCAATCAAGAGTGCTGTTACAGTTGAAGAAAAACGGGGGCAATATGATGGCTATAGCGGATCCGACTCGCACTCCCAAGCGGGCCTGCATCATTTATGCGTCTGAAGATAAGATCCTTACGGACAAACTTGCTGCCGGACTTCGGAGCCCCGCATTACAGGTTTGGTCGGCGGAGGATCTCAACCATGGAAAATGGGAGCAACGGGTCAAGAAGGAGATCCGTGAGTCTGACGTCGTAATACCCATTGTTTCCAAACACACCCAAGACAAGCCTATTTTTGTGGACGAATGGGATTTCGCGGTCACGCAGAATCGACCTATCTTTCCATTTGTAATTGACACCTCAGGTACGCCACTTGGAAAAGGCGGCTATTCCCGGACTGATGCTCGAGACTGGACTGGCGATTTATCGCACCCAGGCTTTATTTCGCTAAAGCAAAAACTGTCTGATCACTTCGCTGAGGGCATCATTGCATGCGAACAACCGAAAGCGGTATCTATAGGGGGCAAGTCACTTTCCTTGCCCGCCTTTGTCTTTTCCCTGTCGTCGTTTGAAACTCAGCTCAATCCGCTAAATGGCCTCCAACTGATGGGAAACCTTGCACCGCCTGCATGCTTGATATCGGCTTACGATGCAAAAACACACATAGGAAAACGACGGAACGCCAAGTTCTGGATCGCTGTCGATGCGCTTCGGCGGTCCGAATCCTTGCTATTTTTGGATTCAGGAAACTACGAAGCTTCGCGAAACCATGATTACCGCTCCAGTGAAAATACTGATGGGTGGTGCGTTGAGTTGTTCCATGAAGTCGCTCTACAGGTGGCGGCCGACATCGTATTCTCATATGACCATGTCGACCCGAAAGGGTCAAACGCCAAAATTGTCAAAAACATCCTTGCGAACTACGAGCGGGATAGGTTCAAGACTGGTCTCGGCCCTGGGACTTTATGCCCTATCGTTCACCTTCCAATGGGGACTTTAGACATCGCGACCTCGGCAGTCGAAATCGTTGTGCAAATCGCTCAGGAAATCCGCCCAACCCTGATCGCCATTCCTGAGCGTGAACTTGGGGATGGAATTCTTACGCGAATGAAAACGGTGAAGGCAATCCGCCGAGCGCTTGATAATACGGGCTTTTATCAGCCATTGCACATCCTGGGAACGGGTAATCCAACGTCCATAGCGGCACTGGCTCTCTGCGGCGGCGATTGCTTCGACGGACTGGAATGGTGCAGAACTGCAGCCAACTACGAAACCAATAGCCTCTTGCATTTCCAACACTTTGATGCGCTGTACGCGAACTTCGGTGGTCGTGTCAGAAAAAAGGAAGCTCGTAGCCTAGTTGAACTTGGGAGTGCGCCTTTTGCGTTGCGCGTCGCAAGTTACAACTATGATTACTTTTGTGACTGGATGGACTACGTGCAGACCATGCTCCGCTCTGCGGAGCCTGAAAAGCTGTTGCGTCAAATTCCATATATTGGTACGGTACTTGCTCTGGCGTACAACTCATGACTGAACTCATTATTCACAATCACTCACTGCACGGAACAGTGAAGGTCATGTGCGACCTAATTACCGAAAGAATTAAGGCGAATCGTAGGCCCGTCGTCCGAAAAAATGCTGACCTTAGGTATGAGCTCATTGCTTGCCTACTAGGTAGTCAAGTTCGTGTCGAGTCTGCAGATGCTGCATTGGATCGACTATGCAATGCTGACCTTCTTACCGATAGAAGATGGCAAATGACAGACAACACTTTTGAAGTAGAGGTCGGCGCTGTATTGGCCGATCAGAATACAAGTCGTAGCCAAAGATCGTCCTACCGATTCCCGAAGGTGCGCGCCAGGCAACTTGCTCAGATGAGGATATCCTTGCAAAAAAAACCTCTTAGCGAGCGACTTCCTCCAGAAGGTCACATAAAAGAAATAAGAGCAAGCCTTGTGCGCGACATGCCTGGTATTGGTCCCAAACAGGCAAGTATGTTCTTGAGAAACATTGGGATGAGTTATGACATCGCAATATTGGATGTTCATGTTTTGGCGTTTCTTCAGCGGCTAGGGGTACTGCCAGAAGATGGAGTTGCGTTGTCCACACTGAAGCGATATGAGCAGACTGAAGTCATCGCTAGCCAATATGCCGCAGAATGTGGCCATCCGGTTGGCTTCATTGACTGGGCCATCTGGATCACGATGCGGGCTGCCAAGGAGTTGCGTGTATGAAAGTTGTGACACTCGTATCTGGAGGGCTCGACTCGACTGTTATGAGCCTGCTAATTCAAGAAGAAGGGTTGGAACAGTATCCTATATTCGTTAATTACGGGCAATTGAACCTAGAACGTGAAAAAAATGCTTGTTTTGCAAACTTTCAGAAGCATGGTCTTCCGCAGCCTAAAGTAATCCAGCTTCCGGGCTACGGTGCCTTCTTTTCTTGTGGTCTGACTGACCCCAGCAAACGAATTCTTGAGGATGTATTTCTTCCTGGGCGCAATATGTTGTTCCTGCTGTGTGCAGCTGCGCTAGCCCACGAAGTTAAGGGGGATGCACTAGCCATTGGATTTCTCGACGAGCGCTTAAGTCTCTTCCCTGACCAGCGTCGAGATTTCGCTGATCTTGCAGGCACACTGCTTAGCCAGATTATGAGTCACCCCATTAAGGTACTTACGCCACTGATCTCTTTTAATAAGGCTGAGGTATTGGCCATTGCGAAAGAACGTGGAATTTGCGGGACATACTCTTGCCATGCTGGCACACCAGAGCCCTGCGGAATTTGTGTGGCATGCAAGGAATACATAGGCTTGGAGGTTTGATATGGGTGGAAGCAGCGGTGGTCCTCGAAGCATTGGAGACGTTAAAGGCCTTATTGAGCGAGCGAAAGCAGAGCTCAGAGGAAAACGAAACGTCTTTATCAGCTTCGCTTACGAAGACCTTAATGAAGTGAATTTACTTCGTGGCCAGGCAAAAAACGAAAACTCTCCTCTTGAATTCAATGATTGGTCAGTATCAGAGCCGTATGACAGTGAGCGCGCGTCTTACATCAAGCAAAAGATAAGCGAGCGAATCGCACAATCGTCTGTTACGGTTGTCTATCTGTCGCCCCATGCTGCAGCCAGTAAGTGGGTTGAATGGGAGATCAATCAGAGCTTGGCTAAAGGTAAAAGGGTTTTCGGCGTTTACAGCGGACAAGTCAAGCCTACGACGGTCTTCCCTGCCATTTCCAAGAACGGAATCAGTTGCGTTTCTTGGAGCGAACTAGCAACCACGATTGCAAATCTTAACTTGTGAGATGGTGGATTTGTTTGCTCTTCACCGTACCATGGTTGAAACCTCACAAAGGTTTATTGCGTGTGTATATGCAGATTCGATAGTGTTTTCCGATAGAAATCCTTGGGCATTGAAATTTGGCTGCCAGAAAGCAGTCTTTATTGACCGACGGCAGTTGGTCGCCAGCAGGTGCTCCGATGGGGCAAATCCGCGCCATATTTCTGACGGCCAAGCTGCTGCTGCCAATGTCAGGTTTGGAGGAGGTTGGTCGAAGTAACGAATTTCGGCAAAGGAACTTTAAAAGAACAACAATGCCATTCCAGCTTAGATAGCGTAGGCTAACAAATTGAAACTAACCATCGACACACACCCAATGGTCTAAATCATAGAATATAAATTCTGTGACGACACAGACCTCGTCACAAACCTCGTCACAAAACAAAAAGCCCGCTATAAGCGGGCTCTTCTGATCAACTAAGTTGTTGATTTAATTGGTTGCGCGAGAAGGATTTGAACCTCCGACCTTTGGGTTATGAGCCCAACGAGCTACCAGACTGCTCCATCGCGCGGTAAGGGTTTGATTGTATCCTATTGCGCGGTTTGGGGTTCAGCAGCAG
>JAQUAU010000044.1 GCA_028687085.1 Minisyncoccota bacterium | reverse complement strand
GCAACAAGCCAGTGGAAAAATAGTTTCATATGAGGATTATACCAAATGCACGACCGCGTAGAGCACGGCGGCGCCGAGAAGCGTCATCACGGTTGTGAGCGCGCGCGGGTGCCGGTGATGGCTATCGGGGATCAGGTCACTCGCCGAGAGATAGAGGAAGGTGCCAACGAAGACGGCGAGCACGAGCCCAATCGCCGACTCGGGAATCGTGAAGAAGAGCGTGGAGGCGGCGCCGAGAAGCGGCGCCGCCGCATCAGCGAGGAGCCAGCGGAAGGCGGTTCGCCAACTGCCGCCGTTCTTCAATACGAGATTTACCGTGTTGATGCCGTCGGAGAAGTCGTGGGTCAGCACTGCCGCCGTCACGATTAGACCGACTGCCGGAGACGCCTGAAAGCCGATACCGATAGCCATACCGTCGAGAAAGCTGTGGGTCGAGAGCGTGAGTGCGCCGAAGAATCCGCGAGGGGCGTTCCCTTCGACCTTGCTCAGGACAGGCACCTCAGAATCTTCTTCGTGTGTATGCAGGAGAATGAGCCGGTCGAGGACTAGGTAGCCGAAAAATCCGACGGCAATGAAGAACGCGATAGTCGCGCTGGTGTGATATATCATGCCGAGCGAGATGGCTTCGGGCAAAAGGTCGAAGAGCGCGAGCCCGGCGACCGCGCCGGCAGAGAAGCCGAGGATAAGGTGGAGCTTGTCGCGGAACCGGAGCGCGAAGGAGCCGCCGATAAAGGTGGCGGCCGAGGCCGCAAGCGCGATGATGAGGACGTTCATGACCCATATGATACACCAACACGCGGCCAGGCAGAGCCTGGCCGCGCGTTATGCATCACCTGTTTATTTCAGCGCCGCGTCGATCGCTGCTTGGAGCGTCGCATACGGGACTGCTCCCGGGATGAGCGTCGTACCGACAATGAACGAGGGCGTGGCGTTCACGCCAACCTTCCCCGCTTCTGCTCGATCGGCGTCCATGAGCGCAGCATAGGCAGCCTTGTTCGCTTTCACATCATTTGCAACCTTCGCCGCATCGATGCCGCTTATCGTCGCGGTGAGCTTGTCGATAGAGGCGGCGTCGCCGAAGCCACTATTCTCTGCGTCTTGCGCCGTGTACATCGCGGTGCGCCACGCGAAGTACTGGCTCGGATAAAGCTTCCATACGGAACGACTGTATTCGCCGGCAGTAACCGAGTCAGGACCGAGGAAGTTGAAGTCCATAAAGACGATTCTGACCTTACCGGTATCCACATAGTTCTTGATAACCTCCGGAAGCGCCGGTTCAATCGGTATCTGCGGGATGCCGCCCACCTCGACCGCCTTGCAATACGGACACTGGAAGTCGCTCCAGAAGGCGATCGTGACCGGTGCATCTGCCCTGCCGATAAACGGATCACCGTCGGTCTTCACATTCTTAACATCCACGGCGACGCCTGCTTGCGGTGAGCCCGTCGAACCCGTCCCAGCCGGCCTCGAGCCGTTCCAGAGGACAGCTCCTGCGATAAGGAGCCCGGCGGCGACTACGGCGAGCGGTAAAAACTTGTTGTTTGCGGTGTCATTGGTTTGCATATGCGGGAGATGATACCATATGGCCGGAACACAACCATGGGGGATATATGAAAATTGCAACCTTAGGGATAGTGTTACGAGAAGGAAAGGTTCTTCTTGGCGAAAAGAAGAAAGGAGAGATCGGCACCGGCAAGCTTTCCGGCCCCGGCGGCAAGCTGGACCTGGGCGAGACGATTCCCGAGTGTCTGGCCCGCGAGACACGCGAAGAGCTTGCCTTCGAGCTTGATGTCGCCTCACTCGAGCTCGTGGCGGTCATCAACTTCTTCGCGGCAGGAGTGGTCGACTTCTGTGTGTATGTATACCTCACCGAGACATTCTTCGGAGAACCGCAAGAAACGGCGGACATGATTCCCGGATGGTATCCAATCGAGGATTTACCGTTCGATCGCATGTTCGACAGTGATATCCATTGGTTCGTGAAAGCTGCCTGTGGCGAGAAGTTCCGTGCCGATGTGTACTACCGAGACCGCGCGCAGGACTTCGACCGTATCGAGTTCTTTCCGTTCGAAATTTGACCCGGCCGCGCTCGCGCGCGGCCTCTCTGTTTCTTAATTTCTTAAGCGCGCTTCCACTCCGACTTCTCTCCCTTTCGTCGCGCTTCTGTCATACAGAGCTCGTCGTAGATACCGTCGAGTAACTCGTACCCTTTCGCTTCTTCGAGCGAGACCCAGGCATACTTATCGGTCTCGCTTTCTTGGAGCACGACCTCCCCGCTTTCCCAGTCGGCCATGCAGGAGATGACGAGAGACGGCGCGCCGTCAGCGTGAATGGTCGCGAGCGAAGTGACGTATTCAATATTTTTTATTTCAAGTCCGACCTCTTCTTTTACCTCCCGGCGCAAGACTTGTTCAAGCACGTTATACCAATAATCCTTCGTGTCTTTGGGCAGGTTCACATAATCGCTCGTCTCCAATTTTCCGCCCGGTACGGTCCACATCCCGCCAAACCGTTTCTTCAGCGGCGACCGCCGCGTAATCAGATACTTCCCGTCTTTTACAATAATCGCAGTGATAACAACCTCATGCAGTAATTGTGCTGATTCCATGGCGTAAGTATAACCCGCTTTGGCGAGTGATTGACTATACGTCTCTAATATGCTATTATGAAATCTGGTTATATATCGTTGTCACACATCCATATGGGAGAAACTAGATGAGCAAACCAGTCGTCTTTTCGTTGCTGGCGATGTTGTGCTACGCCGTCGTCAACGTCCTGTTCGAACAAAAATTTGCGAAGTTCAACAACCTGACACTCATGTGTGTCTATCTAGTGCCGATGCTGCTGGTCGGAGTCGTTGGGCGCAGTATGACTAGCACTTCCGACCCTTCCTTCGACTTCCCCACGGGGATGAGTCTGGCTATATTAATCGCGTTGGGTTTCATCTACGCGGCGGCCGATTACTTCTACATAGGGGCTTATACCAGCGGCGGAGAGCTCCTCACCGTCTCAAGTATTGTCGTCATGTACCCGATAGTTTCGTCGCTGATAAAATTCGTGCTGACGCAAGGACTACCGAACGCATGGCAAGTTAGCGGCTACGTCCTCGCGGTCGGCGCGATGCTTCTTGTCGCTAAGGGTAGTACGTCGGCCACATGATTGATTCGCTCCGCTCTTTCAAAAACCCCCAGCTCGCGCTGGGGGTCTTTGTTTTAATTATGGACATCGTAAGTCCCTAAATTACTGATACTGGATGTAGACCGGCGAGGGAGTGAGCTTAAGCACTTCAGCGGGCGAGAGGAGTCCGTTTGCCGGCGGACGACTATCATTTTTATAAAAGAGCTTGATGCCGGTGAACTGCACCGGCTCCGGCACGATGACTCGTGCATAGGTGTTGCGCTTCTTCTCCTTCGAACCGAAGCCGTCCATATCTATTACGATCTGCACCTCCGGCAAGGGGCGAATGTTCTGATAGTTGGTCATCATATCCTGGGTGAAGCGATGCACGATAAGCACCTTCGGCGGCAGGTGATTCTCGCGCACGATGGCCGCGAGATACTCAGCGGCATAATTGATATCAGTCGCGTCAAAGGTGCCGATGACGGTGCCGGGCCGCTCACTGTGCTTCATCGAGAACTCCGGATCGATAGCGAGATGCACCTGTGGCATCTTCAAATATTTCTCGAGCTGAGGGAGCTCGTATGGGAGGTTAGAGAGCGCCACCTGCACATCGAGAAAGACGATGCCGTGGATGCGGCCCGCAAGATCGAGCGCATGGTCGATCTGATCGTCCGGCATGCGCAGGATATACTTCCCTTCTTTACCGGCGCCCGCCTGCGCGACGGTCGCGATGTAGTGGATCGCCGGCACCACCGGCGTCGAGGGGTCTGCCGCGGTCCACATCTCGGTCGTGCTCGCGAGCTGGGCTAGCATCTGGTCTGCCGGATACTCGCCGAGTATGCCCATCCCTTTTGAATAAAAATTGCCGTAGTAGGCGACGATGCGCTTAAAGGGCAGGAGCGCGCCCGCATTCGGATAGACCGTCCTGACCGGCCACACTGATGGCGAGGATGTCGAGGTGACACGTACTGAGGTCGAAGCAGTTGAAAAGATTTCTGTCGTTGAGGCGATGTGCGCGAGCGCAAGCAAGCGCGCATTGTAATCAGCCTTGTCGAGTTCCGGCAGTGGGATAAACTTCTCCGGCGCATCGGCCGCCGGTGAACGATACTCGCTCGCAACAAACCCGGAATAGCCGAAGGTATAGACCAGCGCGAGCGCGGCCACGCCAGCTCCAGCCGCTCGCATCTTGGTGGTCATGATAGAACGTATTCTACCAGAGTCAGTCGCCTTTTTTATCGCGCGAGCGCTGCGCCTCGCTCCCGTCGCCCGAACGCCGGTCCGGAGTATCGTCGCTCGCCCGCTCCTCCCTGCCCAGCTTCAATCCTTGCTGGAGCGAGGTGTCGGCCTGCTTGGCTGCGCTCTCCGAATCGAGCAAGGCCGAAAACGCCTGTGCCGAGTCGCCGGAGCCTTGTTTCTCTTCTGCCTCTTTCAGAGCGTTCTGCGCTGTCTGGAGCGATTCTGCAGTGTGCCCCAAGATGCCCTCTTGTACCGGTGAACTCGCCGCCGAAGTCGAGGTTGCGGTGTCTCTCAACTGATCCTCAGTAGCCGCAATCATAGTGCGGATCGCCTCTGCCTTGTCGTCAAAGCGTTTCTGCGCGCGACCGTCTCCCTTCTGTATCTCTGTAGCCCGCATCACACCTTGATTCCGGCTCTCGGTGAGAGCGGCGCGCGGCGCGGCATCTGCAGTATCTTGAGAAGAGCTGATAAACACGTCTGCCGCACTCGCTCGCTGCCCCTTCGCTTTTTCAGCACTCTCATCAACAACACCTCGGAGAGAAGCGATGTTGCCGGCGAGCGTGCTCGTCGCGGCGTCTCCCACCACAGACAAGATCTGCACATGCGCGTTTACCTGAGCCTCGAAGTCGACCGCCGCATTCACCAGCTCCTCGGGTGACGCTGTCGTCGACGCACGCTGGATAGCCACATTAAATCTGCTCGCGTTCTTTTCAAAATTGGTCTCTACCGTCTCGACCGCCGCCTGATTCAATCGGCCTTGTGCCGCGAGCGTCTCAGCCTCTTCGAGACGGCGCAACGTCTTCTTCGCTTCGAAGCGGGCCTTGGGCAGATCGCCCGAGATGAGCGCGCCCTGGAGCGGCTCGGTGATGTTCAGCTTCACGGGGTAGAGCACGTCGCCCGGGAGCGCTCCCTCAGCCGCAAACGTTACCGAGCCTCCGGCAAGAACCATGACAAGCAGGCTGGCGACGGCATAGTGAAAGCGGAAATGAGAAACATAGATTTTCCACGGCGAGACGACGGACGCCGGATGCTTCTCCACGTGCTCCATAAGGCGCGCCAAGACCGCCTCTTTTTCTAGAGAGGAGAGTCGTATGCGCCGTAGAGCGCGTATTCCTTTTTTCAAGAAGTTATGTTCCATGTTTTTCTTCATCATATCCTGCGACCGCCCGTAACTGCTTCAACCCTCTGTGCAGGCGAACCGAGATAACGTTCGCCGTCTCTCCGAGTATCTCAGCTATTTCTCGCGGCTCCAGGTCTTCAACATACCGTAGATAGACGACTTGCTGATAGAGCGGATCGAGCTCGCCTATCTTCTCTATAAGGGACTTCGCCTCAGCAGCCATCTCTATATTCTCTACCTGCGTCGTATCCTTAAACGTCTCCCCTTCTGCTCCCGCCTTCTCCACAAGCGCATCAAGCGACGGCGATTTCTTCTTGCGATACCAATCGATGATACGGTTCCGTGCGATAGCGAAGAGGAATGCGCGCTTGCTCTCTATCACCTCCTCCTGCCTCGCATATACCTCCCAGAAGCGCATAAAGGTGTCTTGCATGATATCGATTGCGACGTCCCGGTCAGAGGTCCGTAAGAAGCAAAAGCGAAAGACCGCATCTGACTCATCGGTATACAGTCTGGTGAATTGTTTCTTTAATGTATCTGACATAGCTGGAGACGGCATGCGCGGCAGAACCTTACGTGTAAGAGTCTATGCTCTTTTACCGTCTAGTAAAGCGTGAGCCCTCATATATGTTCAACCAGTCTGAAACGGCAGCACGTATTCATTAGCAGTTAATACCCAGTATATATGAACAATCTTATTAAAACTATATCGAGCACATTGCTCGCCGCCTCACTCCTCTTCGCGCCGGCCTTCGCATTCGCCGAGCACGGCGAGAAGGGCGATAGCGAAAGAAATCACTCTAGGCAGACAGCGCAGAAGGCGCGCACCGGCAGCGACAACGGCAAGGGTAACGACGGACAGAATCGCGGAGTCGGTAACGCCAGCAGCACGAACAGCATACATGGTTTGCTGAATCGCCATCATGACGATGACGAGTGCATCGTCCTGCCCGCAAACGCCACGTCATCTCTGCGAGCATTCCGCCACGACGATGACGAAGACGAGCACCACTGCCGCATCGCGACCACGACGCCCCCGGTCGTCACCCCGCCTGCAGCCAGCACCACGCCGGTAGAGAGCGCCATCACCGCAAGCGTTGGGACCAGCACGGCGACAATCGCCCTTACTACCGACGTACCGGCAGTGAGCACGCTCTTCTATGGGACGCAGAATCCGTTTAGCTTCACCAAGGTGCTCGGGAGCCCGTCAGCACTCACGAGCCATGTCTTCTCGCTCGCAGGACTTGCGGCAAACACGACCTACTTCTACGTGGTCCTGGCGAGCAACGCGATCGGCACCGCAGTGTCAAACGTCCTCACCTTCACCACGTCGAGTATCGCTGACGCAACCGCACCGATTGTGAGCGGCATCAC
>JAQUAU010000006.1 GCA_028687085.1 Minisyncoccota bacterium | reverse complement strand
TAAATGCTTTTACCTCCTCCGTATGGTCCTGAATGAACTTGAATCGCGGATTACGAATAAGAAATAAATCCTCGAGAAGAAGGTCGTAGCGGTCAACTATCTTTGATGGCTGGAGACGCTCTTTAAACGTGGAGAAAGATTCTTTTGAACGGTCAAGTTGTTCTGGTTTCATACCAGAATATTAGCACGTTGTTTTCACGCTTGTCGCATCATCGATGGTTGAGAATAACAGGGATAGGCACCATTACTCGATGCTATAATTTTTTGAAATGTGTTACTGCTTTTACAAAAAGATTCTTCGGGAAATCGTTTGTAAGTGAATTGACATCGAACTCAGTTATCACATATGCGATAGTGATATGGGGTTTATAATTATGTTCTTGATATTTTGAAAAGTGTGAAAAATCCTTTAGGCGTTCGTGTATGGACTGCAATTCCCCTAAATCATCGGTGACCTCTAAATAAAGTGTCTTGCAAGCAAATGCATCTTGCAGAAATGCACTTACCCCAGTCACGTGTACTGCTGGTTTTGGAAGCATGGAAATGAAATCCGATAACTCTCCTTGATTAATAGCATTCTCGTCAAGACCGTAAAACAATGTGAGATGGAGCTTGTCAGTGACGTTGCCACCTTCGATTTTTCCATCTATTGCCGTGGTGACTAAGTCGCCCTCACTGATTTGAGATGCCCAGTTAGCGACCTCTCGTTTAGAAACATCATCGAACTCGATAGCAACATACCCAACGTTTTTTTCCATATTCTATGAGATGAACAACATTTGCGGAGCATCGTTTGAACCTGACTTGGTAAATACTAGACGCCCCCGTATCGTCTCGGTAACTATTCTGTTCTCGTATTCAGGATAATTGCTTATCAAAATCTTTCTCAGTACAGATGGATCTGTAACCGGTTGTAATCCTGCTTTTAGAGATAGACTGAAAAGTAAATTTCTATTTAAGGAGATTGTTGTCCAGATTCCGGCATTGTGTTCACACAAATCAGCGACTATGTTAACCATTTCGGACGAGTCAGAAGCTGAGGCAAGATATATCCTTCTGCTATCCAGCAAACAACACGCTACGGCATTTTCTTGCTCAT
Source organism: Minisyncoccota bacterium (assembly GCA_028687085.1). Classification (GTDB taxonomy): domain Bacteria; phylum Patescibacteriota; class Minisyncoccia; order Phycocordibacterales; family Phycocordibacteraceae; genus C7867-001. The sequence continues at coordinate 30,079 of JAQUAU010000006.1, read as the reverse complement.
CTAATCTGTAAACGACCGATTTGACTTTTGTATTAAAGAGTTTATCTTCTTCCAAACGGGTCCCGAATTTCTCTTTGATAAGCATCTTTAATTTTTGTTTGACTCCATCTGATAATTCATCAACGAACGAAGATATATATCGCTCTGATGTCCTGAGTTTGACTCTCGGTGCCTCCAATCCCTCAAGGAGACCGTGCGTATCAACAGAAGAAAAAAGTTTTACCACCTCTCCAGAGGTAATATTACCGAACAATTGAGCAAGTTTATGTCGACGATCTGGATTTTCGGAAAAGAAATCAACAAGCTTTGGCAAGCTTTGCATAATAATATTTTCCGTCTCTTCGTCTACCTGGATTTCTGGCATTCTGGAAATGATCTTTAGTGCACTAACTATTTTCATCGGATCATTTTTTGCTAGTTCCGAATTACAAAATAACAACCTATGCTCCAGAATTTCTTCAAAGATATCCGGGTTTATTATCTTCTGGCTACCAAGAGAAAAGGTGCAACAATTCAGATTTACATCTCCAGAATTAATAAGGCTTTCTATACTTTGATTGCCCTTGAATCCAACCTGGATTTCTCTCCCGTCTAACAAAAGATTGATTACTCCAGTACCCTCTTTCATCGAATACTGTTTATCTCCAAATTTCACGCCTTGAGCTTCTGAGAAGCCGGCCAGCTTGAGTCTTCCGAGTACCTCTTCGGGGGAAGCTCTGGTCATCAAGTCAAAATCTTTACTGCTGATGTTTTTTCCTAAAATGAGATCTCTGATTGCACCACCAATCAAATAGGTTTCTGGGCCGAAGATATCTACTAAAAGACTTACCGGGAGAACTTCTTGGATTGCATGCTCAACAGTATTTATAGCTATCTTCGTATCTTTGTTTTCGTATGTTTCCCTACTCTTTCCTGTACCCTCCATAGAGGAATATTATAACATGCAATAACACAATCTCGTGGAATAGGAAACGCAATTATTTCTTCGTGCTGTCTCCTACGACTGCCGCACTACCCACGCCTGTTTAGTGCCTGGTTTAAAATAGAGCGGGTCTTCGTAGGGCCAGAAGACAAGTCTCGGTTCAGACCGCTTCCCGAGAAAGTCGGAGAGTTCTCGAAACTCAGAATTCTTCTCACGCAGGCTTTTGACAATCTCAGCGAGGAGCTTCGATGCGAAAGCCTTCCCTGCTTCCTTCTTCGGCTTCTGCTCGAGATTTATCTCCAGATACTGATCTTGATTGTCATCGTATTTTGTACTGAGTGCGAGCTTCCCGGTCAGGTTATCGACAAAATTCTTCTTCAAAAGGACCTCCTTGATTGTTTCTGGATACACCTGCAGACCATAGAGCGTCGTCGCAAGGTCGATGCGCTCAAAGACATATACGAAGGGCAATTCGTAAACGTGTCTTCGAATGCCGGCCGCCCGTGCTTCCTTCATGAGATCGATACCATGCGCTTTAAATCGCTCTACGAGCTCACGGAAGGTGTAGACGCCGCCATGGTCGCCTATCGAGTAGCGCATCAAGGGGAGCGCACTATCACCTGAGAGAAGTATCTCGCCATTCGGCGCCTCGAACGATACGAACTGAGGTACGTATTGCGCCAAGGTCGGCGTCTTGGTGGCCCCGCCGAAGATGTCCGCAAAGAGCTTCGTATTCTTCATCGCGAGCCGGCGTGCAAGGATCGAGAATGGGGTCTCAAACGCCATCGTCCCGATATCGGCGCTTCCGTAGATATTGATCGCGTCCGTGAGCGGGTTCTCAAGGCCGACCTTTTCAGCGAGATGATCTCGGAAGGTCTCGGTGAACGCTTCTGCTGCGAAGAGAAGCTTCACACGATGCTTGTCAAAGGTGATGCCGCTCGCGACCGCCTCATCAATGACGTCTTTAAGGAACGGCGGATAGCCGGCAAGGATAATCTGTTTGTAGTGCGGTGCGAGATCGGTCAACGCCTTCAACGTCTCGGTCTTATTGATACCGGGGGTGAGGATGGATATCGGATAACCGCGGCGACTCATGAGCTCGAACGCCTGATAGGTGATGAGTCCGCCGATCCACACGCCCATACCAAAACAGACGATGACGAGCGTCGATTCGTTCTTTTTTAACGAACTCGTACGAAAAATGAGCTCGTGGATGAGCGACGAATGCTCGTCGACCTCGTGCGAGCGGGAGAAGTAGGTCGGCTTTCCGGTTGAACCGGATGTCGAAGTGAGCACGTGTGGCGAGAGCATTGAACCGTGCCACAGAAGATCGGCCAGAGGATTCTTCTGAAGATAATTCTTCTTCGTTATCGCCGGCAGAGAAGCGATGTCCTCTGCGGTATGGATTGAATCGCGGCGGATACCGTTCTCACGAAGAAAATGCCGAAATGCCGGCACATCGAGCGCCATACGCTTAAAGAGAGCGACAAGATTGCTCGCCTGCTCACGAGTCCAATCAGCACTCTTGCGAGCGCGAAGCGCATTGAAAAAATTGGCGGGAGAAGAAAACTTTCGACTTACCGCTGGTGCGGATTTCTTTTTTAACACTGTCTTGCTCAGGCCCATGGCGCCTCACAATACCACACAATACGGTTTATTGTAAGGATGTGCGCAACGCTTCTAGAAAGACGACCTTCGATTCTGGGGCGGGAATAGCGATGCGAAGCGTACCATTAAGTAGCTCCTTCGCTTCGGGAAAACGACTCATCGGCTCGCCGAGTGCGACACGGATTCCCTTTTCGAGAAGCACGTCGCGCACACGAACGGCGTCGGGAACACGCACAAGGACAAAATTAGTTTCGGATGGGTACGCGGTGATGCTCGAAATTCTCTGAAGCGCCTGTATGAAATGTATGCGTTCGCTGATGACAACATCGCGGCGCGTTTTTACCGCATCCGCGCGTGCGAGAAGCGCACGTGCGACGGAGACACTTAGGTGCGTAACTGCCCACGGGAGCATAAGTTTTTCTAACTTTTTTATGATATCCGGAGCGGCTATCGCATAGCCGACACGCGCTCCCGAGAGCGCAAACGCCTTTGAGAGCGTGCGGATGATGACGAGATTCGGCAGCTCAGCGAGATACGGCAGAAATGATGCGCCCGAAGAGAATTCGAAATAGGCCTCGTCAGAAACGATAAGCGTGTCACTCGTGCGCGCGGCCATGACGACAGCCGCAATCTCTTCAAGCGACAACGGGCAGCCGAGTGGATTGTTGGGGTGACAGAGGAATAGTACTTTTGCGGAACCGTCCTTGAGAGCTTCAATTGTCTTCGCAAGCGGAAATATAAAATGTCCGTCGCGCTCTTCGTACGTGATAGGTACTATGTGCGCACCCACGCGTTCAAGAATAGTTTCGTAACCATAAAAAGTCGGCACCGGAAGTATCACTTCCCCGCCATTCCCCGCGTATGCGCGTGCGATGTGCTCTATCGCCGCGTCAGAGCCAGCAGTGATAAGCAATTGCTCTTTTGCGACACCCGCATACTTCGCGAGCGCCTCCTTCAGCTCGCCATAGTCCGGGTAGGTGGAGAGCTCGTTCGCAGTCGTAACGTTCGTCGCCGCCACAAGTTCGTCGTCGAGCATCCAATAACTCTCGTTCCTATCCAGCGGCATCATCGTCCCTTTAGTGTACTACTAAATAAATCCTGTATTATCTCGATATGTACGAAATCGAATACCGAGCAGTGCTTACCGAGGGAGCCTATAAAGAACTGACTGAGAGACTAGCGAACGAGGCGACCTTGCTCGGTACAGACGATAAAGAAGTCTCCTATTACATCTTCCCCGATAAACTCCTTAAGGTCGTGCGGAATATCTCGAAGGGCACGGGAAAAATCTCTTTGAAGCTAACCGCCCTTGGGGCAGGATCATCGTTCCAGGAGTTTGAAGTCCCCTTCCCTGAAGAATCATTTGAGACGATGAAGAACATCTGCGAGAACATCAGCACTCCCGACCAAGTGATCAGCGGCACGCAGAAACGCACAAATTACGAACACAAGGGTGTCGAAATCGCGCTCAAGTGGAGTGAGGATTGGGGCTATCATGTCGAATTCGAGATTATGGTTTCTGACCTATCAGAGAAGGAGGCAGCTGACGCCCGCATTAGAGATGCTGCCGAGGCTCTTTCGGTGCCGCTCATGACCGAAGAAGAGGTCGCGGCATTCTCTGCCAAAGTCAGAGCGAAAAAGAAGGATTCTCAATAAGAAAAGCCCCCGAGATGGTCTCGGGGGCTTAGAACTACCAGGACTGGATGACGGAAGATATGGGCGTAGTGACAAACCCCTCTGCACCCAGTTCCAGAAGCGACGGTATAAATCCGTTCACTTCATTCATGCGCATTACGGTACTCACCGAAGCGAACTGCCCGCCAGCGAGCGGTGCGACGGTAGGGCTACGAAGCGATGGGAGGATGCGGAGGACTTCCGCAAGCACCTCAGTGGGAACGTTCATTGTGAACATGGTGCGTCCCCGAGCTTCCAACACCCCGCACAAGATGAGTTTCAAGACATGAACCGCTTTAGCGGCCACGGGAGCAGTAAGCACTTCTTTGTTCGCGATGAGGACCGTAGACGATTTGAATACTGTCCCAATCGGTTTGAGCCGATTCTCTCGGAGGCTCTTGCCGGTCTCCGATAGTGCCACACCGAAACGATACTTCAGCGGCACTTCCGCTTCCGCCGACCCTGGTGATTCGACTACGACGACTCGCTTCCCGTACCCCTCAAGGAACTTTCGCGTGAGGTTCGGATACTCGGACAATATGATCGAGCCGTCGGGCACATCACTAGGCGAATCGGCCGTATCATCCTCCTGAGCAAACAACACGCCGAGCGTACTATCCCCTGTCGAACGGCTATACGACAGTTCAGCGCATATCTCGACATCGGCTCCGCTTTCGAGGACGAAGTCCACCCCCGTGATGCCGATGTCGAAGTCTCCTTCTTCCACCAAAAGCGGGATGCGTCGTGGCTTCAGGAAATAGCCGGCTGACAGTGACGGATAGTCAGGAAAGGCGACTTCGTGCATCGAGCCCTTTCGGTCAATCGTTATCCGAGCCTCCGTGAAGAGTTCGGATGTTCTTGCTTCGAGGCTTTTCCCAGCAGGTAATGCGATTTTAAGCATGATTTTCTCCAAAGAACTTTTTCTGCTTCCGGCAGGGAAACAAAACGAGCTTTCTCTCGAAAGCTCGTTTTTAGTATCCTTGTCGAGAAATTAAGAACGCCAAAGACCAGCTTTCGAAATGAAAACTGGTGCATGGTGGTTGTTTGAACGCATCTTTGGCTGCATGGTCGCTATTATAGCACATCAGTACAAATTTACTATCTATCTCAATTTCTTCGCGAGCAGCCAATCGGGTGGAGCGATAAAGGTGATGGACTCCCAACCGTCGATTTCCGCTTCTGTAAAATCGTAGTGCATCTGATAGATGGTCTCGACGCTCCCATGCATTGCCTTGCCCCAATCGAATCCGAGGTCATTTGCAACTTCTCTTACTAATTCTTCAGTCGGTCCTTCGAGCTCGACAAAGGTCGGTACCCACGGCCAGGTGTCGATAGTTACCTCCACGCCTTTGTAATGCCACTTTTCTCGTTTGGTTTCTTGATATGCTTTCGCCGCCATTCCAACCATTTCCAGAAAAGAGCAGGTTTTGTCGAAATCATCTACCACGACATTGACTTCTTTCGTGCCGTGCAGTGTCCGATCATGTAGCTGCTTATAACTGAGAGTGATTTTGTCACCCTCATCGCGAACGCGTATCCAACCGCCCATTTTCTCTAGACGCCGATCAGGATAATCGTAATTCTTGCGGCGCATCAGCACCTCCGGATGTTCAAGATTCGCCCCCTTCTCTTTCAATGCCGAACGCAATGTATCAGCATCTATATCCGGGAACTTCGCCTCGATTTCTGTTTCCATGTAAGGGAAGTATATATCCGTAATTATCATCGTGAAATAAGCTTGACAAAAGTACTCAATGCGCTATTGTGAACGTATGAATCGAAATTGCGGTTATTGCCCGGCAGAAATGACAAAGGTCTCAGACCTTGGCATTTCCGCTTGCGCATAGCCGCGATTTTTCTTCTCCCCTTTTTTAAAGACATTCAAGAAAAACCTCGGCTCTGCGGAAGCCGGGGTTTTCTCGACTTTAGGGCAGAGTGCGGTCTTTCACATTAACAAGGAGAGCAGTTATGAAGCACATCATTGCGTACGAAGGGCTCGCCGCTATGAGTCTCGGCCTGCTACAAGAAGCGTACGGTCCGTTATTCGTACCGTGGGCAAATCGACGAATCGACGTCGAGGGGACGCACATACGACCTCCCTACTGGCCAAATGATTTCGTTGAGTGGCTCAATGCGCTACGGAAGGATAAGGGTCGGAACGAGGTGTTCGCGATATTACTCAAGACGAAAGCCGGTAAAACGTCGTCGTACCGATATGTCGGTCAAACTGGTATCCACGACATTCAGTGGCCGCAGGGTGTGGGCACGACAGGGTCGATCATAGGAGTAAAGAGCGCCCAAGGGATGGGAGTCGGGACTGAGGCAAAATTCTGGCTTCTGCATCACTCATTCAATGTCCTTGGTCTTCGCAAGGTCATCTCGCACGTCAAGGGCTTCAACCTGCAAAGCGCCGCTCATCTCATCAAGTGCGGATACAAGTTTGTCGGCAAATACCGCAGACACATTCCCCATGATGGGAAATTCGTCGATGACGTACTGTTCGAGGTCTTTCCCGAAGATTGGGAACCAATCTGGAACCTATACAAGAAAACCAGAATCGTCCCGAAGCTTACCAAGGCACAACAAAAGTTGTTGAAAGAGGTTTTTGCTTCGTGATACTTTGCCGCCCCTTCGGGGCGGCGTTTTCTTATCTGCTCGTATACGCATCAAACCCGCTTGTGAGGGTGGCGATGCCGTTGGCGTCGATAGAATAGCCTTCGAAGCCGGGAAGGTTCTCGATAAAAGCGATACCCTGCTTCCCCATCGCGAAGGCGGCCGTCGCCATAAGGTCGGCCGCAAGCACATCGGGGCCGATGACGGTGATACTCACAATGTCTTTTATTTTTTGTTCTGGTTGATGCGGATTGTAGATATGGTCGCCGCGGATGTAGGAGCCCGAGGTCGCGATGCCCTTCCCCTTTGGGTACACCACTTTAACAATCTCATGGATGTTAAAAGGATTCCTAATCCCGACGCTCCACTCCTCGCCTTTCGCATCCTTCCCGCCCATCGCGATGTCGCCGCCCGCATTTACAAAATAATTTTCACATCCCATCGTGCGAATGAGTGCGGCGGTATTTTTAATCGCCCACCCCTTCACAATGCCCGAAGGATCGATACTGCCACCTGTCCCGAGCGGAGTCGAGGGGTCGGGGCGGCGGATATCGAAGTAGCCGTTTGTCTCTTGCTTTGTCTGCTCGCCGAGGGCGAAGACTTCTTTCATCTCTGCGCTCGCCTCTGCAAGAGTGATCTCGCCGCGATTGATGCGCGAAATCTCACTCGTCTCTTTATAGACACTGAATTGTTCGTCGACTGAGACAAGATAGGCAAACGCCGCTTCCAGAGTCTCTTTCAACATGTAGGACCTCGGAGGTCCTACATGTTCGATAATCTCGATTTCGATCGGCATGCCCATGACGATTCGTGTCTCTTTCATACCTCCCATAGTACTCCCCAGACCGCTCTTTCATTTCGCCCTGTCTGGTCTAGAATGGGTGCATGACCACCTACACCGTCCAACAGTCCGCCCTTGCCCATTTCTTATTCGCCGACAAGAAGAGCGCCCCAATCTGGCTCCTTGCTCGCCTCTACCTCGGCTATGAGTTCTTTATGGCCGGCTGGGGAAAATTGTGGAGTCAGACCCCAATGTCGGGAACTGATTATATTGTGAATCACTCATGGGTCGGAAGCGATGCGGGCGTTGCGCTCGCGGGCTTCGTCCAAGGAGCGGTTGCGAAGACCGCCGGCCTTCATCCGGACGTCTACCAGTGGTACGCCTCATTCCTGCAGAGCACCGTGCTCCCGAACGTCATGGTCTGGTCAAACGCCGTCGTACTCGGCGAGATTGCTATTGGCCTCGGGCTCATTGTCGGACTCTGCACCCGGAGCGCCGCCTTCTTCGCCTTCTTCATGGCATTCAACTTTCTCCTCGCCGGCACGGTCAGCGTTAACCCCACCCTTATCATGCTCGCGCTCGGCATCATGCTTGCCCACCGCGTCGCGGGCAACTGGGGCCTCGACCGCTTCGCACGGCCGTTCTGTCAGAAGATCTGTTCGCCACGGCGTCCGTAAGTATTGTGGAAAAATGGATTAAAGAACTGCCGAAATCGCGGATGGTGTACCCTCCTGCGTTTTTCGACCGTGTGAAATATTGGTTCTGGATAGTCTATGCGCGGTTCTATCCCTTTATACGCAAGGTCGCCTACTTTCTCGGCATCGGAAAGCTTTTTATCAACTATTTCGAGCCTGGGCATACCGGGCGGCAAGAATATCTCGTGGGCACACTGCACCCGTCACGCACCGCGCGCGACCTCGCCTTCTATCTCGTTGAGAAAGGTTTCGGCAACCACTTCGTCGCATGGAAGGATGCCGGCGAGCTCGTGAGCCTACGACGCACAGTCGGTTTTGAACATCAGTACCATATCCGCATCTTTAAGGATGGCGAAGTGCGTGGCCACTACGAATTCACGCCGGAGTGCCACCCCTTCCTCCATATGGTGCGGGTCGGTTTTGAGGACCGGACCGAAGAATTCAAAATCCTCGTGCAGGACTGGCTCGTTACGACACCCTGAAATTCTCAAACTGCCACGGGTCGGTCGCGTCGAAGGTCTCGGGGAAGAGCTTCCCGCGACCCTGTATCGGCGTCCAGTCGGTGTACTCACCGATCATCTCGCCGAGATAGGGGCGTGCGACATTCATCAAAACCTGATGATCGATCTCGTCGGCATCGACGATGCCCTTAGTTGGATTCTGCATCGCCCAGACCATCGCACCGATAATGCTTGAAGTTACTTGAAGCGACGTCGCATTGTTGTGCGGGGCGGCATTGCGCGCTTCGTCGATCGAGAGGCGCGAACCATACCAGTAGGCGTTCTTCGCATGGCCCATAAGGAGGACACCAAGCTCGTCGACGCCGCCCGGGAGCACTTCGTTGTTGATGAGCCGCTGTTCCTTCTGCAGCTCTCCGTTGTTGGCTGCGAGCTCGTCGAGCGAGAGTACGGCGCCGTCGCACGGATGGTACGCATAGTGCACGGTCGGGCGGTACACCGCCTTTCCGTCTTCAAAGAGCGTGAAGTAATCAGCAATAGAGATAGATTCGTGATGCGTTACGACCCAGCCATATTGCGCCTTGGCGGTCGGCGTCCAACTGCGCGTCTTGACCATGAAGCTCGGCTTCTCCAGATAGATGGCGCATTTAGAACCGAAGTCGTGCTCGCGGCCATCAGCCGGCACCGTCTTCTCATGCGTCCCCCACCCCATCTCGGAGGGCTGACAGCTCTCAGAATGAAAGCCGTCGATGGACCAGGTATTCACGAATTCACCGATCTTCTTCGGTGTCGCGGAGTTCTGCGTATCGCGCTCAGCGATGTGGATAACCTTGATACCGAGACCTCGCGCAAGCATTGCCCACGCCTCGCGCGTCTTCGGTACATCCGTCGCATGCTCAGTGTCCTTCGCAATATTCAAGAGTGCCTCCTTCACGAAGTGGGAAACGAGGCCCGGGTTCGCGCCGTGCGCAATGATGGCGGTAGTGTGCGGACCGTCGAGCTCGAGATTGCGGAGCGCCAAGGCCTGTTCGCGGAGCGCATAGTTTGAGCGATCCGAGACTGAAAGCGACGGGTCGGTGTAATAGCCGAGCCAGGGCTCCACAACCGTGTCGATATAGAATATCTTATTGCGCAGACAATACTCGATAAGCGCCGCCGAAGAGACGTCGACTGAAACATTCACGATAAAATCGCCCTCTCCGACATATCGGCGCACGATGTCCTGGTAGTTATGTTCAAGCAAAGGATCAATTATGAAGGAAATTCCGTATTCCTTTGCGACATCCTCGCCGCGACTGTCGGCGGTAACAACGACGACGCGGTCTGGTGTAACCGTGAAGTGCCGCATGATAAGCGGCAGTACACCCTGCCCTATGCTCCCGCATCCTATGACGAGGATCCTGCCGTTGAACGCATGTTTTTCCATTTCTGTCTCTTGTCTCTCGACTAGCTAGAGGTTGATAAATATTTTATTAATATACCGACTAACAGCAGTATAGTCAATAAAGCAGGAGTACAGATGTCTGCAATCCCCTCTCCTGTGGGTAAGTCATGTAGGGAGAGTCAGCGCGCCGAGGTACTCTCTAGAGAATGGCGCATCGCATCCAGAACTTCGAAGCACTGGCCGCAACTGATCTGCGCACTGACGCACTCGCTATCGCGGAGGCCGGGTATGCGGCGCTCGACATCGGCGAGGCGCTCGCGCGCACGCTCCGCATCGAGGGTGACGTGCTCTCTACCCCCGATGCAGAGTATCCGCTTGCAAAACGGAAGATATTCTTCGTCGGCGTCGGCAAATGCGCTTTTGCCGGAGCTGAGGCTCTAGAAAAGCTTCTCGGCGACCGGCTCTCCGGCGGGATCGCATTTGACGTATCGCCTCTCGACAATCGTGTCGTAACGAAGATCGAGACTCTCGTCGGCACCCACCCCTTGCCGAGCGAGGCGAATGAAGCGGCGACAGCGCGCATTATGGACTTCCTCACCGGCCGCACCGAGAACGACCTCGTCATCATGCTTATCTCGGGCGGCGGCTCAGCTCTGCTCTGTGCGCACGACGCGCCCATGACCTGCACCGACGAAAGCGCGCTCTGGAATGCACTCACGGCGCACGGCGCCACGATCCAAGAGATCAATACCGTGCGCAAGCACACCTCAAAGGCGCGCGGCGGCGGCCTCGCATTCGCCGCGTATCCCGCCGAGGTCGTCTCGCTCATCGTTTCTGATGTGCCGGGGAACGATCTGAGCTTCATCGCCTCCGGTCCGACGATACTCGATACCTCAACCGTTGCCGATGCAGAAGCGATCCTCGCCGCATACGGCATCACCTCTGCAAACATCCTCAGCGAGACGCCTAAGGATGCGAGTCGCTTCACGCGCGTGCACAACAGACTCTTCCTCTCAAGCCGCGATGCGCTCGATGCGATGCGTGAAGAGGCGACGAATCGCGGCTACGCGACCGAAGTCGCCGATGACCGCTTCACCGGCGAGGCGAGGGAGGTGGGGCGCGGCATCGCGGAGCGGCTCCGCGATGCCGCGCCGCGAACGGCACTCCTCTACGCCGGCGAGAGCACCGTCACGATTATGGAGAATGCGGGTGCAGGCGGACGCAACCAGGAGCTAGCACTCGCCTCGCTCGAATACCTCAATGAGGGTGAGGTAATCCTCCCCTTCTCGTCTGACGGTCGCGACAACTCCGACTATGCCGGTGCGATTGCCGACGCAGAAACGCTTGCGCATGCACAAGAGAAACAGCTCCCGGTTGCCGACTATCTTGACCGTCATCGCTCCTACGATTTCTTCACTGCGACCGGCGACGCACTTTCCACCGGGTATACTGGAACGAACGTATCCGACCTTATCATCGCCCTTAAAAAATAAAACTCTTTACATGAAAGACCCGCATATTCTCTGGATGGACACAATCAGCATGGACGACGTTGCACAAGTGGGCGGCAAGAACGCCTCGCTTGGAGAGCTGATCCGCGACCTTGTCCCACAGGGTGTGCACGTCCCCGGAGGATTCGCGGTCACCGCGAGCGCCTACTACTACTACCTGAAAGAGACCGGGCTTGATGTCTTCATCGAAAAAACGCTTAAAGGGCTCAATACCAAGAACTTGAGCGAACTCTCGCGATGCGGGAAGCTCGTACGCGAGAAGATGCGTACAACGCCGCTCCCTGCCGACCTCGCCGAAGAGATTGCGAGTGCCTATGCACAGATGGAGAAGCGCTACGGCAAGCATACTGATGTCGCAGTCCGCTCGAGCGCTACGGCCGAGGACCTGCCGGGCGCTTCGTTTGCCGGCGAACAAGAGACCTATCTCAACATCCGGGGCGAGAAGGATGTCCTGCGCGCGACCATCTGGACCATGGCCTCTCTCTTCACCGACCGCGCCATCTCCTACCGAGCCGATCGAGGATTCGATCATATGAAGATCGCGCTCTCAGTGGGCGTCGAGAAGATGGTTCGCTCCGACAAGGGCGCTTCGGGCGTCATGTTCACCGTGGACACCGAGAGTGGCTTTCGCGACATTGTCCTTATCAATGCGGTCTGGGGCATCGGCGAGATGATTGTGCAGGGCCGCGTCACGCCCGATGAATACCTCGTCAGCAAGTCAAGAATCGGAAAGGTGAAGAGTCCGATCATCAGTAAGACACTCGGCAAAAAAGATAAAAAAATGCTCTATGCGAGCGGCAAGGCTGGCGTCATCCAGACGAAGGTAGTGAATACGAGTCGCACGGAGGCGACGAGCTTCGTCCTCTCTGAAAAAGAGATCGTCGAGCTCGCACGCTGGGGAGCACTCGTCGAGAAGCACTACAGTGAACGCGCGAAGACCTGGACGCCGATGGACATGGAGTGGGCAAAAGACGGCATCACAGGTGAGCTCTACCTCGTGCAGGCGCGACCTGAGACGGTACAGGCGGGGCGCGACTTCTCGAAGCTCGTTGAGTATAAGGTCTCTGGTCAGGGGCGGGAGCTCGTGCGCGGCATCTCGGTGGGCTCGAAGGCGGCGACGGGTGCGGTGCGCATCATCATGAATCCGAAGCAGATCAAGCAGTTTAAGAAGGGCGAGATACTCGTCACTACGATGACCGACCCCGACTGGGAGCCGATCATGAAGATGGCCTCAGCGATTGTTACTGATCACGGCGGCAGAACATCGCATGCGGCAATCGTCTCACGCGAACTCGGCCTCCCCGCTATCGTCGGCTCGGGCACTGCGACAAGAGCGCTGAAGTCTGGCCAACTCGTCACGGTGGACACGACTGGCAGCGCGGGCATCGTGACACTCGGCAAGGCGAAGATTGCGATACGAGAACACTCGATCGGTAAGCTCCCGAAGACGACAACCAAGATTATGGTGAACATCGCCTCGCCAGATATCGCCTTCGAGAACTCCTTTCTCCCCGTAGCAGGCGTCGGGCTCGCGCGTGAAGAGTTCATTATCGCCTCACACATCGGCATCCACCCGCTCGCGATCCTTAACCTGAAGAAGCAATCTTCAGGGGTCCGCACAGCTATCGCAGAGAAGGCCGCTGGATGGAAGAATCCGGTCGACTTCTACGTCGACAACCTCGCCTACGGTATCGCGCAGATTGGCGCGGCCTTTGCTCCGCGACCGGTCATCGTGCGCTTCTCCGATTTCAAGACGAACGAATATTCGACCCTGCTTGGCGGCGAGGCGTATGAGCCGAAAGAAGAGAATCCTATGATCGGCTGGCGCGGCGCTTCGCGCTACTATGACCCGAAGTTTAAAGATGCCTTCGTGCTTGAATGTCGCGCGCTCGTGAAGGTCCGTGAGGATATGGGTCTCACGAATGTCATCCCGATGATCCCCTTCTGCCGCACGGTTGCTGAAGCGGAGCAGGTGCTCGCCACTATGGCCAAGCACGGTCTCGTCGCACGAAGCCAGGGAGGTCAGACTTCACCTGCGCATTCTAGAAGTCTGACTTCTAAGGCTTCGTTCACGCCGGTCTATATGATGTGCGAGATACCATCGAACGTCCTCTTGGCCGAAGAGTTCCTTGACCTCTTTGACGGCATGTCGATCGGCAGTAACGATCTCACCCAGCTCACGCTTGGTCTCGATCGCGATTCCGGCATCGTGACGCATATCGGGAATGAGAATGACGAATCGGTGCGTGCGCTTATCTCGATGATTATCCGCAAATGTGCGGCGAAGAAGAAATACATCGGCATCTGCGGCCAGGGCCCCTCTGACCTGCCCGACTTCGCCGAATTTCTGGTGCGCGAGGGCATCGAGAGCATGTCGCTCAATCCCGACTCGGTGGTGAAGACGCTCGAGGCAATCGCCGAGCTTGAAGAAAAACTCGACCGCTGATATGAAGATCGACCGCGTCGAAGCAACCACAATCGAAGACACGCGCGGGCGCCCGACGATAGAGGTAACACTCGAAGCGCAACAAGGTTCGACCTTACATTCGAATTCTCAAGGTCGAACCTTGTTGCGCGCGACCGCGTCGGTACCCTCGGGCAAATCGACCGGCAGTCACGAAGCACTCGAGCTGCGCGACAGCGAGAGTGGAAGCGTCGAACAAGCGATAGAAAATGTACAATTCGAGATCGCGCGCGCAATCATGGGGCGCGAATTCGCTTCGGCCGACGAACTCGATGCGTTCCTTATCGAGCTCGACGGCACGCCGGATAAGTCGCGTCTCGGCGCCAATGCCCTGCTCGCCGTCTCTATCGCCGCACAAAGACTTTTTGCACAAGCCGAAGGTGTGCCGCTCTGGCGGGCGATCGCGACTCGTGCCGGCACCACACCGAAAGCGCCCCGGCTCTATGTAAACGTGATGAACGGCGGCGCTCACGCAGACTTCAAACTCCCCTTTCAGGAGTACCTGCTCGTCGTTGAGGGGAAGACGAGTGAAGCACTCCCGATCGCGCATGAAGCATTTAAGAAATTAGGTGAACGGCTCTCCTCGACAGAGCTCGAAGCAAGCGGCGTACCGATGGGCGACGAGGGCGGCTACGCGCCGACCTTCTCCGACCTCCAACAACCATTCAAGCTGCTCGCTGAACTCGTGCAAGAATTCCCGGGTACTTCAATCGCTATCGACGCCGCCGCGAGCGAACTCTATCGCGATGGTGCGTATCATCTGCTCGACAAAACATATACACCAGACGAGCTTCTCGCACTCTATGTGCACGCCGCTTCTGCGCTCCCTATTCATAGCATTGAGGATCCCTTTGCTGAAAATGCGTCCGAAGATTTCACTCAGATTACTGCTGCGCTCGGCGACAAGATACTTATCATCGGCGACGACCTCACCGTCACCGACCCTGCGCGCGTCAAAAAAGCGGCGGAGCGTAAGGAGATTAACGCTGTGCTTATCAAGCCGAATCAGATCGGCACAGTGAAAGAGACGATCGAAGCGGTGCGGGCAACCTACGCCGCCGGCTTTGCGGCCGTCGCCTCGCACCGCTCGGGCGAGACGAGCGATACCTTCATCGCAGACTTCGCCTACGGTATCGGCGCCCACGGCCTTAAGGCCGGCGGCTTCGCCCAAAGCGAGCGCGTCGCCAAATACGACCGTCTCCTCGCCATAGAGCGCGAGGCGGGAGCAGTGTAAACTACGTCTATGAAGATTCATTACTTTTCAGGCGAAGCATGGGAGGAGGCCTTCGTGCGGGCGAAGCTTACGAACGAGGATATTACCTTTCATACCGAACCACTTAGTGCGCTCCCGGAGCTTACCGACCCGGAGGCCGAGGTGCTCTGCACCTTTATCGAGACACCCATCGGCGAAGCCGAGATGAGCCGCTTCCCTGCTCTGAAGCTTATCGCCACGCGCTCAACCGGCTTCGACCATATTGATCTTGCGGCCGCCAAGGCGCGCGGCATCGCGGTAGCAAACGTACCGTTCTATGGCGAAAATACCGTCGCCGAATTCACGTTTGCACTACTCCTCGCGCTCTCGCGACGCATCATCGACGCCGATGAGCGCGTGCGCTCCGGCACCTTCTCGCCCGCAGGACTCCGCGGCTTCGACCTTGCTGGCAAGACGCTCGGCGTCATCGGTTGCGGACATATCGGCGCGCACGTTATCCGTATGGCGAACGGATTCCAGATGAAGGTGCTCGGCTTCGAGGTGCATCAAGATCCCGCGCGCGCGGCGGAGCTTCATTTCACCTACGCGACCCTGTCTGACCTCCTTGCAGAGTCCGATATCATTTCGATCCATGTCCCCTACAATCCGCACACGCATCATCTCATCAACAAAGAGAATATCGGTACGATAAAAAAGGGCTCCTATCTTATCAACACCGCCCGCGGCGCCGTCGTCGAGACCGACGCGCTCGTCGAGGCGCTCAAGAGCGGCCGGCTCGCCGGCGCGGCGCTCGACGTTCTTGAAGAAGAGGGTGAACTCTCTGAAGAAGCGGTGCTCCTCACCGCGCCGCATCCGAACGCCGAGGCGATCAAGATTGCGCTCGAGAACCACTACCTCATTAACCATCCGCGCGTGATTGTGACCCCGCACACAGCCTTTAACACGACCGAGGCGGTAGAGCGCATTCTCGACACGACCATCGAGAATATCCGGAACTATGCAACCGGAGCACCCTCAAACATCGTTACCACTACTATCTGAAGATCGATATATGGCCGCTCTCAAAAAACCGTTCCCGGGTAGTCATATAGTGCTTTCTCTCGGACTAATCGTCTCGTCAGTCGTCTATGCCGCATGGCGCCAAACGGCCGGCCAAGAATCTGCTGTCTCGCCGTCACAGCAATTTAAGGACGCCAACGAAGCGTTTCTCCAGACCCTCTTGAACATGCCGGCAGCAGAGGCGACAAACACACCCACAGCAGGGCCGCGCATGATGGGTCGCCCAATGATGCGCAGCGGTGCCTATGTCGACGGTGCCTATACCGGCAACCCTATGGATGCGTATTACGGCACGGTGCAAGTAAAGGCTGTTATACGAAACGGCTTTATCGCCGATGTACAATTCCTCCAGTACCCTGACAGCCGGCAGAATTCAGTCTTCATCAACAGTCAGGCGATGCCGCTTCTCACCCAAGAGGCTATTGTTGCCCAGAACGCACAGGTGAGCGGCGTCTCGGGAGCAACGTTCACGAGCCAAGCCTTCGAGCAGTCACTTGCTTCAGCGCTCGTACTCGCACGAAAATAATGACTACCGTCGACCGATTCTTAAACTCGATTACGATGTACCGCCTCGTGCTGTACTACCTCGTCGTCGTGTATGCGCTTGCTGTCCTCTTTGGGGCGTCCGGCATCCTCCCTGAGAATCCGGTCGACCTCCTCTTCTCGATATTCCTCATACTCGCAACCTGCGCGGCAACGAATGTCGCATTCGCAAAAAGCTTCGGTGCAGTAGCAAACGTCGAATCGACGTACATCACCGCATTCATCCTCGCACTCATCATTAGTCCAGTCGCCTACACCGACCTTGTGGGCATCGGCTTTCTTATGTTCGCATCGGCATGGGCGATGGCGTCGAAATATATATTCGCAATCGGCAAGAAACACCTCTTTAATCCGGCGGCGTTTGGCGTCGCGCTTTCTGCATTCGTGCTCGGACAGTCGGCGACCTGGTGGGTGAGCAGCACGCTCGCTCTCCTGCCGTTTATAGTCATCGGCGGACTGCTTATTGTTCGTAAGATACACCGATTCGATCTGGTCGCCGCCTTCTCGGTCGTCGCGCTCGCTTCGATTGTCGCAACCTCTTCTTCAGTCGGCGTTCTGACGCCGATTCTGCAAACGCTTCTGCACTCTTCGTTCTTGTTCCTTGCCTTCGTCATGCTCACCGAGCCGCTCACCATGCCGCCGAACCGCTCTCTGCGGATACTCTACGCGGCGATTGTTGGAATTCTCTTCGCACCAAATATTCACTTCGGCTCTCTCTACTTCTCTCCTGAACTCGCGCTCCTCGCAGGAAATATATTCGTCTACATAGCGAGCCCGAAGGGACGCTTCATGCTGACCTTACTCGAGAAACATAAGCTCGCAACTGCTACCTACGAATTTATATTCAAGCCAGACCGGCCGCTCCTCTTCCGCCCCGGGCAGTATGTGGAGTGGACGCTTGGGCACCGCGAGAGCGACAATCGCGGCAACCGACGCTTCTTCACGATTGCATCGTCACCGACCGAACCCACTATCCGGCTCGGTGTGAAGTTTTATGCGCCAGAGAGCAGTTTCAAACGGGCGCTTCTACATATGCCGATACACGACGTTTTGTCTGCCTCGCATATCGCCGGCGATTTCGTGATGCCGCGGGACACGAACAAGAAACTTGTGTTCATTGCCGGAGGCATCGGCATCACCCCATTCCGGAGCATGGTGCAGTATCTTATGGATAAAAAAGAGGAGCGTTCGATCGTGCTCCTATACTCGAACAAGACCGCCGGTGAGATAGCGTATCAAGAGGTGTTCGACCAGGCGGCGCACGAGATCGGGATGAAGACCGTGTACGCACTCACCGATGAGATGGCGCCGGTACCTGGGACCTATCGAGGATTCATCGACGGCGCGCTTATCGCTCGCGAGATTCCCGACTATAAGGAGCGCCTGTTCTATATCTCGGGGCCCCACGGCATGGTGGAAGCATTTAAGACGACGCTCCGCGGTATGGGCGTCTCTCGCTTCTCTATCAAGACTGACTACTTTCCGGGCTTCTAGCTGATAGCCTCTTTCTTCTCTTCGAACTCCTTTTTATCTATCTCGCCTTTTGCGTAGCGCTCCTTCAAGATATCGAGTGCGATGTTGCCGCCAAGCCCGTGGCGCAGGTATCCTTCTCCTTTCCCGCCACGTGCGAAACGAACAGCAGCCACCACCACCGCAACCACAATAACAACAGAGATGATCGTGAATGCGATGTTCACCAACCAGAAGCTCCCATACCCGCCGTATTCCATCATTGGATAGCCGAAATAGCTGTTACTCCACATATTCGTTTCGTTAGACTAATAATCCCCGTGAGTATATCACTTCGCTTCTGAATCACGCAGGTCTTCGCGGAATCGGACCTCGTCTTCTTCCATGCCGAAGTAGTGGGCGAACTCGTGCCAGATCGTCTCGGCAATAACCTTTCGTATATCTTCTTCGTCTTCGCGAGCCGCCTCCTCTATCGGGAGCTGATAGAGCGTGATGGTGTCGGGGAGCGTAGGGCCGACGCCGTAGGTGTCGCCGCGTTCAGTGTTCGGAATACCCTGGTACAGCCCAAGCAGGGTCTCACCTTCTTCGAGCCCCTCTTGTGTGCGTACGTCTGCAGACGGCTCGTCCTCGACGAGTAGGGCGACATTTCTAATCTTCGCGCGAAACTTCTCGGGCAAGAGCAGGAATCCTTCTTCGACCAATTTCTCAAACTCTTCGCGGTTCACGATAAATGCGCCTTTAGTTTCTCGGCGGCGAGACGGCGCATACTCAGCGCATTCTTTTCATCTGCTGTCATTTCGGCAAATGTCTTGTCTTTCCCTTCTGGCTGGAAGATGGGGTCCCAACCAAAATTGGTCTCGCCTCGCGGTGCCACAATCGTGCCTCGCACAGAACCCTCGAAGAATTCGATATTCCCCGAGCCATCTGTGTAGCCAATAATCGTTTTCGCTTCAGCGCCATAGTTATCGAAAGCTTCGGTCATTTTGAATAAGCCTTCATTGCCGACTGTCTTCATAAACCACTTAATTAACGGGCCCGGTAGGCCGCTCAATGCGTCAAAATAGAGCGAGGTATCCTCGACCATAAAAGCTTCCTTCTTGTGCTTGAGCGCTTCCTCTAGCTTGGCGCGGATGATCTTGTGCGCATCTATCTCCTGTATCTCGGGCAGGTCGATATCAAGCTGTTCAACATCGCCCAAAACCGCCTGCATTTCTGCGAGTTTATTCTTGCTACCGGTGATGAAATGGATGACCATATTGATTCACAGTATAGCTTGAACCCGGTGATACGAAAGCCGCCCCAAGGGGCGGCTTTCGTTTGCTTATTGCCGGAGGCGGTACTGTACTATCAAAATAAAGAACTGAATAGAATGTGGATTTCTGAGGAATAGTTCGTGACAAGAGTAGTTCCAACGATAGATACAATAGCGATTATGAAATTCACTGTTAATTGATCCTTATTTTTTGTAAAGAAATTTTGGATTGTATTTCTATACACAAGTCTTATATCACTGCTCCTGAACGATCTGATGTAGAAGAGCCGACACATCCAAATTATGTAAACGACCCAGAAAATAATCCAGATTGGCTTCGAAACACTATCCGTTAAGATAGGGATGTAATTTATGAGTGATGTAACTCCAATCATGAGCCAGACGAAATAGAACGTATACAAAAATCTCGGTTTAAAAGAAACAGAATTGAGTACGACATCGAGCCTATGAAAGGTTCCCACTGCCTTTGTTTCATCAGAGCAGCAATATAATCTGACCGATGTCTTATGAAAATACAGAAAAATGTGAGGATTCGAAGAGGATATCTTCATTTCGAGCAGATTCCTTCCTGTGTACTTTTCTGCCAACTCTTTGACTGAGTCGAATTTATACTCTTCGGTCTCTATTGAAAATCTCTCTCCATTTTCTCTCAAGATTGTTTCAATGCTCTCGAGATCGTCGAGGAAAATCCGAATCGCTGGATAATCTCTCGACAGAGTTCTGCTAAGTCTCTCCATGGACTAATTATAGCTCTATATTCAAAACACGAAAGGCGCGATTTCTCGCGGCTTTTGCACGTGATGCACCACAGGAGTACTTCCATTTTCTAATCACCCCAAGAGTACTTGGAATCTCTAATCGTTACGCCCAAGAGATTCTCAGCGCGCTTCGCTCAAGAAAATTAGGTCGCCTGGCGGTACTGTACTCTATCCTCTTACCAACAGGATCAATTCTCGAAGCTTCTCATTCATTTCTTCGCTAAGCTGAAGCTGCCCGGGAGAAATACTATCCATTTCAATATTGCTGCTTTGTGCCGGCAAGACAAACACATTTCCGCTTTGGGGATTCTTCCCGAGAACTACTTTCATTCCCTCATTCTTAAATCTCTCTATAATTTCATCTACAGGAGTCGTATACCCTGGGTCCTCTTCTTCGGCGGCCTTCATCCTAGAATAGGACTCCGCGTCGACACCCGCAAAAGGAAAAATCTCGCCACTTTGGAATAGCTCCACTGCTAGAGCAATGATTTTCTCTTTTCTCGTCGGTTCTTTTTCAAAACTAGTAGATATCCCTTCGGACATGCCGATAGTATACTCTTTTCTTGATCGTGGTGCAGTTGCGTCCAATTACTAAAAGCGTATACTGACTTATAGCGGGGTAGAGGAGAGGTACCTCGGGAGGCTTGAGTCATATCGGGCGTGCGCGCGAGCAATTGCGCGTAAGATTATCTGCCAAATTCGGCGAACCCCTCGCATCTTCGGATGCACGGCAACACCGAGCTAAACCCGGAAACGGGCCATGTGTAGAGACTAGACGGTAGACACCCCACGCGGGTGAAGGCATAGTCCAGACCACAAACTGAATAAGGCAACGAAAGTTGTAGCGGTAAAGCATAACCTCCAGACGCCGGTTCGATTCCGGCCCCCGCAACAAGCAAACGAAAAACCGCCCTGAGGCGGTTTTTCGTTCAGATGACTTTAAATTCTCTAAACACCGCCTCGTAGTGCGCGAGCGTGCGGCGTGCAAGTGACTCAGAGAGATCGAAGGTCGAGCCCTGGTGCGCAATCTTGTTGCGCACGCCATGTGCCTCTCCCGCGTTCTTGATCGTCTTGAACGTCGTCTGGTCAGCGGCCCGGAGCTTCTCGCCGAGACCGTCGCCCTCGTAGCCCTGCTCGGTAAGCACATCATCGAGCATGATGTCAGCCTCGATAATCGCTTCGCGCCACTCGCTCGGACGGCCTCCTTCAAGAAGAGACTGGATATGCTCCCAGCGCGGATGCGTGCCGCCCTCTGCCTCCTTGGGGACGAGCAGCGTGGTATAGAAATGCTCTTCGCGTTCGCGGAGCTCGAAGATGCGCATCGTGCAGTAAACGATGACGAAGAGCCCGAAGATTGCAGCGGCGTAGCCGATAATCGTGATCCAGATCCAGAGATGCGCGAACCATGCGACAAAGCCGGTGACGCCGACCGAGCCATAGCAGGCGCCGTAGATGCACTCATAGAGGAGACGGAACCAGTATTCGACATTCGCCTGTTCAGGACCCATCTCTTCTAGTATAGACGATAAAAGCTAACCGAGGCCTTCAACAATGCGTCCGATGGTGAAAAGAGCCTCTTCTGCCTGATGCGGCGCAGTGAAATGGATCCCGACCGGGAGCTGTGTGCCGTCGCGCACCACCGTCCCCATCGGGAGCGAGAGCGCCGGCATGCCGGTGAGGTTCGCAGTGATGGTGAAGATGTCGCCGAGATACATAGCGAGCGGATCGCTCTTCTCGCCGAACTTGAAGGCGGGCGACGGCGTCGTCGGGAAGGCGATCACGTCGCACGACTCAAACGCCGCGTCGTATTCGCGGCGCAGGACCGCGCGCGCCGCATCCGCTTTTTTATAATACGCGTCGATGTAGCCCGAAGAGAGCACGAAGGTGCCCAAGAGGATGCGCCGGAGCGTCTCTTCGCCGAAACCTTCAGTACGAGAAGCGATATAGTCCTCGAGGAGCGTGGCGCCGCGTGAGGCGTGCCCGTAGCGCATGCCGTCGAGACGGGCGAGATTGGTCGACACTTCAGCCGGCATGATGACGTAGTAGGCTGCGAGCGCGTGGCTGCTCGTCGGCAATTCGACATCAACAAGCGTGTGCCCTTCACTCTCGAGCTTTGCAAGCATCGCATCAAAGGCGGCGAGCACATCGGCATCCACGCCCTCAGCGAGCAGATGCCGCGGCACCCCTACGCGAAGACGCTTCGGGAGTGCACGCACGCCGTATGTACCATCAGGAATCGTTGTGGAGTCGAGCGGGTCAATGCCGCGAATCGCTTCATAGAGAATGCGTGCATCTTCAATCGTCTTTGTGAGCGGTCCAATCTGGTCGAGCGATGAGCCGAGCGCGATGAGGCCGGAGCGCGAGACCGCGCCTTAGGTCGGCTTCAGCCCGATGAGGCCGGTATATGCAGCTGGCTCGCGGATAGAACCGCCAGTGTCAGAACCGAGAGCGGCGATGACTAGATGCGCCGCGACAGCCGCCGCAGAGCCGCCCGAGGAGCCGCCGGGCACGCGAGAAGTATCGAGCGGATTCTTGGTCGGACCATACGCCGAGTGTTCAGTCGAAGAGCCCATTGCGAACTCGTCCATGTTGGTGCGGCCGAGAAAGAGCGCATTCTGCGCTTTCAGTTTCTTGATAACCGTTGCATCATAGGTCGCCTTATAATTCTCGAGCATCTTACTCGCGGCGCTCGCGGTGTGCCCTTCTATTAAAATGTTGTCTTTAATCGCGAGCGGGATGCCGCAAAGCAATGGCGCTGCATCGCCTTCTTCATCAAGGCGCTTCTGCGCCGATTCGATGGCCACATCATCAGCCTCGAAGATTTCAAGAAAGGCGTTCAGCTCGGGATTCTTGGCCTGTGCCGTCTCGGCACACGCGTCCCAGAGCTCGCGTACCGTGATCCGCCGGCTGGCGGACTCGCCTCGCAGGGCGCGGGCCGCCTCCTCTATAGTCATTTCATTTGGTTTTTTTACTACCATATATGGAAGTCTCAATCGTGACTGATGATCTGCTTCACGCTGAGCGCATCGCCCTCCCTCTGGGGGAACTGCTCCGCGAGCTTCTCGGTATATATGCCCGCAGGGTGCGGCTCGCCGTCCTCGCGCAGGACATTGCGCAAGGCTGGCTTTCCGCCGGAGGCGGATCCGCCTCCGGCGGACTCCAGGTCGAGCGTCTCGAGCTGGCCCACATAGGCAAGAATCGCATCAAACTCGCTCGTGAACTTCTCGAGCTGTGTGTCCTCTAGAGTGATGCGCGCCAAGGCCGCAAGCTTCTTCACCTCTTCAGTCGTCGCCATGAGCATCACTCTACCACAACGCATTACGCACTGAGACGCTTCAAAAATTCGCTCTCGGAGATGACCGGGACGCCGAGCGCCTCGGCCTTAGCGAGCTTACTGCCCGCCTCTTCGCCCGCGACGACGAACGACGTCTTCGCCGAGACTGATGAACCTGCTTTGCCGCCGGCCGCTCGCACGCGCGCCTCGGCCTCTTCGCGCGAGAGGGTCGGGAGCGTCCCAGTGATGACCACTGTCTGCCCCGTCAAAGGGCCCTTCGACGGCGCAGCGACCTTCTGCACACTCAGATGTTTTGAGAGTCGCGCAAGCAGCGCGCGGTTCTCTTCGTGTGCAAACCAGGTATGCACCGAGCGGCCGATAATGGGACCGATGCCTTCGATGCGAGAAAGAGTCTCTTCGTTTGCCGCCTTGAGTTTCGCGAGTGTACCGAAATGCGTCGCGAGAAGATAGGCGTTCTCTTCGCCCACATGAGGGATGCCGAGCCCGATGATGAGCCGGTCGAGCGGGACGCGCTTCGCCGCAGCAATCGCCTTCACCAACTTCGCCGCCTTTGTTTCTTCAAACCCATCGAGTGTCAGCAACTCGTCGGTAGTGAGTTCAAAGATATCATCGAATTCGGAAATGAGATTTTGTTCAAGAAGAAGCTTCACGGTCTCCTTGCCCATACCGCTCACGTCGAGAGCGCCCTTACTCGCAAAGTGCGCAAGCCGGCGCGACTGCTGGGCAAACGAGCCAGGAGCGACACAGCGGTGCGCTGCCTCGCCCTCTATGCGCTCGATGCGTCCGTCGCCGCCGCACAAGGCGGAGTGCGTCGGAAACAGCCACGCCTTCGCCCCTTTCGGCCGTAATGCGGTAATGACTGACACGACCTCGGGGATAACATCACCCGCTTTTTGCAGAATGACGGTGTCGCCGACGCGGATATCTTTCTCAGTAATGAAATCTGCATTATGGAGCGTCGCGCGCGCAACCGTCGAGCCCGCGACAAGCACAGGCCGCAGATGCGCGACCGGTGTGAGCTTGCCGGTGCGACCCACCTGGAGCGAGATATCCTCGACAATCGTCTCTACCTGCTCCGGCGGGAACTTGTAGGCGATAGCGAAGCGCGGCGCCTTGCCGGTATAGCCGAGCATCTCCTGCGCGCTCCTCGACTCCACCTTGAGCACGACGCCATCGAGCTGATAATCGACCTCCTCGCGTGCGCTGCCCCGCCACTTCTCCCAATATGCAAACACTTCTTCTAGCGCATCTGCGTGCGCATGTTCAGGATTGACCGGCAGCCCGAGCCCTTTCAGGTATTCGAGCTCGCCACTCTGCGTTTCAGGCATTGCGCCGGATGTCTGTGCGACGTCGTAAAAGAATACGCCGAGCGGACGCTCTGCCGCAATCGAGGGATCAAGCTGGCGGAGCGAACCTGCGGCGGCATTGCGCGGATTGGCGAAGAGCGATTCGCCCTGTTTCTCACGCATCTTGTTTAATTTCTCAAACCCAGAGCGTGTGAGATAGACCTCTCCCTCAGCCACGAGGTCGATAGGGCGCAGAAGGCGCTCTGGAACGCTCCTAATCGTACGAATGGTGTGCGTCACATCTTCGCCGACAACGCCGTCGCCGCGCGTGGCGGCAAGCGAGAGCCTTCCCTTCAAATAGGTGAAGACGACCTTGAGCCCGTCAATCTTGAGCTCCAGGTCATAGGTCTGCGCCGCGCCGCTCATCTTGCGCACGCGTTCGTCAAAGGCCTGCACTTCTTCTTTTGTGAAAGCGTCGTTAAACGACCACTGCTCTACGGTGTGCCGCACTTTTTTCAATTCGGGCAGAGCGTCACCTATGATGCGCTGAGTAATCGAATCATTGTGTGCGAGCTCAGGATACGTCTCTTCAAGCGTGCGGAGTTCGCGGTGGAGCGCGTCGTAGGCGCTGTCGGATAGCTCGGGTGCGTCGAGTGTGTAATAGCGATGCGCGTGATGCGCGAGCAATGCACGGAGCTGGGCCGCACGTTCTTTGCTCTTTTTCGGGGTCAAAGCCATAGGCCAATAATACAGGCTCTAGGCTCTAGGCTCTAGTGCGTAAAATCCGCTGACGCCTAGTGCCTATCCGGCTAGTTAATAGTGAGCCTTAAGGCCGCGCGCGACGAACCGCGCACCGTTTGGACTCGCCACGGTAGTGCACGGCACATCGTAGCCCTGGGAAAAGAGATAGGTCAGGCCAGTGCCGGGAGCCGGCTTATAGACGGTCACATCTGCACAATGCGTCCCCCCGGGATGTTGCGCATCGCGATCGAGCGCAACGCGATACTTCACTGTGAGCTGGGAACCAGTAAAAGAATAGGACCCCACAACCTGCGTCGACGGAACACCATCGCAGAGGAACGACGATGGAGGGATCTCGGCGCTGTGCGAGGAATATTCAAAGAGGTTATCTCGCTGATCGGCGTAGAGCGCGCATTCGAGCGCGGCATCGGCTGCATAGAAGGCGTACTGCGATTCGACAGCAGATGAGGCGAGCACCTGCTGTTTGTAGCCGAGCGAACCGAGCGCGAGACCGAACGAGAGCATGACTGACATGAAGATGACGGATATCAGGAGCGCGAACCCCCGAGAGTAGTGAGCAGGAGGCAGGAGGCAGGAGGCAGGTTCTGAATTCCTGCTTGCTGCTTGCTGCTTTCTGCTTGCTGGGTTTATTGCCATGGCGTTATATGGTCATAGATCTTCACCGCATACGGAATGCCGTGATAGCTCCACGAGACGGTTGATATGACTTGCACATCGTCGGTCGCATTCGGCACATCCTTTACCTGAATCGTGCGCACAAACGGCATGATATCCCCGCCTATGTTTGTCTTCTGAGTATAGATGCCGTTCACTAAGCGAAGCGGCCTGCAATCTCCCACACACGGCTCGAGGGTGAGTCCGGATCCGGTGCCCGCTATAGTGCCCGGGTACGTCTCAAGCATACAGACTGATGATTGACTTGCTGTCGTTCGGCAACCGGAAATCGACGAAGAGTCAGTTACCGGATTGGTAAGGAATCTGGTCCAGGCAGTGGCTGATATGTCGATGCCGCCTTCATGATAGGTCGTAAGAAACTCATTGTCGCGCATCATGCGCACATGCTCGATACCCTCTTGTGCGAGATACGAGGCCGTCAGCTGAGCACGCGCCGTCGTGGCCCCTCTGATTGCAGAGTTCGCTGTGAACAGAGGCCCTGCGACCGAGAGCGTCACAATGGCGACCGCAACCATCGTCTCGATAAGCGTGAATCCTTTTTTTTGAAAATTGAAAATTGAAAATTGAAAATTTTTCATGGTCATAGGTCGGTTCCGCGCATCGTCGCGCCGGTCTCTATAGTAAACGGTTCAATCTTCCCCGCCGCGTATGAGACGGTGCCTGAGATGCTAATCGTCACGTGGGGCTGTTGATTATCGCCCGACGAAGTGCCGTCAACATAGAACGTCAGCCCGGTGATATCTACCGACGGGTCGGTGAGGATAGCGCTGATCTGAGCAACACTCTGAGTAATATCGCCTACCGGGCCATTTGTTCCGTCTTGAGTGCCGCTGGTATAAGTAACTTCCACATCGTCAGAGTTTTTGAAGGTGAAGCTCGAACCACCGCCTGTGCAGTTGCCCAGACCAAGCGATTGTCCACAACTATACGCAGTGCCGGTCCGGATATTGCGCGTCATCGTCTCGATGGCAAACGAGAGATTGTCGATACCGGTGGCGATGCCCTGTGCATGCCGATTGAGGCTGATCATCATGAGATAGGCTCCCGATGCGAGCAGCATGATGAGCGCGAAGAGTCCGACTGCCACAATAAGCTCGACGAGCGTGTAGGCGCGTTTATAGTTCATGGCAAGAAGAAGGGTTCGAAGCGGCGTTTGCGATAATCTGTCCCGATGACGAGATGGAGATGAAGCGAAAACCTCCCTGCGGCGACCTGATAGTGAGACATGCCTTCGAGTACAGGGTGCTGCCTGCATGGATATAGGCATCGGGATTCGGACGTTCGAATACAATATCAAGCGAGGGCAGGTCGCCGTTGCGTGAGCAGATCCAGCTGCCATTATACACGCAGAAATCACCGACTCTGATACCGTTCCCGAGCGCGTAGGTCTGTACCGTCGTATCCAATCCAGACGAGAAGGCATAATCCCCCGGTCTGCAGTCGGGCCGAGTGCACGACGCTCCGGGAGACGTATCGGCGAAGAAGATAAAAGAAGAGAGCGTCGCTGCTTCGACATGGACGCCGTACCCTGCGTTTGCCGTCGCGCCCGATACGCGGCTGCTGATCCCGTAGGTCTCGGCTGACCGCAGAGAGAGCGCGATATCGTAGGCCGTATTCGAGAGCACGAGCGTTTTGTTGAACGTGCTCTGGCTCGACAGCACGACACCCGAGATAGTAACGATGATCGCAAATACGATCATGAGTTCCATCAGAGTAAATCCGTGAGAAAGGCGAATGGGTTCCATTGGGTGAAGTACGCGAGGATGAAGCCGGCGGCAAGAAAAGGAGCGAACGGCACCTCAGTATTCATTCTAGAGCCACGAGGCCTCCTCGCCAACAGGATTATCCCTATAACCGCGCCGATCCAGAAAGAGAAGATGAAGCCGGGAAACGCGGCGAAGCCCGCAAACAGAGCGAGACCGAACGCAAGCGGCGCATCTGAGAAGCCCATCGCCCTCCCCTGCGAGATGACGTGGATGAATGCAAGCGAGCCGGCGATAAGGAACGCCGGAGAAAGTGCGCTGAAAAACTCGAAAAGAGACGGAGCAGAAAGGTATCCGGCCAATGCAGACGCCGCGACGAATGCACCAAGAAGCCAGGGAGGCAGTATCTGGTGTGCAAGATCATAAAGGACGAGCGCGAGAAGAAGCGCGAGAGCGATGAGCGCAAACGGAAGAGCGATACTGAGTCCGAGCTTCAGATAGCTGAGCACGAAGAGAACGCCCAGGAGCGCTTCGGTAACCGGAGCGAGAGGCGAGAGATGCGCGCCACAGCAGTGCGCTCTGCCGCCCGAAATGAGATAAGAGACGATGGGCACCATCATGAGGGGTGCAAGGGGTGCATTGCACGCATCACAGCGGGAGCGGCCGACGAGGATGCTCGCTCCGGTATGGAGGCGCGCGGCGACGACGCCCATGAAGCTCGCGATGATGGCGCCAAGAGCGAAAAAAACCGCACCGAGACTGGAGTCCATGCGTGCATAATACCAGAAACCCGCGGCGGAGCCGCGGGTTTCTTGCACGCTATATGCCTTTGATGACTACTGACAAACTGTCCCGGTACCAAGTGCTGTCGTAGTCGTCGTCCCGGCGCCGGTGCTGTCAACGCAGTAGTATTGCACCGGAGAAAACGCCAGAAGACCTGAGGATACGGCATATGCCTTGCCGTCTGCTGACGGGTTACAGACCACATTTTCAGTGCCGTTTGCCGTCTCAGCTCCTGCAATCTGCTTCGCAATAGTCGTATCACCGCACACGCCAGCATAGGAGTTCGCATGATCGCCGTACCAGAGCTGAGCCTGGGTGCGGATGCCGTCGAGGTCGGACATGATAGCCGCGTCGCTGCCCTTCGAGCGGGCAGTATTGAGCGAAGCGAGTACCACTGCCGAGAGGACGCCGATGATGGCGATCACGACGAGTAGTTCGATAAGAGTGAAGCCTTTTTTGAAGTTATGCATAGAATTCATAGGATTATAGTAATACGTTATTGATTAAATCGCCGGGCACTCCGTGCCAGTGGCCGGACCCGTTGTGCGGACCCCCACACTACCGGTTGAGTCCACGCACCAATGCTTAGCCGCATCAGATGATAGCGGGCTCGAGATTGCGTACGCTGTTCCACTCCCGAAGCAAGACATGCTGCTCGCTGTACCATTCGCTGACTCAGCTCCCGCGATAGCCTTCCTGATAACGCTGTCGAGATAGAACATGCCGGTGGCGTCAGCGCAGGTGGACACGGTGACGCCATAGCTGTTTGGAATGGTATTACCACCACCACCACCGTAGAATATCTCGGCCTCGGTCTGGATGGTCGAGAGGTCGGACTGGATTGCGGCGTCGTTGCCCTTTTGACGAGCAGTATTGAGAGAGGCAAGCACGACCGCCGAGAGCACGCCGATGATGGCGATGACGACGAGCAACTCGATGAGGGTGAAGCCTCGGGAACGGTGTGTATACATGATATGTGGTAGGCGGCTAATAGATGAATTGTACGCTATATGGGGCGTCGAAGGAACAGAGCTGTGGACAACGCCGACGCTCTGGTCGGCGGGCCGACCAGAGCGTCGGCCCCCTGATTAGATAGAACCAGCTAAGTTGTAGATCGGCAGAAGCACCGCGGCGAGGAGAGTGCCGACG
>JAQUAU010000005.1 GCA_028687085.1 Minisyncoccota bacterium | reverse complement strand
GTTGCTTTTTCGTAAGTGTCATTTTATCCCCCTCGCTTTCCCTCCGCTGCGGCTATGGCGGCACGGGCCTGCTGCATTACTAAATGGTGGCCTGTTTTTTTGTTCCAATCTTCAGCAAGCGCATATTTAAACATTTCCCTAAGCGCCTCCAAAAGCGCCTCATGATTATTACAGGCGCGGACGATGAAGGCGGCGTTGGCCTCACCGCGACAATAAGCGATTGTTTCTCCAATGTGCTGTGAATAAATCATCCCCTCTTTTGCAATCCACGTTCCTTGTGTGTGCATCTTTCAAGCCTCCCCTTAAATAGCTAAATAGTCAAAGTATGTCCCAAGAAGGAATCTATATTTCCTTTTGGGGTGAGATTTCGACAGATCATAAATGTTCAGGTCCTCTGGCCGAGGCTCGGTCACGAATTTCGGCGCATAGCTTTTTAACGCGGCTTCAGCCTCGGTTCTGGTTTTATAATACTTTTTCATTTCCTCTCCTTTCGCCCAGGGGCGGTATGGGCTCACAGCAACTGCGCGAGCCAGGTTTCAAAATCCTCGCCGACAATATCGCTTTGCTCCTGCCTATACCAAAAACCGTTCGCCCAAATTTCAAGGCAGGCGGATTGAAAAATGGAAAGGCCGGCGATTTTGGCGTTGAGAGCAGCGCCGTCAATCTTCCATTTTTCGTCCAGGTGGTCAAGCGCGATCCCGTCCGCAACCTGGATGTCAAGTTGCTGACCGGCCATTATGGGCGTGAGGGCGGTGCTATTAAAAACATCTATCATCAGCATGAGTTCCCCGCGAGTAAACGATCCCTTGAGATCATGCAGGGTATGCCGGTAGAGCGCCGGGAATGCGTCGGCGGTATATTCCAGCCCGGCGTTACGGCTGGGGAAAACCGAGGGGTAAAACTTTGCGCTTGTCTCGCTGATACGCGGAGAAGTAGATTTACGTGCCATTTTTTACCTCCTTGTGATATGTTTGGTTTCCCCTCCCTGACCCCGGCTTGGTCTCCGGGGTGGCTTCTCCTGCCAGTAACAGGGAGGGGACAAAATCAATTATTAATCAGCATTCGCAATCCGAGACATATAGAGCCGGTATTCACCC
The DNA here is from genome assembly GCA_028687085.1 of Minisyncoccota bacterium. Lineage (GTDB taxonomy): Bacteria > Patescibacteriota > Minisyncoccia > Phycocordibacterales > Phycocordibacteraceae > C7867-001. The sequence goes on along the minus strand of JAQUAU010000005.1, from coordinate 30,157 downwards.
GGCGGCAACGTAACCGCCGCATGGCTGGTATGCGTCACCGTGATCTCATCAGCCGCCCTAAAATATCGACCATTACGGTAAAGGCTGGGGCTGGTGATTTCATGCGATTCGCGTGGCGTCCATTTTTCGGTTGGCTCCAACAGTGGCGCTTTGTGGATGTGGGGATTGTATTCTTGAAAACACCCCGGATAATGGCACGCGAGGTATATTCGTTCTCGTTGCCCGTCGTCGGATGTTTCGGTGGACTCGTAATGCTGGGATTTGGTTCCTCCGCACCGCTCGCAATGTTCGGGGCCGTCCTCGGTTCGGATTTTTACCGGGCAAAACAACAAATCGCCCTGCCGCTGGCATTTGGCGAGGTTGGCGGGGGAAATATCAAACAGGTCACACATGGCCTCCTCGACGGTGGCGTCAAACCCGCCATTGCCGTAATTATCGCGGCTCAGGGGGACGTGGCAATGGTGTCCCCACTCATCTCCGTTGTCGTCAATCCCGCAGAGATAGGCGTCGCCGGTGGCGCTCAGTTTGTGCCGCCACTCGTCGTTATATCCCCTGTAGCTCACCGACTCGCACTCCAAAATCAGGCACGCCCGCCATTTTTCGGAGACGTCCGCCACGTAATTTTTATCAAATGGCGGATGAAAATAGCTTTTCAGGGTGTCGGCATCCGCCTCCCAAAACTTTCCGGATTTGAGGGCTTCAGCGTTTTTGATTTTCTGCGCTTCTCGCTCGGTTTTTTTGCCGGCGAGATAGAGGCTATTTGCCTCTCGCAATTTAGGCAGGAGTGCTTTTTGTTGGGATTGCAGGGTGGTGATCTGTTTACGGATTTTTGCCAGATTGGATTTTTTTGTTGCAGCTCGGTAATCGGCGAGGAACGCGGAACCGGCATCGACGAGAAATTGATTTTTAGCCTCAGACCGCCGCTCCGGGCCGGTTTTGGTTTTGAGATTGATTTTGATGATTATGTTTTCCCATCGCTTTTGCGGGTTGGGGTAGCTACGATCAGAGAGGCGGGATACCTCAGCGATGCTGATGGCGATTTTGCTCATATTGCACCACGGGTCTGTTTTGTCCATGCCCGACCGGTAAAAATCATCCGGTGTGGGTGCGATCCGCTTGGGGAAATGGATTTCATCCACGGGCACGCGGATAGCCCATTCCGCGTGCAGCCTCAATTCCGCCTGTACGGATTCATCCCGCACGTAGTGGGTTGCGATCACGGGCGTTTTTTGCGCCGTGATCCCATTGATTTTCTCCATGATTTGCTGTGCCTTTTTTTCTGTGTTCATTTCTTTTCTCCTTTCGTTTATAAAGTCGGCAAAGAATATGTCGTTTTCTTTATTAGTATGGACACATATCCCATGCGAAGATTTTCACGTGATTTAATAAGTTTGCCCTTACGTACGGCTCTATTCAAAGCTTTATGGGCGTCATTATCCAACTGTCCTATGTCTTGGATATACCCTTTTTCCAAAATCCAATCTTCAACATCGCTGAAAAATAACCGTCAAATGGGCCGGATATCTCATACCCCTTTTTTACTGCCGGCTTCCGGGGCAGCTTGTAGAGCATCCACTTTTCATTACTATTCAGCTTTCTCACGGCACAGACTTTCATCTCTCCCTCCTCCCCTTTAGCACTGCCAATTTTTTATGCTCTGGTTTTTCCGTCAATGAGACAAAATATTTCCCTGTCCCTGTGTCGTAAACATAGATAGTGATCCCGCTTCTTGATCTTTCTGCCAGGCGATCCGACCGCGAGTATGCCTCATGCAGGGTCATGGGTTTATCCCAACGCACCGAATGACAGCAGGGACACTGCCCAACATCATCACTACGCGGGAGCCAAGTGTGGCCACACCGTAGGCAGGTTAGCATAAACATTGAAGCAAGCAATTCAAAAGTATGGTCGCAGCGAGGACAATTAACGGTGATTCTCCGCCCATCTTTTCTTTCCTCATCCATTTTATTCCTCCTTTACGTGTATTCGTTTAAAATTATCTTTCCGGAAATATGCCGATGTCTGTAACCCGCCTTTTACTGGCCTTCTTCGGTATAATTCCCATACATCAACACTGTTTCGTGTATAGGTATTAACAACCGCAGACCTACAACCATAGTTTTTCATGGTATCGCCAAAGAATTTCATTGTACCCCTTGTAAAGAAATAGCTATCCGTTTGCTCTACATTATATTTTAATTCATACGGTGTCATTTCCACCCTCCTTTATTTTTATCCTCGATCAACTTCTACCTGCCCGCATACCGGGCAAATATATCGCGATCATTGCGCACCGGCTCCTGCGTGGTTGCCATGACCTCGGCGATCTCACGCAGGGATTTGCCGGCGCAACGTAGCTCGTACGCCTGTTGCTGGCGTGGGGTTAGGGTTTGCATCGTCCCGGCTTCCACGCCCAGCCATACCCACCTCTATTTTGGGCGCCAAAATCCACACCGTGGCGCTGTGCGGCCTTGACCGCAGCGGACAGGGATTGATGCCATGATATTACTCTGGGGTCTTCCTCCCAGGGATACTCGACGACACACCATTCCCGACGCGCGTCAGGATTCCCATTCACCTCTATTTCGGTGACCGGCTGATATTCATAGCCGGACTCACCTCCATAGTATTTTTCTATTATTTCTTCATATATTTTGAGTTTCATTTTCTTCTCCTTTCGCTCCTAATTTTCTGCCTTCCACCAGTCATTTTCTGCCTGGAGGAGTGCATTGGCAAATTCTGCCAGTTCCTCCACCTCAGCCATTTCCGCAAACGTCAGGTGGGCGTATTTCGCGGAAAGCTCCTGTCCGATTAATTTTTCAATAGATTCGCTTATTTCTTACTGTGTCATTTTCCTTCTCCTCTCCCCTCTATCCGCTTCCACCCAGTCAATTCTTGGCCAAGACTGTTTTCCTGGCCTTCAAGATTTTCTTCAATCCGCGCCCAACGGTCGCCACCACAACGAGCTATCGTTGCCATTCGACGCGCACCCCTCAACGTGGTCGCGTATCCCTCAATCTGTCCTACTATCCCCTCACCCGCGATGATTCTGTACTTTTTCATTTCCCTCTCCTTTCCAAATAAAAAAGGGCGCACCGGCCTGATTACAGGCACGGACGCCCTCAGTCCCAAATTTCCTCTTCTACCTGCCCGCATACCGGGCAAATGTATCGCGCCAGGGTGTTGGTGTCGCTATCATTGCGCGCCAACTCTCTGGTCATCTCCGCACCGCACCCGTAATGGGTGCAGATGACTACCACTGCTTCATGTCGCAATTCTTTTCTCATTTCCGTTTCCTCCTTTGTTTTATAATCTTTACTATGATATAATGCACGTGCCATGCCAAAATCATGTTGAGCACACAACACAGCGATATCATTAATAATAAAAATTATGAGAGCAAAATCAAGACAAACAAGGATTGTAAAGTATTCCGACGTTACATGTTAGCAAGATGTTGATAAGCCTGTTAACGAGCATAAGCAAACGTAGGTATAATCAGCAAAATAGCGAATATCGTAAGGAAAATCGACAAATCGCCGGAAAAGTTGACAAAATGCTTGACAACAGACAAAAAATAGAATATAGGATAATCATGGATTGCTCGTTATGCCAACATTATCAATGCGGGCGTGGACAACCAGCATGCCTAAATTGTAAACAATATCAAAAGGTTAAAAAATTATCAATAAAACGGCAAACGATCAAATATGAGCATATACCAGATGCAATCCTAGAGAACATAGCTGATACTCCACAATATAGTGATATAATTGATATAATCCATAAAATGACGCCACAACACACAATGATCCTGCTCTCCTATTACGTCGGGCAGCTAACACATCAGCAGATAGCAGATAATCTACATTGCGACCGATCAAAAATCACCAAAAAAATAGCCGAAGCTAATGAAATTATTACACAAATTATGAAATCTGGAACATAGGTTGTTATATATAATATATATAGGGTGAGAGTAATCTGATAGCTACTCAGTACCTCCAGTGTACTACAAGCGTCAGCGCCAACGGCGCTTGAGCGAGCCTAACCACAAAAGGAAAAAGGGAAATAATATGCCTGTTGACGTAAATCAAGCCCTCGACCTCAAATACAATCACCACCTAAGCTATAAAGCCATCGCAGCTATCCAAGGAGTAACCCCCCAAGCAATCCACCAAAAAATCAAGGACTTACTACCAATACCAGAAACTCAAGTATATCAAGATCATAGAGCAGATATACTGAGTAATTTACAGCTCAAATTATTGTATAATCTTGATGATGAAAAAATAAAAGCCATGGGAGGCCGCGATATTGTAGTATCTGCTGGTATCCTGTACGATAAAGAGCGTTTAGAGCGGGGTCAGAGCACACAGAATGTTGAAATCCACGCTATCACTGAGAAGCGTAAGGCTATCCAGTCCAGAATCGAGGAATTACGGGCTAAACGTGATGAGCTTGAAAAGTTATCAACATAGTTATCAACATGGTAGGTATGGGAGTTATCAACCGGTTTCAGGGTTATCCAATATCGTCCCCTTGCAAGTATCTAATATCATTACAAAGTCAGATAATATTCATTATGTTAACTTGGGTGTTAAGTCTATATTATCATTAAGAGATTAACGGATGTCTGGTAAACGTAAGATTGTTGATAACTCGAAGAAGGCAGGGATAGGCAAGAAGAAGCTGGCCAAGCAGCAGAATGATCTAAGCAAACGCCTCCTGGATATGATTTCAGAGGGGGGGGGAGGGGGGGAAACCGAGGCACCGGCTAAGCGAATTAATCCCCTCGTGGGTACGAAAATACAAAAGGGTTCTTCATTGGATGTACAGAGGGAGTTATTAAGGACAGAGGAGGAGTTACTTAGGTTAGAGGAGGAGGATGCTAAGTTAGAGGAGGTTGAGGGTAGGTATAGGGATAGCCATAGGATAGAGTTTTTGGAGCCGTTGCCTCATCAGGAGCGGTTTTTGGAGTTTATACGGGAAGGTAAGAAGACTGTATTGATAGTTGGGGCGAATCAGATAGGTAAGACTGTGATATGTGCGAACATGGGTGGTGCGTTTTCGTTAGGTTGCAAGGCTCCGTGGGACGGCAGCGGGTTATTTCCTTCTGATTTTGCGCGTAATAATGGTGGTCGGGGGGTGATAGGCCGGATAATTTGCCAGGATTGGGAGAAGGCTGCTCGTGATACGATAGTTCCGAAGTTGAAGGAGTGGTTGCCGGTTGGGAGTTATGAGACGCATAAGAACAATGTAGGCGTTGAGCATGAGTTTATATTTCCAAAGACGGGCAGCAAGTTTACGATATTGACGTATAAGGAGGACACTAAGTCTCACGAGGGGTGGACGGGTGATTGGGTACACGCGGATGAGCCGCCGCCGAGGGACAAGTACATAGCTAATCGTCGTGGGTTGGTAGCGAGGAACGGGACGTTTACGATGGCGATGACGGCGATAAGTGAGCCTTGGATATTGGATGAGATAGTATTAGAGCCGGACATCTCTACGGGTGTGGTAGCGGACATTCCTATTTCGGCAAACAGGTATTTGACGGAAGAGGCGATACGGATATTTGAATCTTCATTGAGTGAGGACGAGAAGGTTGCGCGTATACAGGGTGGATGGTTGCAGTTGACGGGCAGGGTTTGGAAGGGGTTTAATCCTGCGGTACACGTTGTTGATGATTTTGAGATACCTCCTGATTGGCCTGTTGGTTTTGAGATTGATTTTCATTTAAACACTCCTCATGCGGTAAGTTTTTGTGCGGTAGATAAGTACGACAGGTATTTTATATGTGAGGAGATTTGGGATAATTGCGGTTCTGAAGAATTGGCGGATGCTTGCATAAAGTTGAAGCAGAAAAATAGTTGGCGTATGAAGTATGGGGAGATAGATGCTTTGTCGAAGGGTGACACTTCATACATAAGGAATCGGTATGGGGTTGCGGAAGACAGTTTCACTATGATACAGAAGAGGTTAGCGAAATTTCAAGTCAGGTTGGGGGTAGGGTCGAAGGATGAAAAGTCGTATATAAAAGCTGTTGAGACGCGGTTAAGGGGTCCTAACGGGATGCCGACCTTGTTTATATTCAGGTCATGCGTGAATACGATAAAGCAAGTACAGAGATGGGCTTATGATGACGATGGCAAGCCGAAGGATGACGGTCATTTCCCTGAGTGTATAGGCCGGTTTACTCAGAGCGGCTTGAAATACAGGCCGATGAATAACGACATGCCGAAGGAATCGGATAATGTTTCTCCTTTGCTTTTCGGTTTGCGGAGGTCGCCGGGTGAAATGAGGGCAGTGGTATGAGTGGATTAGGGAATGCGGTTAAGACGGTGATACAGCCATTGACGGAACTGGAAACTTTTTATAATCCGGTTAAGAGTAAGCTTATAAATCCTATTGAGGGATTGAAGGGCATACAGGATGTTGCGACTGATCTTTTTCCTGTTCCTGAATTACCTCCTGTTAACGCGCCGGCTTCATTCAAAGACAATAATACGGCTTTGCAGAACGCTTCTAAGTTGGAAGCGGAGCGGTTGAGGAAGCGCAAGGGGATGAAGGCGACGATATTGACGCAGGATTCTTCTTTAATGACACCTGCGGTACAGACGCAGAAGGCCGAGCTTTTAGGATGAGGATATGACTGAAATCCGTTGCGTGAAGTGTGGAAGGCTACTGGCAAAAGTATTTGGGGAAAAGACTAATACTATGACCTTGGAAGTAAAGTGCCCCAAATGCAGTTACATGAACAATATCGCATTTTCTGAAAGATATATCCATGGGGCATTCGCTATGAATGGAGGCAATGTAGCAGTTTTGCATAACTAAGAGCCGTTCGACGGCCAATAAATAAAGAGAGCTTTGCGAAAGCCTACTTACTGAGAAATCAGGGGTAGGCTTTTTTGTTTGATGCAGGTGAGATGATGGCAGAAAGAACAGACGCAGACAAAGCTAAAGATGTTCTCAAATATTGGGAATATCTGAAGCAAATAAGGCTTCCTTTTGAGAGTGTCATTAATGATATTCTTGAGTTTGTCCGCCAATCCCGTCCTATTTCGTCCACACCTAAAGGGCAGAAGTTAACTGAGAATGTCTATGATGGCACTGCAATATCGGCTTTAAATCTGTGGGCGGACGGGATATATGGCTATCTGTGTTCTCCTAACCTTGACTGGTTCTCTTTAACCCTGCCGAATACCATCAATTTCCCGCGTGCAAGTTCAATGAGACGTTTTTCCGGCAAACGTCTGGATGAGATACCGGAAGTCTCTCAATGGTTGAATTATTGCGAAGATGTAATGAAATCCGCATTTGTGGGAAGCAATTTCTATGCCGTTATGCCTCAATTCTTCAGGGATGGCGGTTCTGTTGGCACGGCGGCAATGGATGTTGAGGAAGACCTTGATACAGGACGGATATTTTTCACGCCGTTGCATTTTCGGGAATTTTGCATTGCCGAAAACAAGAATAGAATGGTTGACACGCTATACAGGCGTTTTCAAGTGACCTTGAGAAATCTTGTCCAACGATTCGGGATTGATAAGCTAAAAGAAGTGGATTCTGAGTTTGAGAGGAAGCACAAAGAGAATCCTTATGAAGAAGTCTATGTAATCCATGCCGTGCAACCTCGCATGGATTTTGACCCTAACCGTATCGATTCTAAAGCTATGCCTTGGGGATCGTATTGGTTGCTCGAAGGGAAGAACGATAAATTGTTGCATGAGGGCGGATACAGGCGTTTCCCTTCTATCGGTTGGCGTTACCGGAAAGAGACAGATGAGGTTTATGGTCGTTCTCCTGCTTGGGATGCTTACTCAGAAATTATGTCGGCACAACAGGAAGCAAAGACGAACTTGATAGCTGCTCAGAAAATGGCCGAGCCTCCAATGGTAGGGACGGAAGATTTGAGGGGAAAGGTGCAGTCGGGGCCGAAAGGTTGGACGTATGTTGAAATGATGTCAGAGTTACCGCAACCTCTTAATACAGGGATACAGTTGCCCTATGCTCTTGATCTGAGAGAGCGGACGCAGAAAGTTATAAAGGAATTTTTCAATGTCGATTTCTTCTTGATGATGTCTCAGGCGGCCATGAATGGGATAGAGAGGATAACCGCCACACAAGTAATTGAAATGGCAGGTGAAAAGGCCGCAGTATTGGCTACCCGGACGGACACTCTTAATATCGAAGCAATGAACCCAATAATAGACCGGGTATGGGACATTGAAATGGAAGCAGGCCGGTTGCCTCCTCCTCCCGACATTGTAATAGAGTATGGTGGAGGCAAGCTTGAAGTGGATTACCTTGGCCCGTTGGCTCAGGCTCAAAAGGTCATGTTCCGAACCAGAGGGATCAAAGCATGCCTTGAAACAGCATCACAGATTGGGATCATGTTTCCTGAATCTCTTGACGTATGGGATGGCGACGAGATGCAGCGTGAAATCGGGAAAGCCTACCGGGTTCCTTCCAATGTTTTGAAGTCGGAGGCGGATGTAGCTAAATTGCGGTTGCAGCGTATCCAAGCTTCTCAAATGGAACAAGGCATTAGTCAAGGGATTGATATTGCAAAAGCATTGCCAGCAGCGGGCACGGCTATTCAAAAAGGAAGTGCTCTTGATATTTTGACCGGAGGGGCAATGGGGGGGAACGAGGCGCGGCAATGAAAGAACTTACCGCTAAATATCGGATAACTTTTGGGAACCCCATAGGTATGGAAGTCTTGGCTGATTTTTTAGATACGACGCACTTTGGGGTTACTTTAAATCCTGACAATCCGGTTCAAATTGCGGAATACAATGTTGGAGTAGCAACAATGGCGAAGTTGGGTATTTTCTCATCGGGCACAAAAGAAGCTGTAATAAGGGCATTAATGGCAATAGTGCCGTCCGAAGCGGCGGAGTAAGGCCATATTTTAAAAATTAGGGTTTTCTGAAAGTCCGGCCAGACTGACAGGGACGCAAGAAAGATTCAAGGGCGGCAAGTAGGTGCCTACTCATCTACTTCCGCCCTTTTTCTTTGCCCGAAACGGAGAGGAACAAAATTTAACGCCTTAAAAAAGGAGGAAGAGACATGGAACAGTTTTATCCCAAAACAAATTTATCAGGTTGGTTAGGAAAGGCAAGCAGGATTTGGCAGAAGTTATTTGTACAAACCGTTGTTCTTCCAGAACAGGCAGCACCTTCGGGTAATCCTGAAACAAACACGGGATGGCTCTATGTGAAAGATAATGGCGGCGAGTCCGCTCTTTATTATGAGAGCGATGCGGGAAATGTAACTCAGATAGGCGCAACCTCAACGGCCTTTGATGACATTGGCGACCCTGACGGGGCTGGGTCTATCGCTTTTGGAACAAACGCACAAACTATCACTTCGGCAAAAACTGACGGAGATATGCTCACTATTTCCGGCATTGGGAACTTCGGGGACGTAAGCGTTCTCAAAGTAGAGCAGAAAACCGGGAATCCCACTGATGGCACTGTCCTTGAGGTTGTGTCCGCTGATGCTCAATGCGATGCTCTCATAGTCACGTCAAATGGAACCGATTGCATCGCGGTAACCGGGGCGGGTGTAGTCAATGTAAATGGCGGGGCCGGTTCAATCACCTTCACGGATTTTTCAGTATCTAATGACGGTGTTATCACCATATCTCCCGACAATTCCCCGGCGGCTTGCATCGTTGTTGATCCGAGCGCGGCGGCAACCACGGGAATTGATTGCAGCGAAGCAAACCTTGTCAATGCCATTGATTGCGGCGCAAACGTCATCACAGGAACCACGGCCAGCATTGACTTCACGAACTTCAAAGTAGCTACGGACGGGGATGTGACCGCTGTTGACGGAACCTTCTCGGGAAATGTTTCCGTGACGGGCACTTTTCAACAGGATGCAATCACAGCGAAGACAGCGGCAACGACCATCACTGTTGACGGAAAAGGGGCGGGCGGTGTTACCCTCGGCGGAACCTCCACAGGGGCCGTCACCCTCGGCGGCGGAGCCGTTCTGGTAAACCTTCCTACCAACGTTGATATGACAGTTTCCGGGGGTACTTTGTCGGTCACAGACACGGCAAATGCCGATTGCGTGACGATCACAAATAACACCATGACCACGGCAGACCTCGTGACCCTGAATGCCACCGGCACAAGGACATCCGATAATGTCATTGAAATAGTAGACGGAGCCACCACAGCTACCACCATTGGGATTACGGCAAACACTCAGACTTCAGGCGGCGGCATTTTATACACTAACAGCGGCGCAGGTCTTACCGGCGACGCAATCCGTTTAGCTGTGACTGACGGGGCAGGGTTTACCGGCAATTACCTTAATTGCTACGACGGGGCGGCTTCCGACCTCAAGATTGCACGCTATGGGGCTACAACCATCGCTGGCAATGCCGCCGCCGATATGCTCACCATTACAGCCGGTAACGTGCAGGTAGATAACGGCAAGATAGAACTGGATACTACTCAGGACATCGGCAGTTACGTCAAAAGAAACAATGCAACCGGAACCGGCGCGGTCTTCACCGTGCAGGAACAGCACGCCACAGGGGGCACGGCTCTTGCGGTTGATAGTGATGCCACTGACGGTAACGATGCCCTCGTTGTTACCCATGATGGAACCGGAAGTGGGATCAAGGTAACCGGGACGGCAGCCACAAGCACTCAGGCTAATTTTATCGGCCCCGCTTCACAGACTACTTCCATAGTCAAGGTTGACGGTTCAACAGGCTCATGGATAGGCGCACCTGCAACCGGAATGATACACGCTACTTCAGACGGGGCATTAGTGGCAGATGCAGCACTTATCCGTATCGCATCGGTAGGTAACATTTCAGCAGCCAATGACGGCGCGTGCCTTGAAGTGCTTGAAACTGGCGCGGCTCAGGCTACCTCTTACGCTGTCAAAATAGATTCTACCAACAACGAAGCCCTCCATGTGGCGACTGGTAAAGCTCTATTCGATGAGGAAGCGACCTTTACGGGCGGGATAAATGTTGATGCCGGGGTAGATATTGACATGGCGACCAATGCCACGGTTGTAAATGTCACCGCTGCAGCCGGAGATTTTGCGGCGGGCGATTCCGCGGTTACGATTTACGGGAGTGCTGCGGGCGGTCAGACCAACGACAGTTATCTTTTACGACTTGCCCGTAAAGCTGACGGTGACGCTCAAGATTCATTCATTCTCTGTCAGGATAACTCTACCGGGGCGGCGGCAAACGGCGACCAGAAATTGAAAGTCGGTACAAACGGAACAATCACTATGGGAGCGGGCGCAACCGGGACAGGAGGGGCTTTCATCGGTTCTTTTGAGAACCTTACCATTGCCAATGCCGGGACAGCGGCAAGTATAGTCCAACTTATAACTTTCATTGCTACTGACGGTAACGGTGATGAAGACAACGTAACTCTGGCAGATGGCACGGTAGGGCAGCTCAAAATTTTCGCATCTAAAACGGAAGGGGCTGGCGCTGACACTTGGAAGATCACCCCGGCTAATATGAACGGCGGGACGAAGATCAGCTTTGACGGCGTTGTTGGTGATGGAGCTACGTTGGTTTTTGACGGAACGAAATGGACTTGCATCAGCACTAACGGCGGTACGATTTCATAATTGAAGAATAAATAAGAGCGGTTCGACCGCCTATACAGACAAGAGCTTTGCGAAAGCCGAGTGCATCCGAGAAATCGGGAGCCTCGGCTTTTTTATTAACCAAAAGGAGGATTTTTTATGGAAGGCGACCAAGTGAACCCAAGCGGGGATCAAGGCAATCAAAACCAGAATCAAGATCAAAGTCAGTCGTTGGGATGGCGGTCGGCACTGCCGGATGAGTACAAGGAGCATGAGTTTGTCAAGAGTTTCACGAAGCCCGGAGATTTTGTCAAGTCGGCACTCGAAATCAAGACTGAACACGATGCCCTGAAAACAAAACTGGATAGCGCAATCTTCAAACCGGACGACAAAGCAACACCAGAGCAGAGAGAGGCTTTTTACAGGTCGTTAGGCAAACCCGAAAAACCAACGGAATACGAGTTTCCGAAGGTCGAAGGGGCTGAACACGACCCGGCAATGGTTGAGTGGGCGCAAAAGACGTTTCACGCGGCAAATCTCAACAAGGAACAAGCTCAGGCAATCGCTACCGCCTGGGATGGCTTTCTGGCCGGAATAGTCAAGGCCGATACAGAAGCCAGAGAGAAATCTAAAGCCGAGGCCGAAGCTACTATCAAAGCCGAATTAGGAGCGGAATATAACGCCGCGACTGAACTCTGCACACGATTACTAACCAAGGAAGCTAAGCCGGAAGAACTCGCACATCTGAAAGAATCCGGCCTTGGCAACGATCCAATAATCATACGCCTGATTTACCGATTGGCGAAGAAAACGGACGAAGACGTGGGTATTCAAGGCTCAGGTTCAAAAGGAGAAAAACCTAAAGCGGGTTTCAATTACGACAAAAGCCCTCCTCCGCCGCCTAAATAGAAAGGAGATATAAGAAATGGGAGACACAGCAGTATTAGGGTATTTTACCCTTATGGATGTGATTAATGATTACACATCCCTTGATGGACAGGCGCAATATATATATGCGGCAAAGGTCTTGTCCAAAGCTAAACCGTTTATCCGCGATATGCCGATGGTGGCTTCAAACCAGATTATGTCAAATATCGGTTCGCGGGAATCTTATTTACCTACTCCGGGAACCAGACGGTTCAACGAAGGTGTCGCGTTAAGCGCAGGGCATACTACTCCGTTTAATGATCCTATCTCTATGGTCGAGGACTATTCTGAAGTGGATTATGCGCTTTGGAGAATCCAGAATGACCCTAATACTTGGCGAGATCAGAAAAATGCCATGAAGGTTGAGGCTATGGGTCAGAAAATGGAAGACCTCGTTATTTACGGAAGCATAGCAACTGATCCGGGGGCTTTTAATGGTTTCGCCACCAGAACGGGGGCCTTGAGTGTTCATCCAAACGGTAATTCGGCGTGGCCTCACAATGTTGTGGATGGCGGCGGTTCTGGTGGCGACACAACCAGCGTTTTCATCGTCCAGTGGGGGCCGGGGAAGGTTTATGGGATTTATCCTAAAAATCTTCCCGGAGGACTTCAGATAGAGGATTTAGGCAAGGTGACAATCAATAGCGGGTCTGAAGCATCACCTAAGTATTACGAGGGATTACGCACCCATTTTTCGTGGTATTTAGGTATTGTCGTTGAAGATGAGAGATGTCTTCTCCGATATGCCAATATTGAGACCTCTGGAAATTCAAATATCTTCGATGAAGACAAATTAATCACCTGCCTCAATAACTTACCTGATAGGGGCGCAGCTCCGGGTACAGTTATTTATGCGCCGCGTAGTATCTGCAACCAGTTGGATATTGCCGCGAAAGACAAGAACAACGTCAATTATACTCCTGACAATGTATGGGGCGGAATGATTACTAATTTCCGTGGTATCCCCGTCCGTTTAGCCGAAGGAATTGACGAAACCGAGACACAGATTGTCTAAAATTAAAAGAAAGGAGGATTTTTGACCATGCCTATGTACGATTATTTATATCTGCTTGATTCTGACCACGCAGTAACAACGGCAGATTATTCGACTACAGAAGTTTATTTTGGAAGAGATAACCCTAATGTCGGAAAAAGCGGAATGTTCGGTCTTCACGTTATCATTACGACTTCGTTTGGCAACATGACTGAAGGGATGGACATTCAGATTTGCAGCGACAGTACTGCATCGGCAACGACTGTCATAGCAAGTCGCCATTTAGCGGTTGCTGAGATGACGGCAGGGAAACATTTCTATATTCCTGCACCACCTTCGATTGCTGGTTATTGCCGGGCCAGATGGAACGTAACAAGCACCGCCGCTAATGCCGGTAAACTGACTGGGTATTTTGGTGAACCAGGCCAGGGAGCGGATTAATTTTTAACTACTTGCAGACCGGGAGCGGGGCAACTCGCTCCCTTTATCAGAAAAGGAGCCTTTATGATTGTCAAGTGTAACCGTCCTTGTTGGGATGCAAAGAGAAATAGAAAATATTTTCACGGAGATCAAGACGATATCGACCCTTTAGAACCAATCGCAGGTAATTTTGATTTTCCACCGGGAACTGAAGTTTACTATAAAAAACCCGGCAATAAGAATACTCCTGCGATGTCATCGACCAGAATTGTCCCCGGTCAGGTTCAAGAAAAAGACCGTTTAAAGGTTCTTGAATCTGAAGAGGCATTACTTTTGAAGAAATTAGAAGCAATCCAGAAAGAAAAGGAACCTTTGAAAGCCGAGATTAGACCAGAACTGGAACCAAAAACAACTGAAGAATCCTTGTCATTTGTACCGGCGGGAGAGGTAAAAAAAAATTAAGACCTGTTAAACCGCCACGGCCTCCGGTGGGGATGCCGAAGGGTGAACGTAAGAAGCCGAGGCGTAAACGAAAAGCAGGAATGGGGTAAAACATGGCTTACAGTAATGTCGGCATAGCAAACATGGCGTTGCAGAGGATAGGGGCAAGGTCTTCTATAACCACGTTCAATGATGGTTCTCCTAATGCGATTAGAGTAAATGCAGTATGGGAATATATCAGGGATGAAGTCATTGAAGCTATAAAACCCAAGTTTGCTACAGTCCGGGTTGCCCTTGCTCAAAGTGCTGTATCTCCGGCTAATACGGATGTTTGGGATTATGCCTATCCTTTGCCGTCTGATTATTTATGCCTTGCGGATGACAATAAAGACGATAACGCAGTATGGCCGGATGATGTTGCCCCTTATGTCATAGAAACGTTGTCAGACGGAACTTTATGCCTGATGACTAACTATGACAGCACAACCGCTGATTATCAGATATATCTAACCTACATTCGCAAAGTAGCAGACCCCGCAAAATATACCCCTTCATTCATTAATGCCTTTGTCTTCCGGTTGGGTGCGGAACTTAGTTTTAGCGTCCCTGAAAGCGGTGGAAAGTTTGAGGCCATGATGACGCTTTATGAGAGAGCGAAGAAGCGGGCGATGGGATTCAGTCGGGCGCAAGACTATTTAGAAGACGAAAACGGCAGTACAAGCTGGGAAAATGCGAGGTAAGAATTGCCTAAAACAGTCCCTTTAATATGCAGCTTTAACGGCGGTGAGATAAGCTCTAGGCTTGATGCCCGGTCTGACTTACAGAAATATCTAAGTTCGTGCCGGGTTTTAGAGAATTTCATTCCGTTAGTCGAAGGTGGCGCACAGGCAAGGCCGGGGCTTTATTATGTCGCAGAAATAAAAGATAGTTCAAAATCCGCACGGTTATTTCCTTTTCAGTTCTCAACGGTCAAAGCATATATCGTTTTAGCTGAAGACGGTTATTTCCGCTTCTTTACGAATAGTGCACAAATAGTGACGGCTCCTGCTACTCCGTATGAGATAAGCAATCCTTACGATGAAGCTGATTTGCCGAATATCAAGATAACTCAAAGTGCCGACATTCTCTATCTGGCTCACAGAGATTATCCTTTGCAGAAATTGTCGAGAACCTCAGACGCAACATGGACACTGACTGACTTTGTACCGGCAACAGGCGGCACACTGACGATTACCGGGGCTTCTCAGGCTGCTACTTGCGTCATTACAGCGACAGGTGAAGATTCGGATTTTCCTGCTTCCGGCGACATCATTTACATAACCGGATGCGGGGGGATGACAGAAATCAACGACTTATTCTTTACCGCAGCTTTGGTTGAATTAATGCCTAATCAGGTTGACCGTGACTTTTCGGCGGCTTCTGCATGGGCGAATGTCGATCTTAACGCTTACAATGAAACAGGGGATTTAAGCCTTACCGCTGATGCGGCGGCTCAATACTGCACTTGCCCGGTTCTTTCGGCTCCTACAACGGCGGGCAAGCGATACCGTGTCACTTTTGATGCGGCAAACATCGTTTCCACTTGGGAATTGAAATCTTTTGACGGGACGCAAACCATAGGGACGGTAATAGCAAGAGGCGAACAATCTTTTGATTTCCTTGCATCCACAGCAGGAGGTTTCAGGTTGGTTGCGGGGGCTATCAATTCCAACGGTGATTTCGATAATTTTTCACTTACCGAATTAGGGACGTTCCAATTGTCTGGCATAAACTCTACCACTTACTCCGCTTATACGTCAGGCGGGACAGCGCAAAAATGTCAATTCGGCACTACCGGTAACAATCCCGGAGCTATCGCATTCTTTGAGCAGCGATTCATGGCGGGAGGGACGGAAAACGACCCTCTTGATGTTTACGGTTCTGCATCTGCCGATTTTGAGAACTTTATACAAGACCCTGCCGATGCTTCTTCAGCGGTTCAATATTCGCTTCTGTCCGACAAAGTGGATTCCGTTAACTGGATGATAGGTGAAGAATATTTGATGATAGGCACGGCGGCGGGCGTATGGAGGCTTGGTGCTTCTTCTGCAAGCGACCCTCTCACGATAGACAATGTTGTCGCTAAACGCCAGCTTTCCACAGGCGTAAAGGACATGGACGCGGAGATGGTTCAGGATTCCATTCTGTATGTCCAGCGCGGGGGAACGACTGTAAGAAAAGCTGCATGGCAGTGGGAGAAGGATAAATACGTTGGCCTTGATGTAACCCGAATAGCCAAGCACATCACAAAAGGCTCTACAAGGGCACTGTCCGGCATTGTGGACATGGATTATCAGTCTGAGCCGATGTCTATTCTATGGGCTGTCAGGAAAGACGGCATATTGCTTGGCATGGTCTATGAACCGGAAGAAAACCTTTACCCTTGGTTTAGGGTAACGACAGATGGCGACTTTGAGAGCGTCGCCGCTGTTACCAATGCAGATAATGAAGATCAGGTCTGGGTAATCGTCAAGAGAACTATCGGCGGAGCGACTAAGAGGTATGTAGAGTATTTCAAGCCTCACGAATTTTTCAACGTTTACGAAGATGCTTTTTTCGTCGATTCCGGTTTGACATGGGACGGCGGGGCGGCAAAGACGATTACCGGCATTACGAATGCTAACCCTCCTGTTGTGACCGCTACTGCTCACGGTTTTACAGATGGCGACGAAGTACGCATAACAGGCGTATTAGGCATGACTGAAGTAAATCAAGGTTTGGTAAATGCTTATACAGTGGCAAACAAAACAACGAACACCTTTGAACTATCCGGGATAGATTCGAGTGCATGGGGATCATATACATCGGGCGGGAGTGCTCAGGTTGTTTCAAAAAGCCTGTCCGGTCTTTCTCATCTTGCGGGTGAAACCGTTGCCGTTCATACGAATGAAGGCAAGCATCCTAACATAGTCGTATCTTCAGGCGGTTCAATCTCATTAACTCATTATGCCAATGTCGTTACTGCCGGGCTTCCTTACAATTACAATTTGCAGCCGATGAAGATTGAGCCGGGGATTCCTGAAGGCACAAGCAGAGGACGGAAGAAAAAGATAATTTCGCTTTCGGCAGCTTTCCATGAATCGGCAGGGGTGAAGTGGGGGCCGGATGCAGATCATCTTACTGACGTTCCTTTTGGAACGGGAGGCGCACCGGTACTTTTCACAGGCGACAAGGAAACGGATTTTGATGGAGATTATGAAACGGACGCATCAATTTATATTCAAGGCAGTTCGCCTTTGCCATGCACTGTTTTGTCGATAACTCCTAATATGGAGACTACTGGTGGTTAAGCAATGGGTAGATTTTGAAGCCAGCCATGCCCGTTACATCATCGAACATGGCGCACGCCAGCAAGAATGCTGGTCGAATGGCGACTTATCGGATGAGTGGTGCAAGTCATGGGGGGATAAGTTAATCGCTTACACCTTGATGGTGGACGGTTGCCCTGTAGCTTGCGGAGGTCTGGTTTTGCAGGGATGGGGAAGGTCAGAGGCATGGGTATTGTTGTCGAAATCTTTTAAACCCTACAAGGTAGCGATTCACCGGATGGTGAAGACAGGATTGGAAAACGCATTTTTAACGAAGATAGTCAGCAGGATTCAAGCGACAATAGACGCTGGATGTCCTGAGCATATAGAATGGATAGAGGCTTTGGGATTTGAGTTTGAGGGACGGCTAAGAAGGTTTGGGCCGTTTGGTCAAGACTACCTTATGTACAGCCTAATTTACGACGACCACCAATAATAATATGAGAAAGATGTTTAACCGAATGACAATTAGGACAAAGTACTTCTGGAATGATTTAATAATGTACTCAAAGGTGGCTTAAAATGGCATTTGCGGCGGCGGCAATTCCTTATGTTATGGCAGGCACGGCGGCTTTATCCGCTTACGGGATGTACCGGCAGGGTCAGGCAGCAGAGGACGCAAGCGAATATAACGCCCGTATATCCGAAAATGACGCTTTAGCGGCGAAAGAAAAAGCTGAATATGATGCAGAGACAAGCGCACGTGAGTTCAAGAGGCTCATGGGAAGGCAGAAGGCACTTTACGCTAAGGCAGGTGTGGACATAACGGAAGGTTCTCCTCTCTTGATGATGGCTTACCAAGCTGAAGAAGCTGAAAGAGACCGGCAGGCAATTCTTTTTGGAGGCAAAACCGCAAGTCAATCTGCCTTAGACAAGGCAAGATTGTTCCGGCTTGAAGGCAGCAACGCGGCAACAGCGGGCAACATTTCAGCCGGCTCTACCTTTTTAACGGGATTAGTAGAATCAGGGAAGGCAAAATATAACTACAAGAACCCAAGCGGGACATATTATTAATGCCAGTCATACCATTTAAGCAAAGCGAACGAACCATCCCAGGCACGACAGGAAGCCCCTTTATGTCAACGGAGGACGCTGTTGGCGCGTCTTTAACCCGTAGCGGTGCACAATTAGGCAATGCCGCCGCCGATGTTATGTCATCGATTACAGCACATAATAATTGGATGACGATGGTCAAGAAGCATCAAGATGCCGAAAAGTTAGGATTTGAAATTAAGGATAATGTTGACCTGATTGCTGAAGCTATGCAGCAGCATCCTGAATATGACGCGCAATACGCCCAGGATGCTTTCGATTCCCTGTCTCAGACTATCGAAAAGCAAACTACTGACCCGGATGTATGGAATGCAGTGCAAGGCACGCTTGATAGCGAAAGACACAATCTACTATCGGCGGCAAGGTTGCTTGAAAGGAAAAGACTTGTAGATGAAGGCCAAGCAGTTACAGAAAGGAAAATGGAGGAATTTACAAAGGAGTGGGTAGCCGAGCCAACAGAAGAGGGGAAGCAGCTTATCCGGGATAAGACAGAATTGTTCTTGCGTAGTCAAGGGGCACAAAATATCTATCCGGCTCACGTTGTAGAGCAGATGGTCCAGAAGAAAGACGCTATATTTGAGGAGGCCGAAGCAAGAGCATTGTTTAACACTGACCCGGCCAGACTAAGTCGAGAACTTTCAGATAAAACAAAATTTACGCATCTTGGCCCGATAAAGAGGGAAGAATTTGTCTCAAAATTAAAAGGTGCGGTTAAAGATCAGATTATCACAAGCAACCTAATAAAGTTAAAGACTGAATTTCCTGACGTTAGAAAGCGGATAGATTATATCGAATCTACCGACTTTTTGAAAACGCTTGGAGATGAAGGGGCGGAGATTCAAAATACCTTATTGTCATACAGTTCAAGAGAATTACTGATTAAGGAAAACGAATATAAACGGATGGCCGAGCAAAAGATAGGGGCAGCCAGCGTTAAGATTTACAACGGACAGCCTCTTACCAATGAAGATAAGGCAGGGTTGGAACCGCCTGAATTAGCTTTGCTTGAAAAGATAAAAGATTATCAAGGACGGCAGGATAGGGCAGAAGCAACGGCAATAAGATCAGAACAAAGAATGGCAAGATCAGAGGCAAGCCAGAGAAGGCAAGAAGAACGAATTGCGAGACAAGAGAAAAGTATGGCTCTTTCCGGTGGGATAATTGCCAAAATATTGAGCAACGAACCTATTGATATTAAACATGATATTTACGCAGAAGTCCCAAAAGGATTAGATATTAATGAAGCAACCCGGCTTGTGAGTATGGTCGGTAAGATTCAGGGTGATCCTAAATATAAACTCGGCAAGGATGTAATTGAGAAGGCGTTTAAATCGGGAGTTATAGACGCTCCCACTCGCGGCAAGGCATTAATCGACTTTCAGCAAAAGGTTGAAGAAGAAGGGGCTGCAGGGAAACGGATCATTGATATAGCTGAAGAGATTGTAACTCCAAAGAAAGAAAGCAAGGTCACGGAATGGCTAAAGAATATATTCTCAAATTATAAGGTTGGAATGCCCAATGTGCAATTTGATGGGAAAGTGGCTCCCTCACAACATGATTTAGAATTTACTGCTAAGAAACATGGAATGACTGTTGATGAAGTTAAGAAACGGTTAGGAATTTAAGAATGCCTGTTGATTTATTTGCAAGTCAAGAACAAGTTGCGCCGGTACCTTCCATGCCGGAAGGTAGGGATTTATTAGCTGATGTCCCGGAACCGGATAATAAGGTCTTGTCTTGGCGGCAAGCTCCAGCCCCTACTATGTGGGAGAAAATGGGTAATTGGTTTTCAGGGGATGCAAAGGCGCAATCTCAGAAAGCTACCAATGCTCTTGTCTATTCAGAGATGTTCGGGATCAGCCCCGATACTGCTTATACATACCATGATGAAATCAGTAGGCAGGTACAGGATAAACTTTCAAGCGAAAAGGTAACTACAGGAGCGCAAGGCATAGGTAGGGCATTTTCTTCCGGTCTTGAATCCTCTCTTTTTGGAATGATGGCAAAACAGAAAGTTCCGGCTCCTTTTGAATCTGTCAACCAATGGGAAAGATGGATACAAGGCATGACGGCAATGGGGCTTGATTTACCTTTCTTCATGGCTGGTTATGGAATAGGCGGAGGCACGCCGATAACAGGAACGGCGGGTGCTTTTGGGTTCACTTCAGGATTACGGCAGATGCTTGTTGACAGATATAGCAAGGGCGAAGTCAAGTCTATGGGTGAATTAGTGAGCCGAATAAAAGACGCATCTTATTCGACCATCAAAGGGCAAATGGTTGGTGCTGCTACAGGGGCGGCGGGTTTATACTCACCTGCCGGGTTTAAGTTAGCGAATGAGTTAGCTGCAATGACTACAGCAGGAAGGCTTGTTGAAGGCCAGTTGCCTACAGTTCAAGACTTCATTGATAACGCTGGTATACTCTTAATCATGCACTACGGGTTAAAGGGGTATGATGCGGCAAAGGGCAGGATACCCGAAATCAGGGAAAAGTTGCAAGACCACTTTATAGATTCTGGCGCACATCCCAAGACTATTACGGAAGATATTGCTAAGAGACCCACTCCTGAAATCCAAGAAGATTTAACAGATGTCCTCGACCAAGTAAACACTGAGATTAAAGCGGCTGCACCTTCCGAGCCTATAGAAAAGGCAAAAGAGCAGGAAGAAACTGAGATTGTACCGCGTGAAGCTCCGCCTCCTCAAGAAACTGGAACAACCAGCATTAAAAATGCCGTTGTGGATGCAGAACGTGAAGTAATGGGATTGCCGCCTATTGAAACGCCCGTTACGGAGACCGGAAAGAATTGGCGTGAGGATGTTAAGGCTAAAGTAGATTCAGGGGAAATGAACCCTCGTGAAATAGCGGAAAAGATAAATAATCTTATTGATCTCAATGAAAAAATACCCGGTGAATATACCACAAGGGAATGGAACCAAGCTTTTGAATACGAAAAGAAACAATTACAAAATGAACACAAGATTGTCGAAGATGCGATAACGGCCAATGATAAAGCGGGCAATGATACAACAGAATTGCAGCAACGGCGGGACGAAATTGAATTGCTTATTGATGCTAACCACAAAGCCACGAAAGCCATAGGGACGGAACAAGGCCGGGCGTTGCAATCACGGCAGGACGAAATGAATGAGGATTATTCTTTCTCCGCTATGATTCAGCGGGCAAAAGATGACGGCATTCCAATAACGCCCGAAGTCAGAACAAAACTAAAAGGAATAAGCCAGAAGATTGAAAAGGCGCAACAGAATCTTGAAGACTTTGATAATCAGGCAGAGGCTTCTAAGGTTGATAAGGCCGTAAAGATACTGAAAGAAGAAGAGAAACTATCTCAACGGCAAGAGAAACGAGCCTATAAAAAAGAAGAGCTTAATGCTGAATTTGATTCTCTCGTTGCTGAACTGAATAAGCAATTAAGCAGTCAGTTAAACATCGGCATTGATCCGATGGCGGCTAAAGTTCTTATTGACATGGCACGGAACCGGATCAAGGCGGGCATTATTACTGCCGAAGGGATTATTGACGATATTTATGTTGCTGTCAAAAAGGCAGGCATAGAGTTTAGCAAACGGGACATTCAAGACGCAATATCAGGGTATGGCATTACCAAAGGCTTAAATAAAGAGGAGATTGCTACAAAGTTACGGGAAGCAAAAGCACAAATGCGCCTACTGTCAGCCCTTGAAGATGCAAAAAAAGGGGAAGCTCCTTTAAGAACGGGCTTGCAACGGGACAAAGCAAGCGACAGAGTACGGGAACTTCAACGGCAGGTGCGTCAAGCTATGCGTGAAAGCGGCATAGATTCAACAAAAGCTAAAAGCCCTGAAGAACAATGGAAGACATCACTTGATGCTGTTAAAACCAGACTTAAAAATAGCATTGCCGATTTAGTCAAGAGATTGGAAACCGGGCAAAAAGAACCTAAAAAGCTTGGTATTAAATATGACGAGCAGGCTGCCGACCTTGCGCGGTTACGCGATAAGATTAAAGAGGTTCTTGATTTTGCGGAAGGGCCAAAAGACAAACCCGCCATGCCTCCAGAGCAAAAGATACGGATGGCAACAAAAGCATTAGAGAAATCCATTGCTGAATATGAACGCAGGATCACAGAAAACGATTTAAAACCTCAAAAGAAAGTCAGCACTACGCCCGAAACTCCTGAATTGAAAGCCTTGAGATCAGAAAGAGACCTTTTGAAAGACATTTACAAAATGATGCAAGACGAGGAGAAACCTAAGAAGACACCGGAAGAAATCGCCTTGCAATCATTCAGGACACGAACGGAAAACCAGATTAAAGACTTTGAACGAAGGCTAAAGGAAGGTGATTTTTCCACAAAAGAGAAGAAAGAACCTCCGGTTAAAGGGAACAGGGAGTTAGAGCTACAATTTGAACTTGATAAGGTCAAGAGGGAATATGCGAAGGCTCATGTTGAATTTCAGCTTGCAGGTCGATCATTGCCTACGAAAATATGGGATGGTCTTGTTGAAGGTATGAGGCTAACCAGAGCATTGAAAGCATCTTTTGATGTCTCAGCAGTGGGTAGGCAAGGCTGGCTTGCAATGCTGGCACACCCGGCAATGCTTAAAGAGGCGGTTCCGATTGCCTTGAGATCATTGCGGTCTGAAGAATATGCGTTTGCCATAGACAAGCAGATAAGAGAATCGCCTAATTATCAACTATATAAAAAGGCGGGAGTATCTTTCAGCGAAATGGGAGAAGGGACTACTCTCAAGCAAATGGAGGAACAATTTCAATCAAGATGGGCTGAGAATCTTCCTATGGGTATTGGACGGGGCGTTACGGCTTCAGAAAGGGCTTATGTAACACCCTTGAACTGGATAAGGGCAAAACTGTTTGATGAGGTTTACGCTTCGACTAAATTTAGTACCGGCAAGGCGACAGATGCAGAATTAAAGGCTATCGGTGATTATGTAAATGAATCCACTGGCCGGGGGAATGTCAGAGGATATGAGAATGCCTTAACTGGTCTTGGCGTGTTTTTATGGGCACCACGTCTAGTATTAAGCCGGTTTCAGATGTTGTCGGGCCATTCGATGTGGGGGGGTAGTTTAGAAACAAAAATGGCAATCGCTAAAGAATATGGGCGAATGCTTAGAGGACTTGGCATTATCTATGCCGTAAGTTCTTTATTTGATGATGTAAGCATTGAAGACAGCCCGCTCTCTACTGACTTTGGAAAAATAAGAATAGGGAATAGACGCATAGATGTATTGGCAGGGCTTATGCAAGCAACAGTTTTATTGTCAAGGACTTATGAGGAGAAAACAAAAAAGCCAAGCGGGGCGATAGTGTCTTTGAGCGGCAATGTCCCTTATGGCGGAACAACAATATCGGGGATTTGGGGTAACTTTCTAAGAACAAAATTAAGCCCGGTGATCAGCACTGCCCTTGACATTAAGGATGAGCGGGATGTCGTTGGCAATAAAGTAACTGTATGGGACATCCCTGAAAAATTACTCATGCCATTATCTTTCGGAGATATTTACGATTCGATGAAAGAAGACGGAATCCCGGCAGGGGCGGCATTAGCAACGCTTGCCACCTTTGGAATAGGGGTGCAAATATATGATCCACGTCAAAGGAAACAATAAAGGAGGTTCTTCACTATGACAGTCGCAAGCAGCACTTCAAGGATACAATATAATTGCAGCGGCGGCACTACGTATGCTTTCACTTTCGGAGTGAGTGAAACTTCCGAAATCGAAGTCATAAGAACATCTGCTCTCGGAGTGGAAACAACATTAACGGAAACCACTAATTACACGATATCCGCTGTGAATAGCGATTATTCTTCAGGCGGGACGGTAACGACTGTCTCGACTTATACAGACGGTTCATTGACGATTTTGCGAAATGTGCCTTTGACGCAAGAGAGCGATTTTACGGAAGGCATGGCTACCCTTTATGAAACTTTTGAAACAAGCCTTGATAAATTAACCAGAATTGCTCAGCAACAACATGAAGAAATTGCACGCGCCCCTAAACTGGTTGCATCTTCGACAATAACAGATATTGCCCTTCCTATTCCTGAAGCATCAAAATATCTCGGTTGGAACTCAACCGCGACTAACCTTGAAAACAAGGCTTCAGACGCTACGCATACAGCCGTTGGATCAACACTCGTCAAATATCTAAGCAATTATGCCGATTTTGCTACCGCTTTAACAGCCTTCGGCAGCACAGACACAACCCTCGTAATTGATACAGAAGCGACAATATCCACAGATACGACAACGCCAACGACATTACATATCCGGGCGGAAAAGATAGGCGGATTTACGATCGCTACAGGAAAAACCCTCACCATCAATGGCCCCTTTAAAGCTGGCCTTGCTAAAGTGTTTAACTGCGTAGGAACCGGCAAGGTTGTTTTTGGGTCAACTTCTGCTGCCGAAGGTGTGCAGGTCGAATGGTGGGGGACGAACGCTACTGCATTGCAGGCAGCTATCAATGCTACTTCAGACGGCCATGATCAGACTATTAAAGTAGGCTATACTACCATTGACATAGGTTCAAGTACTGTCACGATGTCGAAAGGTACGCAGATTAAGGGTGCTTCAAGCCAATATTCCAAAATCACAATGAATAATGGCTCTTTAAGCTTTGGCCCGTATCACGGTGGTTCAAACCGCAGACAGAGCATTGAAAATCTCACTATAATCAACTCTGGCAGCACGTCTAAAACTATTGACCTTGGTGATATTTCCGTATCAGGTGTAGGCCCCTACGAATGTCTTTTGAGAGATATTTATGTACAGGGTGGCCTCTATAGTATTTACCTTAAAAATACAGCCGTTGTCCATCTTGACAACGTATATGCCAATAATGATGCATCAGGTGTTTATCCTATTTATGCTGATTCACCGACTGCCTTAATGACGTCATTAAGTATTTCAAAGAGCAGATTTACAGGGCATGCTTATCTTAGTGTTGGCGGTTCCATTTCTGGTTTATCCATATCGGATGAAACTGTCTTTGAATCAAGGAATGGGTACTGCTTGCAGGTTGATTATGGTTCGATAAATATAGCAGGCTCCTACTTTGAAGCTACAGCAAGCGGTGTAGTACCTGTCTTGATAAATAGTGGTGTAAAGGGAGGCTCTTTTGTTGGGAATTATATTAGTCATTATGGGAACACAAATGCTCTACAGATTGCCGGTAAGGGTGTTGATGTCAGGGGCAATCACTTTGTCGCACAAACAGGCACAACGGCGCATATAGTCTTAACCTCTGCTGCTGAAATGTGCGATATTGGCACGAATCACTCCAGTTCCCTGCCATACTATCCTATAGTCACAGATGCGGGAAAGAATAATCGTGTATATCCCAGTTCCTTAGTGCCACAAGTCAGAAATATGACGAGCGTTGCCACATCAGGTACCACACCTACAAGTATAGCGGCCACAACGATGACACAAGGTTTTGTCCAAGTCGGCAAGGGTGTGATTATGGAGGCGGCGGGAGTTATTGCAGGGACAAATGGTACTAAGCTCATCCAGTTTGGTTTAGGAGACCATCTTCCTATTGATCTGCTTCCAGCGGAAAACGTAACCGGAAATTACTATTGCAAGGTATGGGTAGAAAATATAGCAGCTTCTTCACAGCGAGTACATTATTGGATGTGGGTAGGCACGACTCTTAAGGCGCAAGGATACTATACAGACGCAGAAGATTTGACAGGCTCAAGGGGAATTGGTTTAAGAGCAACATGTGCCAATGCAGGGGATACTGTCACTAATACTATGTTTAAGATTGATTATAATTAAAAGGAGGACACATGAAAAAGATATTTATAAGCATATTGCTGGTTCTGGCATTCGCCACTTCGGGGTTGGCTGTAGATTGGACGTTAGCCGTAAACAAGGTAAGCCGAGCCGGTCATTATCTATTGTGGAAAGTGGTTTGCACGAGCAATGGTTCTTCCTTGGCTGCCACTGATCTTGTCGCACTGATGTCCAACAACTTAAAACAAGAGATCCAAGGCGCGACCGAGATGATAATGACCGTTTCGCCGGGGACTGGTGCTGTAGCCCCTGATACAACGATTGACGTTACATTGAGCAATAGTCAGGGAACCGCTATTTTTACCCACACAGGTTATTCTAACGTCGCTGACACGACAGGGATTCAGTTATCAGAAGATTATAATAATTTCTTTACGATATACGATAAATTTTATCTCACCTTGTCAGACATAGGGACGGCAGGAGATCAGGTGACTTTATACTTTGAAGCATGGATAGAATAAGGAGGGAACTATGAAAAAATATATAATTATTTTGCTTATATTGTTTAATACTTCATTGTGGGCGGGCGCACCCTCCCCTATCCCTCAAAATATCCCCGGCAACGCAGCAACGGCAACGGCTTTACAGGCGAACGGTGCGAATTGTAGCTCAGGGAACGCTCCTTTGGGTGTCGATGCTTCCGGGGCAGCAGAAGGATGCTTTGCGGTACAAACCTACAATGCCAACCTCCAACTTTACACTGAGACCCCGACCGCAGGAGGCACGGCGGACGCTTTGACAGCCACTTACACCACTGCCTCGACACTCACTGACGGACTTCGAGTACGGGTCATTGCGGCGGCTGCCAACGCTACGACTACGCCTACGTTTACCCCGACCTTTAACGGTGTAGCGGCAACGGCTCATACTATCACTAAGGTCGGCAATGTTGCCCTTGTAGCCGGTGACATTAAAGGAGCGGGGCATGTCTTAGACCTTCAGTATAATCTTGCTGGCACTCGTTGGGAATTTATCAATGCTGGGGGTGGTACGCCAATTATCCTTGCCACGACCTTCATTGACGCCGGGGGTATGGTTCCTGATACTTCTTCCGGTTTATTGCAAATGAAAAAAACCAATAATCAATTCGACTATCTTGAATTTGCGCAGACAGTCGTCCAATACGCGACCTTTAGATGGGTTCCGCCGTCAGATTGGGATTTGGGAACTATTAAGGCAAAGTTCCACTGGATTTCTACTGCGACCACTACCGGAACTCCTAATGCCGCATGGGGCTTGGCCTGCTGGTCAGCGGGAGATGGAATCACCTTAGACAAGGCATTGACCGTGGGGGCTGTCACAATCACAGATGCCTACGTATCGGGTGATGAAACAAACCCTATGCAGAAAATTACGGCTGCTACGGCGGCAATCACCGTGGATGGTGTGCTGGGGGCTGGCTATCCGATTTATTGCCGTGTTTCTGGTGATGCAACAGCTGGAGCGGCTGGTTGGAAAATAGGATTAATAGGGATTCAGATTCAATATGGCCTTACCGGAACAGGCCCGGTTGCATGGTAGGTGAGACATGAAAAAAATCTTTTTAATTCTTTTTTTAGCTTTTTTAATCTTGTTTATTGCCGTATCGACAACCATCGCTGATTGCACAGCATCGGTAACTGGTGATTGGAATATCGCTGCAACATGGGGTGGTGGTTGCGACGGTGTTACTCATCCAGATGCAACGGATAATGTCTTTATCAACGGAGGTATAAGAGTTACCGTACCTAACGGTATTTCTGCTGCCGGAAAATGGGTCTTTATAGGGCAAACGAATAACACAGAAACATGCACATCAACAGATACTTCTGGATGCTCCGCGATCATCAATAATGGAACTTTGACCTCCACACGAATGTATATAGGGCAGGGGGCATCAAAAGATGGGTTATTTCTTTTTGGCCCAGGATCTACAACCTCCACATCCGAACAGTTCTTCTACCGAAATGGGTTTCTGCGATCAACGTCCACGAGGATCAGTCCAGCAATAATTTCTGGAAATGCTCCCATTACGACATCAGGGATAACCGATCCGGCTCAGGATGTAAACATTTCCTTCGTATCGTTTCAGAATAACTCATCAATAGCTTTTTCTCTTGGTGGCACTACTCCGACAGGCTCAGCAACTTCTCAACTAAGTATATCGAATTGTACGTTTCAAAATTTGAGTGGCATAACCATAGGATCAATTACGTCAGCCAATAGTACACCAATCTCCGTCACGAATTGCGATATTAGAGACTTGTCAGGAGGACGAAATATAATTATCCGCCGCTCCGCTGGAGGAACGGCGGCATATAATTTCTCGCACAATACTTTATATCAATCCGTTCCGGCTTCAGGATTAATGAATTTTTCGCCTACAACCAGCGGTGGTCTAACAATTGATGGAAATGTGATGATAAATGTTTATACCACTATTGCCATACCTGGGGCATACACAGTAAGCAATAATCTAATGACCAATGCGACAGCCAACCAGGGAGTCCTTTTGATTACCGATGCTGGAGTTGGCAGTATGGTGACTAGAAACTATCTACGTTCAACCGCTGATAATTTCCATCCATTTGAAACAAGTGGCTCAGGGGGGAGTGGAACTCATACGATAACATATAATGTGTGCGATGGTATTGTCGATGCTATATGGACGGATAAGCCCGATCTTTTATTACCCGGCGCAAATTCTCTGATAAGCGATTATTCATATAATTTAGTGGTTGGTGCGAGTGAACATATTGCTGGGGTGAGAAATCCGGCATTTGGAACTATTAATATAAAACACAATACAATCATGGGGACCTCTCCCTCTGCCAACGGGAGCGCCGGCCACCTTTATACACCAGAAGGAGTAGCTAATACAGGAACAATTAATATAGCCAATAATTTGCATCTGGATGGCGGTGTACTAGTGGGAGAAAGTATAGGCGGAGCATCATCAGGAGACGATCAGGTGGTTGCATATTCCGATTATAACAATTTCTATAACATTCAGTTGGCAAATGTCTATGGTGCGGCACGCCTATCCATAACCACGGGGAATACCGGGAAAATCGTTCCTGGGTCTCATGACACGAACATTAACCCACGATTCTTAGATTCAACTCGCACTATTGCATCATGGGATGCTCGTTTTGGATCTGGGGTAGGCACGGCAACGGCAGGAATCACTTATCTACTGAGCATAAATGGCTATAGAGGGACTCCTAATTTTGATCAAGGGGGTGCTATATCGGTATATAATCCAGCCCATCTTTGCAATTGGGTTAGTTATGGGGCAAGCCCAACAAATGGTTTGCTAAGAAACGCTGGGGATGACGGAAAAACCATCGGTGCAGTTGAATGGCAGAACCCCAGACGGAAGAGGATGTGATTTGCTTGGCGAACGAATTAACATGGAGGGTTCAAAATGCAACCAACATGGACTGAACACCCAGACTTAATACAATGGATTATCGGCGCTTTATTCCTCTCGCTTGTATGGTTCATAGTCCGCACCCTGAAAAAGATCGATGCCAACCAAAATATGCTTTTTGAGAAATACGGTGATGTTCACGAGCG
>JAQUAU010000043.1 GCA_028687085.1 Minisyncoccota bacterium | reverse complement strand
CGTGAAGGGTAGGGGAACGGCGCGGAGATATGCGCGCGGCACGCTCGTGCTTCTCATTGCACTCGCAGGGTTGTTCATCGCCTTTCGCACAGAGCTCGCGCGCGTTCCGTTTGAGCCGATACACCGTCTCGCTTCTCTGTCGCTTACCGATCCGACCGTCTCGAGCCGCCTCTTTATCTGGCGGACAGTCTCGCAAGAAGCGATGAACCGGCCGCTCCTCGGCTACGGCGCCGAACACGTGAGCACGCCCTTTGATCGCGTGTACGACCCGAGCGTCATGACCGAAGAGTGGTTCGACCGCTCGCACAACGCCTATCTCGACTACTTCGTGCAGTTCGGCATCGGCGGTCTCCTCTTGTATCTCGCGCTCATCGCGCTCATACTCCGCACCGGCTGGCGCCTTTTCAAGGCCGGCAATCGGCACGGGCTCTTTCTCATAGGCATCGCCGGAACATACGCTATTCAGAATTTCTTTGTGTTCGATACGGCGATGACCTTCTGGCTCCTTCTCGCCCTCGCCGCGACGGCGCTGGTACAAGAACGCGCACAAGAAGCGGAATCTCCGTTTGCACTTGGGAGCCCGCGACTCTACCTCGGCGCTCTCGCCGCCGCTCTATTGCTTGCGCTCATCATCCCGGTCTCTCTTTCGCCGCTTCGGGCGAACCTGCTCGCCTTTGAGGCATACCAATATCAGGTCGCCGACCTGCCGCGCGCGAAGGCGGCGGCAGAGGCAGGACTCGCACTCAATACCTATGCCGATCTCGAGTTCGGCTATAACGCCTATTTCATATACACAGAAGAGCAGGTGCATCGGCTCACCGGCGAGGATCTGCACTCGGCATACACAAGTGCCGCTCTCCTCCTCACCTACTCCTTCAATCGATACCCGTATGATGCGCGGACAGCCGTCTATCTCGCACAGGTGCTCTCGCTTGCGCCGCCGGGCATTGCGAGTGATCGCGCGCTCCTCGCCTCTGCGCTCGAACGCTCTATCCGCCTCTCGCCGAAGCGCGCCCAGCCCTGGTATATTCTCGCGAACCTCTCGATCAGCGACGCGAACGCGTACCCGGCGAAGTCGGAGGGGCGCGCGCAGGGCTACGCCGCCGCCCGCGACCTGCTCTCTCGCTATGTGGCGCTTGTCCCGACGCTTGCTGCACCGCACTTCGTACTCGCACAGCTCCTCTTCGCCTCTGGCGATGCAAAAGCCGCAGCAGATGAAGCGGCACTCGGGAAGGCACACTATCGCGAAGACCTCGAGACGGCGCGGCGTGCGGCGATGTATTATGAGACAGTGCTCGATCTCAAAAATGCAGCCTTTTTCTTAACAGAAGTCATTCGACTTAACCCCTCTGATACCGCGGCAGCAGACGACCTGCGCACCATACAGTCCTATGAACAATCAAAAAAATAACGCACGACGGATGCTCCCGTTTGTTACCGAATTTGTGAAATTCTCGGCGGCCTTCGCCACCATCATTGCGGTTGCGCTCATCACGCTCCATGTCGCGAGTGTCGCAATGCCGTAGACATGGTCGGAAGGTTTAACCTTCCGAAACCTGCTGATTACGTTTTCTACACAATCCACCCCCGTCGACTCCTGGAAGGTTTAACCTTCCAGAAATGTGGAATAATGTTGAGCATGAGAGTCGAACCGTTCGGCATCGGTTCACTAGTTCATATCACCAACCGTGGCGTTCGGGGCGCGGACATCGTTCGCAATGACGCTGATCGCTGGCGATTTCTCCGCTCACTACTCTACTTGAACGATACTCACGCTGATCCATATTGGCACAAAGAGGTGTCGCGGTTGCCGATGTTCGAACGACCTGTACATTGGCCGACGCGCGAACCGCTCGTTCATATCATCGCATGGGTGCTGCTTTCGAATCACTTTCACTTGCTAATCCAAGAAGTTCGCGAAGGAGGTACAGCGCGTTTTATGCAACGCCTCGGTGGAAGTTTGACAATGTGCTTTAACCAGAAGTACCGCGAAAAGGGAAGTTTGTTCCAAAGTTCATATCACAGCAAGGCGATTGAAGCAGATGCTCATCTGAATTACCTAGCGTTTTACATCCTGGTGAAGAATACGCTCGAGATGTACCCGGGTGGACTTGCGGCAGCACACGCGCATTTTGATGATGCATGGGAATGGGCGATGCAGTATTCGTTCTCGAGCTTGCGTGACCATGCTCTCGGAGAACCATCTCCAATCATCAACGACCCAGATGATCTCATGGCGGCAATCATCAATCCCATTGATTCCTTCAAGGAAGAGTCGCGTGAGCTTCTTGCGCGACATGTGCATGCAAAGGGAGCCGATTATTCCGACATCATGCTCGAGGATTGGTGACTGGAAGGTTTAACCTTCCAGTCACTCGAACCTAGGTTTGTTTTGATGCGAATCCCATGATAGGTTTGTCGCATGTTCTTCTTATGAGAGGTGCGTGATGTGTTCTTTGAGGATGCTTTGTGAAGACTCGGGCTTCCCAAAGGGGCAGAAAGAGTACTTCAGAACCGAGGTTGCCGCGCTTCTTGCGGAGAGTGGAATGGGCAGGGGCGGCGCGCTTTTCTGTCTCAGCCGGCTCTGGCAGTACTATGATGTTGGCGGCCATTCAATGGGGAGAAGTCTCCGCAGCGTCATCCTTGATAAGGTGATGGACTGGTTGCGCGCGAGCGCTACTGATGAAGCGAGCGTTCAGAAAGCGAAGACGCTCCTGTCAGTTCTCGTAGCCATGCACTATGACTACGAGTATATAAACCGGCAGCGGTGGTTCGACTATCAACTCGTAGCAATGTGGGATCTCCCCCTCCGGGACAGAATCCTCGTTTCTGCCGCTGCATTTGCTCTCAGCATCGACGACGTCCCTCCCTTGGACGAGTGGGACGAAGCAAGGATATTCGCTTTTAGGTAAGCGTATCCGAAAGAAAATGGCTGATACTTGTTGTCGGCCATTTTTCCTGTTTGTGATATGGCGTATTGCTTTACGTCAGACTTGCGCAACTCCCTAATTCTGGTAGGGTAGCTCTTGTACGAACCGAAGACCGTAAGTGTCCCACATTGGTCGATGGGAATGAACCTTACGCAGGGGATCCCGCCCTTTCTCAGAGAAAGAGCGGGAGAACTCTCCTTTATTTCGTTCGTGCGAAACCTATATGGCAATATCAAAAGACAAGAAGCGCGCTATCATCGCGAAACTGACTGATGCTTTTACCGAGGCGTCATCGATCGCCTTCGTCGGCTTCACGAAGCTCACGGTGAAAGACGTCTCGCGTGTGCGCACTGAGCTTGCGAAGAGCGGCGTGAAGTATTACGTCGCGAAGAAGACTCTCATCAAGCGTGCGCTCGCAGAGCGCGGCTATGAAGGTGACGTACCGGCATTGCCGGGAGAAGTCGCAGTCGTGTGGACCACGGGTGAGGAGGTGACGGCGCCGGCGCGCGGCGTCTACGAGCACGGCAAGAAGCTGAAGGGCGCTCTCTCGCTTCTCGGCGGCATGTTTGAGGGAGCATTCCTCGACGCCGCTAAGATGATCGAGATTGCGACTATTCCGCCGATGAGTGTGCTCCGCGGCATGTTCGCAAATATCATTAATTCACCGCGCGCACGCTTTGCGATTGCGCTCAGTGAAGTAGCTAAAACGAAGCAATAATTATGAACCAGGAACAGATTATAGAAGCAGCCCCGACGGCAGACGTCGGGGAGCCGACCGGAAGCGTCGGCTTTGAGGTGCCAGCAAAGTTTAAGAAGATTATTGAAGAAGTAGAAAAAATGACGGTCCTCGAGCTGAATACGCTCGTGAAAACCATCGAAGAGAAGTGGGGCGTCTCCGCGGCAGCCGTCGCGGTCGCCGGCCCCGCAGCAGCGGTAGAGGAGGAAGGGAAGTCGACCGCCGATGTCGAGCTTACTGACGCAGGCGCCAGCAAGATCGCCGTCATCAAGGCGGTGAAGGAGGCGCTCTCGCTCGGCCTCAAGGAGGCCAAGGATCTCGTCGACGGCGTGCCGTCGATGCTCAAGACCGGCATGAAGAAGGAGGATGCCGCGGAGCTCGCGAAGAAATTGACTGATGCGGGTGCGAAGGTCACCCTGAAATAAAAAGAAAATACGCAATAAAAACGCGGTTTCGCCAAGGGCGAAACCGCGTTTTGCGTTTTATCGCCCTAGCCCCTACACTGACGGCTATGGAAATGCTCACCAAAATATTCGGTTCTGGCGCCCGCCTGAAAACGCTCCGACTCTTTCTCTTCAACCAAGATTCAAGCCTGACGCTCGCCGAAGTCGCAGAGCGGGCTAAGATAACCAAAGATATTGCGCGTCACGAGATCAATGAACTCCTCTCTGCCGACCTTCTGCGCAAGAAGGGCACGACGACTCCCTCGCGCTATCAGGTGAATGCCCGTTTCGAGCATCTCGCAGCACTCGATACTTTCATCCGCGATACGACTTCGGTGCGGCCGCAGAACATCATGAAGGCGCTCCGTCGGGCAGGGGCGCTCAAGCTCGTCGTGCTCTCCGGGCTCTTCACGAGTGCGGTGGAGCCGCAGATTGACCTTCTTATCGTCGGCGACCATCTCGACGAGCGCGTCATCATCGCCGCAGTGCGCTCGCTTGAAGCCGAGCTCGGACGCGAGATACGCTACGCCTCCTTCGCCACGGCAGATTTCCGCTACCGCCGGGGGGTCTATGACCGCCTGCTCCGGGACGTTTTTGACTATCCACACCGTCTTCTCATCGACAAAATAGGGCTCTAAAAATGCTACAATTCTGACAGGTAGCTATTAATCATATAAACACAGCGTTATTACACTATGGTTTTCACTACATGGGCGGATGTGCTTAGCCAGTCATTCCAGAATCTCTTCTACGGTTTGGTGGCGTTCATCCCCAACTTAGTCGTCGCGATTATTATCTTCATCGTCGGCTGGCTTGTCGGGGTCGGACTCGGCCGGGTCGTTGCGCAGATCGTCAACTCGCTCCGCATCGATCAGGCGCTCCGGTCGACCGGCATCGAGCGATTGCTCGCGCGCGCCGGTTTTGAACTCTCGTCAGGCAGGTTCCTCGGCTTCCTCGTGAAGTGGTTCTTTATCATCGTCTTCCTCGTGGCGGCTCTCGACGTGCTCCACCTCTCGACGGTGAACCTCTTCATCAGTGAAGTCGTTCTCGGGTACCTCCCGCAGGTGATTGTGGCAGTCCTCATCTTGCTTGTGGCGGCAGTCGTCGCTGAAGCGGCGGGGGACGTGGTTACCGGTTCGGCGAAGGCGGCCTCGCTCCGCTCGGCCGGCTTTATCGGCAAGGTTGCGCGCTATGCGATCTGGATCTTCGCCCTTCTTGCGGCTATGGCCCAGCTCAACGTCGCGACAGCCTTTGTGCAGACCCTCTTTACGGGTGTCGTTATCGCGGTATCGCTCGGCGTCGGTCTCGCCTTCGGTCTCGGCGGCCAGGCCTCGGCGGCTCGCTATCTCGACCATCTGCAGTCAGAAATCAAGGATTAATAGTGCTTTCCTTCGCAAGCGCCCCGGCATACGCTGGGGCGCTTGCGCTTTTTAGGGCCTTCCTCTATACTCCCTCTACGTGTCTACGAACCGAAAGAACACTCAACTTTTAGGAGCGGATAGGCCGTAAGGCCCGCGCGTGTAAACGCGAAAGAACCGCTTCTGGCGGTTCTTTCTTTTCCCGAGACACGCGATTTTTGACATACGAATACGCAAAAAGTAATTGAAAACCCCGCACACGGGAAGTGGTTTTTCGTGTGCGGGGAGTGAAGTGAACGTGCTATGTAGGTCTCCGTACGAGAGACATAAGAGCACACGGTGGATGCCTTGGCCTAGGACGGCTATGAAGGACGCGACTAACCTGCGAAAAGCTTCGGGGAGGCGGTTTGTAGCCTTTGATCCGGAGATGTCCGAATGGGGAAACCCTACAGTTTTGAACTGTAATCTGCGAGGTAACGCTTGCATGATGCGAACCCTGGGAAGTGAAACATCTCAGTACCAGGAGGAAAAGAGAACAATATGAGTTGCGTTCCGTTCACGCGTATGTTCGTGTGAATGGAACGCGACTCTCGTGATACCCTAAGTAGCGGCGAGCGAAAAGGGAAAAGCCCAAACCCTACTTCGCTCATTGCTGCGCAGATGAGCTACGAAGGGCAGGCCTCTCAAAATAAAATGAGGGGCTGTGCCCTACGGAGCTCGCTGGGCGGTAGCGAGCGGAGTAGGGGGTTGTAAGATGCGAACGTCCAATTTATTGGAAAAGAGTTACAAATTGTCTATATAGCGGAAGCTGCTGGGAAGCAGCGCCCCAGAGGGTAATGGCCCCGTACGCGAAATATATGACGACTCTTGTTTGTATTCTTGAGTAGGTCGAGACACGAATAGCTCGACTGAATCTGCCGGAACTAACCGGTAAGGCTAAATACGTCCTATGACCGATAGTGAACTAGTACCGTGAGGGAAAGGTGAAAAGAACCCCGAGAGGGGAGTGAAATAGACCTGAAACCGTGTGCTTACAAGGGGTCGGAGCGGAATTTATTCCGTGACGGCATGCCTATTGAAGAATGAGCCGGCGAGTGTATATATCTTGCGTAGCTAAATCCTTACGGGATGGAGCTTAAGGGAAACCGAGCGTGAATAGCGCATTTGTAGGATATATACGACCCGAAGCCAGATGAGCTTGCCATGAGCAGGGTGAAGTTTGTCGAAAGACAGATGGAGGCCCGAACCCGTAGGTCGTTCAACGCCTTGGGATGACTTGTGGTAAGGAGTGAAAAGCTAATCGAATCTGGGAATAGCTGGTTCTCTCCGAAACAGCTTTTGGGCTGGCGTCGCCATATGTGTGCGTGGGGGTAGAGCACTGGAAGGGACCAACAGGGAGAAATCTCGTGGTTCCTATCAAACTCCGAATACCACGTACCCGGGCGGCAGTTAGTAGGTG
>JAQUAU010000004.1 GCA_028687085.1 Minisyncoccota bacterium | reverse complement strand
CCGATGAACAGCACGCGATTACAATCGGGTTCCAGAACTTCCTCAACACGCTCGACTTCTCGATTCAGATTGTCGTCAATTCGCGCCGAATGGACTTGCGCCCCTACCTCGCCCTCCTCGAAGAGAAGGCGCCCGAGCAGAAGACCGAGCTCATGCGGATCCAGCTCCGCGAATACATCGAATTCGTGCGCTCCTTCACCGACCAGGCGAACATCATGACGAAATCGTTCTACGTCGTGGTCTCCTATGCGCCGCGCGTATCTGCCGGGAGCGCCATCGGCTTCCTCAAGCGCGAGAATGCCGCGTCAAAGAGTGCTGCCGAAGTCTCCTTCGAAGAAGATCGCGCCCAGCTCGAACAAAGGCTCACGCTCGTCGCGAGCGGACTCTCCGGCACCGGCGTCCGCGCGGTCCCCCTCGGCACCGAAGAGATCATCGAGCTCCTCTACCGCTCCTTTAACCCGGGAGAATTGGAGAATCCTATCCGTTTGGATGCATAACCTATGTCACTTCTTGATTTTTTAAATCGCAAAAAAGAAGACGAAGCTCCGTCAGTGATGCCGGTCCTGCCTAAGGATATCTACAAGCAGGGGAGTCTCGACCTCGTCGACACGATTGCACCGACCGCACTCAAGATCGGTTCGCGTGAGCTTGAGCTTGGCGAGAAATTCGTCCGCTCCTTCTACACCATCTCCTACCCGCGCTTCCTCTCTGACAGCTGGTTCTCGCCCATCATCAATCTCGACAAGGTGCTCGACGTCTCGATCTTTATTCACCCGATTGAGACCGAGCAGGCGCTCCGCGGATTCCAGAAGAAGGTCGCCGAGGTCCAGAGCCAGATCAATGAGCGCGAGGCCAAAGGGCTCGTGCGCGACCCGCTCCTCGACACGGCCTACCAAGACCTCGAGAGCCTGCGCGACAACCTCCAGCAGGCGCAGGAGAAGCTCTTTGACGTCGGCCTCTATCTCGCGCTCTACGGCGATACACGCGAAGAGATCGAGAAGACCGAGGGCGATATCCGCGGCATCCTCGACGCCAAGCTCGTCTACACCAAGCCGGCCCTCTTTCAGCAAGAGCAGGGGTTCCGCTCCTGCCTGCCCTTAGGCACCGACGAGCTCCTGGTCAATTCGAAGCTGAACTCCTCGCCGCTCTCTTCTATCTTCCCATTCGTCTCGTTCGACCTCACGAGCGATCGAGGAATCTTGTATGGGATCAACCGGCACAACTCCTCGCTCATCCTCTTCGACCGCTTCTCACTCGAGAACTACAACTCGGTCGTCTTCGCGAAGTCCGGCTCCGGCAAATCGTATGCGACCAAGCTCGAGATACTCCGCTCGCTCATGTTCGGCACCGACGTCATCGTCATCGACCCTGAGCGCGAATACGAACAGCTCGCCGAGGCCACCGGCGGCCGCTCCTTCCATATCTCGCTCTCCTCTGAGCACCATATCAATCCATTCGATCTGCCTCCGGTGAAGGAGGATGAGGACCCGAAAGACATTTTGCGCAGCAATATCATCGCGCTCGTCGGCCTCTTCCGCATCATGCTCGGCGGTCTCTCGCCTGAAGAAGACGCGATTGTCGACCGCGCCATCAACGAGACCTATGCGCTCAAGGACATCACCGGCGACTCAGACTTTACCGGTGCCGAGCCGCCACTCCTCTCTGACTTTGAACAAGTGCTCTCCGGCATGGAAGGGAGTGAGTCGTTGGTCGAACGCCTTTCTAAGTACACGCGCGGCACGTGGGCCGGATTCCTCAATCAGCCGACCAATATCGACCTCAAACAGCAGTTCGCCGTCTTCTCGGTGCGCGACATGGAAGACGAGCTCAAGCCGGTGGCGATGTATATCATCACGCACTACATCTGGAACGCCGTGCGTCATGAGATGAAGAAACGCCTCCTTATCATCGACGAGGCCTGGTGGATGATGAAGAGCGACGACACCGCCTCCTTCCTCTACAGCCTCGCCAAGCGCGGCCGCAAATATTATCTGGGCGTCTGCACCATCACACAGGACGTCGAAGACTTCCTCAAGAGCCCGTACGGCCGACCCATCCTCACCAACTCATCGATCCAGCTCCTACTCAAACAATCGCCGACGACTATCGACGTGCTCCAGCAGACCTTTAATCTCACTGACGAGGAAAAATTCCTCCTGCTTGAAGCGGGCGTAGGGGAGGGGCTCTTTTTCGCAGGATTGAAGCACGTTGCTATCAAGGTCGTCGCGAGCTACACCGAAGACCAGATCATCACCTCCGACCCGTCCCAGCTCCTCGCCATCAAGCAAGAGAAGGCGCGTTATGCCGCAGAAAAGAAGTAGCCAGCCGCCCGAGGTGATGACCTTGAGCAAGGCCATGCCGGTCCTCGCTGTCTGCGTCATTATTGATGCGCTCCGGCTCATGTTCGAAATGTTCTGGTTCTTCGGACCGGCGATCGCCGCGCTCTACTGCACCGTGAAGGCAGACAGCGTGGTGGGAGCGCTCGGCGGATTGACCGCGGGAGTGTGCGGCATCGCCGCCGGCGCGGCAGGGATCGTCGCCGTCCCGGCGATAGAGGCGTTCGGTGTCGTGATGGCGACGGCGACCGGATTCGCCGGGTGGCTCTTCGTCGGTTTTATCCTCATGCGAGTGAATCAGCGCATATTTAAAGAAAATGCCGTGTGGTTTGCCGGGAGTCTTCTTTTGGGCATGACGCCTCTCTTGAATGCTCTCCCGGCTATGACGGTCATTGTCTGGAAGATGTATAACAATCAGATCAAGATCGAGAAGGCAGCCTTGAAGAAATACGAGGAGGAGCATGCGGCTGAATTGCTCCAGGAGCAACGGCGCCAAGTGCTAATCCAAAGTCAGGTTGCAGAACAGATGCAGGTCGTCCAACGAGAAGCCGCAAACGATGCTGAATATACCCAGAAAATCGAGAAGGCTGCGTAAGAAGCGTCCGTAGGCTATATACTAGGGACATGCGTGCTTCTTTCATTGCTTTCTCTATGGTCCTGCTCCTGCCGCTTACGGTCTCGGCGCAGATGCTCCCTGGCCTCGGTGATACGACTTCCTCGTTTACCGTATCGGTCGCTCCGCAGTATCCGGCGCCCCAGGGCACGGCGACGCTCTCCTTTCTCTCAAGCTCTCTCGATCTCACAAATGCGACGCTCACCGTCTCGGTAGGAGGGAAGAGTATCTACCAAGGTTCGGTGCGCCCCGTCGCGGTAACACTCGGCAGAGCAGGCACCATTACCGCCGTCGTCGCGACGATGAAGATCGCCGGCGCCACTTACAATCAGTCGCTCTCTATTCAGCCAGAGGATGTGTCGCTTATTGCCGAGCCGATCGCTTCAGTGCCGCCTCTCTATCCGGGCAAGCCGTCGGTGCCGCTCGAAGGCAGTGTGCGCGTCGTAGCGATGGCTAACTTGAAGAATGCTAGTGGGGTCTCTCTCGCTCCCGCTTCGCTCTCATATGCGTGGACGGTGGATGGCGCCTTTATTGCAAACTCTTCAGGCATCGGCAAGTCGGCGATTATCGTCGCCTCGCCTCTGCAGTACCGCGGCCGCAGCGTTTCAGTTACGGTCATGAGCCCGGACGGAAGCCTCGTCGGCGGAGCAGCGATCTCGCTCTCTGCTCTTGAACCCTCAGTGCGCATCTACGAGAATGATGCTCTGCTCGGTATCCGCTTTGACCGCGCGCTCTTCGGGGAGTACACCATCCCTGCCGAGGCGACGCTCTATGGTGCCGCGTTCTCTCTGCCGCTTGTCGGCGGTGCGCCGCTTATTCGCTGGCTCTTAAACGGCGACGCGGCGCAGACCGGCCCTTCGATCACG
Organism: Minisyncoccota bacterium; assembly: GCA_028687085.1. Lineage (GTDB taxonomy): Bacteria > Patescibacteriota > Minisyncoccia > Phycocordibacterales > Phycocordibacteraceae > C7867-001. The sequence goes on along the minus strand of JAQUAU010000004.1, from coordinate 28,652 downwards.
CTCCGACCGACCGGTTCGGGGCAGGGGTCGGCGACGCTCTCACTCACCGCCTCAGCGGGCAGTTCTGCTTCTGCGGCAATGGATCTCCCGCTCATCTTCGGCACAAAGAGCTCTAACTTCTTCGGCTTATGACCCCATTAGAAATTCTAAATTAGATATGCACAACAAAACAAAACATATTTCTAACGGGGCAAGAAACACATTTCTATTCTTATTGCCTGTTGTGATTTTAAGTTTCGCATCGCACGCCTTCGCCGAAGGGTTCGTCGCGCTCGCACCTATCCCTGATCTCACTGACACGAGCGCATTGAGTGTCGCAAATTCAACAAACCTCGCTAGCTTCTTTAACAACCTCTATAAATATCTTATCGGGCTGGCGGCCGTGCTCGCCGTTATCGAGATTATCTGGGGCGGGCTCGAGATCTCGACCAAAGATTCGGTGAGCAAGCAGAGTGATGGCAAGGAGCGCATCACGCAGGCGATCTTCGGCCTCGTGCTCGTCCTCTCTCCTGTGATTGTCTTCTCCATCATCAACCCGAGCATCCTGAATCTCTCTCTGAATCTCGAACCGCTTGATACGAAATCTGCACCCGTGAACACCTCTTCCTCTTCCGCACAACCTGCACAACTATCGAACGCCGATGCTCAGCTTCGCCAAGGTGTTCAAGTGCTAGATACTTTTACCATCCCCTCAGCAGATCAGATGAGTCTGGCGGCTAAGAAAAAATTTCTAGATGATCAGCAGGTTGCATGCAGTGCGAAGAGCGGCAATCTTGGAATCATCATGCCTGTAGTGGGTGATGCAGGAAAATATGTCTGTCAGACCTGTCCACCTAATACATCGCCTACACTATATGCACCAGGACGAAGTATCGACTCCCCACGAGGAGCCTGTAACGCAAATTAACCATGCGACGCACCCTTATCATCGCCGCGGTTGTGATAGTCCTGCTCGGAGCCGGAGCGGCGATATATTTCTCTTTCTTCAGCGGCAGCTCAGCTGGTGTCGCCGTCACGACACCGAGCGGGAACACGAGCCTGCCCTCGGCAGGACAGGGAGCCGTGCCCGCCACCGACACAACCACCAGTACCGGAGGTACAAGCAACACGCCTACCGGCTCTCTGAGCGCGCCGGTGGCCGTCTCTTCGCGGTTGATGAAAATAAGCGCTGGCCCCGTGGTGCCCGGAGAGGCCGTCATCACCAAGGCGGCGACGGCAAGCTCCTCGCCCGAAACGACCGTCAGCTATATCGATCGACAAAGCGGCAATATCTTCTCCTATAGCACCCTCACCAAGCAAAACACGCGGACGAGCAACAAGACGATCCCCGGCATTCAGTCGGCCTCGTGGCTACCGAATGGTTCAGTAGCATTTGTCCGCTACCTTTCCGGCAACGATTTTTCAACAATAAATACGTACGCGCTCCCGGCAAACGGCTCAAGCGGATTCTTCTTAGCGCAGAATCTCGCCGACGTAAGCGTGTCGGCCTCCGGTGTGCTCACGCTCGCCTCAGGCGTCAACGGCTCCACAGCTTCTCTCTCGCGCACTGACGGCACGCGTGCTGCCTCGGCGTTCTCTTCTCCGCTTTCTTCGCTTCGCGCCTCCTTCGCCGGCAAACAGTACCTCGCCACCACGAAAGCTGCGGCGTCATTGTCCGGTTCAGCATTTCTCGTAGACGCTGCCGGCCATTTCTCGCGCGTTGCAGGGCCCCTAACCGGCCTCGTCGCCCACGCAAGCCCGTCAGGCAAGTGGGTGCTCGCAAGCTACACCAATAACGCCGCGCTCCAGACACAGCTCGTGAACGTCGCCACCGGCGAGACGATACCGCTCCCGGTCGCAACAATCGCCGACAAGTGCGTGTGGGCTTCTGATGATTCAGCCATCTATTGCGGCATCCCGGCAGATCCGCCCGCAAATGCCTCGTATCCCGACGATTGGTATCAAGGTGCCGTGCATTTCTCTGATCGCATCTGGAAGATACAGGTCGCCGGCCGCTACGCCCAGCTCGTGCTCGATTTTACAAAAGAGACAAAAGATTCGCTCGACGCGACAGCGCTTGCGATCGACGCGTCGAATACGACGCTGGTGTTCGTCAACAAGAACGACGGGAGTCTTTGGTCGTACTCGCTCTAGACATCACTCGCTAGCTTCTTCTGCATATACAGTTCTTGGACAGACCCGGCGATATTTGTAGTAATGAAATAGAGCGCGATGGCGCTTGAGGTCGTGTAGGAGATAGTCCCGATAAGAAACGGGAAGACATATTTAAGCTGCATGCCCATAATCCTTTGGAAGTCGTTCTGTGCACTCTTCGTGTCCGACGGTTTCATCGTCCCCGAGAGCGCTAGGTGAGCCTGGAGGAACTGCGTCGCGCCGGCTATGACAGCCAGGGCGAGACTCTTGCCGGCAACCGAGATGAACCCGAGGAATTGTAGTGTCGCCGCGCTTGGGAGCGGTGTGAAGGCGTAGAGGAGCGTCGTGTCGGGAGTCAGAAACGGCTCATACATAAAGACCCAGTAGAGCGCGAGAAGCACCGGGATCTGAATAAAGGCGGTGAGAATACTCGCAAAGGGGTTCACCTGCGCCTCGCGATAGAGCGCGAGCGTTTCGAGCGCCTCTTTCTCCTTGTCTCCCTTATGTTTCTCCTTCAATTCTTTAATCTTCGGTTCGATGATCTTCATCGTGCGCTGGGTGCGAGCGGCCGAGAGCGAGAAGGGGAGCAGAACGAGCCGAATGATGATAGTGAGCAGGATAACCGCAACACCGACATCTCCGCCCGGCACAAAGGCGATAAGCGCCACAAGCCCGTTGTAGATCGGATTATAGAAAGCCGCGTGGAAAATGGTTGATATCACGAAAGAAGGTTCTTTATCTCTATTTGAATGTCTTTGTAGCTTACACTACTCACCGATGATTTAGGAAATAAGACGAGGGAAGGGGGCAGGGTCATAGTCCGGAGAGCAGCGAGTACGCGACGCTTTATCTTATGGCGGGTAACCGAGAGACGGGCGACTTTCTTGGGGATGACGACGGCATATCCCCGGCCTTCCGGCGAAATGACCGCTAGAAAATGGGGCGATGAGAGCCGTCGCCCTGTCTTAAGCACAGAGGGGAACTGCGCACGCGGGAGCCGGTCGCGGCGTGAAAACACGAGCGTTTATGCGGTTAAACTCTTGCGGCCAGCGCGGCGGCGAGCCTGGACGATCTTACGGCCTGAGGCAGTCTTACTGCGCGTGAGGAATCCGTGGGTCTTCGCGCGCTTACGTTTCTTCGGTTGATAGGTCATTTTTCCCATACAAATAGAAAATTAGGTTGTGCACACAATACTAACAGGTTCTCCCCGAAAAACCAGAGTGTCTTCTTTCTTGCGGAGCGGTATACTCCGAACACTATGGATAAAGGAAATCCTCGAGAGCTCTGGGAATACGTCTTGACACAGGTCGAGCTCTCGATTTCTCCCGCTAATTTCAATACCTGGTTCCGTAATAGTTTCATCGTGAAGGTCGGCGAAGACGGCGTCCTCTATGTTGGCGTGCCAAGCCAATTCTTCAAAGACTGGTACTTGAAGAAGTTCCACTCGCTCCTCCTAAAGATCGTCAGAGAGATATCGTATGAGTTCCGCAATATCGAGTACCTTATTGTGAAAGATGAGCACCGCAAGCCGCCGAAAGAGAACAAGGTTGTGCGCGGCGCTCTCGAGCTCCCGCTCGACGAATTCTATATCAACAAGAGCGACAATCTAAACCCTCGCTACACGTTCGACACGTTCGTCATCGGTTCATTCAACAATCTCGCCTACTCAGCCGCACAGGCCGTTCTCGCGCGACCCGGCATCACCTACAACCCTCTCTTTGTGTACGGCGACACTGGGAGAGGCAAAACACACCTTATCCAAGCAATCGGCAATCAGTACAAGAAGAATCATCCGTCGCAGAAAGTGTTTTATCTCACATCAGAAAAATTCGTTGTTGATTACACCGACTCAGTCCAAGCGGGCACTGCGAACCGCTTCAAGGATAAATATCGCCACTATGATCTCCTCATCATGGATGATATTCAATTCCTCTCGAAGAAAGAACGAAGTGAGGAAGAACTCTTTCATCTCTTCAACGCCCTCCATGATACCAACAAGCAGATCATCTTCTCCTCTGACCGCGCACCGCTCGCAATACCCGATATTGCCGAGCGTTTAAAGGGTCGTTTGGCGAGTGGTATGACGATCGATATCGGCGAGCCTGACTCAGAATCCCGTATGGCTATTGTTCAAAAAAAGGCGGCGATGCACGGTATTATGCTCTCAGATGAGGTTATTGAGTATCTCGCCACCTCAATGAGCGGTTCAATACGTGAATTGGAGGGTATGGTGAACAGTATTATCTGTCATGCCCAAGTAAAAGGTTCAGCTCCTGATATCGCTGAAGTCCGCCAATCACTTCGTTCCTTCACGCGCCCGCAGAAAAATATCTCGGTAAAGAATGTGGTGGATAAAGTGGCTGAATTTTATGGTATCGACGAAGAGAGTATCTATGAGAAGACACGGAGAAGGGAGGTGGTGCGCCCGCGACAAGTCATTATGTATATCCTTCGAGAAGATTTCAGTATCTCGTATCCGACTATCGGGACAAAACTCGGTGGTCGCGATCATACGACGGTTATCCACTCCTGTGAGAAGATAAAGCGCGAAATAGGTGTGGATAGTGACTTAGCAAAAGAGATTCAAAATATCCGTACGCTTCTTGTATGACGATTACCATATCACTATCAACAGGTTGGTTAAAAAAAGAAATACATAATACGGCCTTGTTGTTTGGTTTTATAGAGTTATCCCATTATCAACACCCTTAATAGGTATCGTATGCATATTTCAATTGAAAAAAAGAAATTCGGAGAAGCAGTGCATATCGTATCAAGATTCGCTGAAAGAAAGAGTACGACACTCCCTGCTCTTGCTTCAGTATTGATTATTGCTGGTGACGAGGGGATTAAAATGCGTGCAACAAATCTTGAGACGGGTATTGATCTGAAAATAGAAGGAGAGTGTGCAACTCAGGGTGTCGTTGCGCTGCCGGCTACACTTCTTCAGCATATTGCGAGTTCTCTTACTGAAGAGGGGATTATAACCCTTGAACATACTGGTGATATTATATCGCTCACAAGCGGTACCGGAAAAAGCTCGATTAAAACCGTCCCGTACGACGATTTTCCTTCAATTCCATTTCCTGAGAATCCTAAAAACCGTATCGTGCTCCCGGGGGTACTTTTAAAAAATCTATTCACTTCCATTGCCTCATGTGCTTCTTCTTCAACTGTCCGTCCGGAACTCGCAAGTATCTACCTCTCTATAGAAGGCGGCATACTCACCGCGGTTGCAACTGATTCATTTCGCCTTGCAGAAAAGAAGGTCCCTCTCTCTAATAAAGGGACTCAAGGTAAATTCCTTATTCCGGCAAAGAATGCACTTGATATTGCACAAGCATTACCAGACGATGATATTATTATGTCGTTTGATGAACATCAATGTGCTTTTGTCAGTACCTCCGGCATGCTGGTCTCTCGACTCACAAATGCCGTCTATCCTGACTACCGACAAATTATTCCAAAAGAATCGATCGTCGAAGCAGTTGTTCTGAGAAAGGATTTTGAAAACGCCCTCAAAAGGACGACAATCTTCTCAGATACATTTCAGAAAGTGCGGATTAGTTTTGATCCGAAGAAAAATTCAATTTCATTCTTTGCACGGAATGCCGACATAGGAGAAGCATCTGAGACACTCGGAGCGCACGTATCAGGAAGCGCTCTCGATCTCTCTTTCAATCATCGGTACCTCTCAGCCGCCCTTGCTCTTACGAGCGCTGAAAGCCTCTCACTCACGGCTGCTGGTATTGGTCGTCCTCTTATTATCAAAGGCGTTGGCGACACATCACTGCTCTATCTCGTTTCTCCGATGAATCAGTAAGATTATTGAGGGAGCACCACTTCTTCTGGTTGATAGGACTGATATGAGAGAGGAACGGGGAGCTGCACGCCGCCCATGAATAATTCAGGATGTGAGGCATACCACGACGAGACGCCATATTCCCAATACGAGAATTGAGGGTCTCTTGAGGGATTTGCGGGAGGAGGTCCTTGAGGATTATTTTTATCCGTCCAGTAGAGAAGACTGTGGGGCACAATAGCTCCTTGTGCGTCCGGAACAATCCAATTCCCCTGCAGCATCGGCGGGACTGAAGCGTAGATGGGGTTCGGCTCGCCGAAATAGGTCTTCGGATACTTCGAAAGGCCGTACGCCATCGCTTCATGCCACATTGGTGCCGCGATGAATCCGGCGACCGACTTCACCATCTTCGAATTATCATTGTTGCCGGCCCATACGCCGACAGCAAGCGAGGGAGTATAGCCGATGACCCATGCGTCACGTGTATCGTCGGTCGTACCTGTCTTTACTGCAACGTCGTAGCCCGGGAAGGAGAGCGGGGAGTTGAGCGGATATTCCGGCAGGCGCGCCTGCGCATCAGAGAGCATCGCGGACATATCGCGCGCGATGCCCGCCGGCAGGACGATTGATGATTGGGGAGAGAATTTTTGAAGGACCGTCCCTTGTCCGTCGTCGATCTCGAGGATGCCGGTCGGCGTATTCAAGACACCATCATTTGCGAAGGCGGCATAGGCGCCAGTGAGGTCGAGAAGGCGAACCTCGCCACCGCCGAGAACAAGCGTGAGACCGTATTGGCTCGGATCGCCGAGGGTGGTGAGTCCAAATGACTTTGCAAGATTGATTGCGTTCTGAATACCAACAAGATAGAGCACCTTGATGGCGGGAATGTTGATAGATTGAGCGAGCGCCGTTTCAAAGGTCATCGGACCGCGGAACTTTCCGTCGTAGTCGGACGGCGCATAACACGGTGAGGTGTTGTTGAAGACTTCATATGGCTTGCATGCGGTTGAAAATTGGGTCGGTACATCGAAGATGAGGGTATCACGCGTGTAGCCGTGCTCGAGCGCGAGCGAGTAGATGAAGGGCTTCATGGTCGAACCCGGCTGACGAGAAGAGAGCGTCGCGTTGTACTGGCCGTCGATTGATTTGTCGAAGAAGCTTCGCGAGCCGACCATTGCGAGAATCTGTCCGGTTGCAGGGTCGATAGCAACCAAAGAAGCATTTGACGCCTTAAACTTCTTTTCATTCTCGAGCGCATATTTGTTCACAATCGATTCGGCCTGCACCTCCAGGTCAGCGTCGAGCGTCGTCGTCACCTTCAGTCCCGACATAAGCGCTTGCGGTCCATACGCTGTCTCGAGCTGGTTAAGGATATAGAAGACGAAGTGAGGAGCAATAATCGCATTCTGCCCGGTGGGGGCGAAGGAAACTAATTCTGTTTTAGCGGCAGCATAGACTGCGTCGTCGATAAAGCCGAGTACATGCATGCGATCAAGGACGGTATTTTTGCGGGCATCGAGCTCTGCTTTGTGGGTGCCGTACGGCGAATAATAGGAGGGAGCCTGGATCATTGCGGCGAGATAGGCTGCCTGCGGGAGCGAGAGGTCTTTTGCGGGCTTGCCGAAATAGGCCTCAGCGGCTGCTTCGACGCCGTAGAGCATGCCGCCATACGGAATATTGTTCAGGTAGGTCTCGAGGATCTGGTCTTTTGAATAGACTTGCTCGAGCTTGATTGCGAGGACCCACTCATTGATCTTGCGGACAACGCTTTTCTTGCTCGTGAGCAGTTCATTCTTCACTACTTGCTGAGTGATGGTTGAACCGCCCTGAGAAAGGCCTCCACCGATGATGTCGGCGACAATGGCTCGGACGATAGAGGTGAGGCGAATACCGCCGTGTTCATAGAAGCTCGAATCTTCTATGGCGATAGTTGCATTGATCGAGTTGGGTGATATCGCCGAGAGCGGGATAACATTGCGCTTTGCGTCGCGATTGTAGTCATAGAGGAGCACTTGGCCGGTGCGGTCATAAATCTTGGTCGACTGATCGACCTGGCGTGCGGCGAACGAGCCGATGTCGGGCACTGGCGTGAATGCGACGGCAAAGAGGATGCCGCCGCCGATGATGAAGCCGAGGCCGAGGAGTGCGAGAACAGACGCGACTAGAGTGTGTCGCCGCGGAACATACCGACGAGAGGTCATGTCGGTATGGTATCACGGCGGCGTTCCTAAAAGTCGCGTTCCTCGTCCTCGGCTTCTTCTTCGAGCATCTCTGCTTCGTTCTCGATGAGGTCTTCGTCGAAAATATCGTCATCCATTATGGATATATGTAGCAAAAAGAAATATTCCTGCAAGTGGCCCTGTGGATTATCGGCGTGGAAGACCGAAGGCAAGCGCGGTGATGCCGATGGCGATAGCGTCGAGTTCGTCATCGCGCCGCTTCTTGTTCGGGAGAGCGAGGAGTTTGGGAACCATACGGGCGATGTCGGCCTTCGCGGCGCCGCCGTGGCCGGCCACGGCAAGCTTCACCTGGCCAGGCGAACACTCGATAATCGGCAGATGCTTCGCGCCCGCGGCGGCGAGTATCGCACCGCGCGCCTCGGCGACGCCGATGGCTGTCTTCTTGTTCGTGCTAAAAAAGAGCGTTTCGATAGCGAGTGCATCGGGCGCGTAGTCTCTCACAGCGTCGGTGACAGCCCGTGACACCTCGGCGAGGCGGTCTTCACGCAATCCCTTTTTGGGCTCCACACAATCGCTCATGAGGAGCGTCGGCCGCGACGGATTGCCCTCGATAACAGCGATGCCGAGGCGGTCGTAGCCCGGGTCAATCGCCAGTATCCTCATAGCCTCTCGCGTTGGTGAACACCTGCTGGACGTCCTCGTGTTCGTCGAGCGCTTCGAGTATCGCACCGAGTTTCTCTTCGTCGGTACCGGCAATGTCGATCAAGGGTTCATTGGGGAGGTAGTCCGCGCCGGTCTTGGTAAATGCCCAACTTGCGGCGCCGGGATTCGCGAGTTCGACGCCCTGGAGTACGAGGAGATGCTTAATCTCTTGGGTCGTGCGGTTCTTGTTGTCGGTGAGGGCATCGATAAGGATGGCGACGCCGCCTGGGCCGTAGGCCTCGTAGACGACCTGCAGGAGTTCGCCCGCATCCTTTGACGAACCCTTGGCGATAGCGCGCTCGATGTTCTCTTTCGGCATATTCGCGGCCTTGGCGCGACTAATCGCGACTGCGAGGCCGGGTGCCGAGAGGATCCCGTTTGCCTTTTTCGCTTCGAGTGCGATGAGGCGCGCATAGCGTGAGAAGACGCGGCTCTTCGCCGAATCGGTGACGGCCTTTTGCCGCTTTATCTGCGACCATTTGCTGTGCCCGGACATTGTCTTGATGATAGCAAAAAAGCTCGCAACTTGTAAAAATTGGTCGCGCTCCGGGCCGCTAGGCCAAGTCTAACTACCAATTTTCACAAGCCACTCGCTTTTTTAGAACAAAGAAGGTTTTTCTACGCTCAAATACGCACGACCGCTCTGGGTCAGGATGCGTCCGCGGCTCCCGCGCTCGATAAATCCGAGGCGCAGAAGATACGGCTCGTAGACGTGCTCAACGGTATCCACGTCTTCGTGGAGGGCGGCGGCGAGCGCCTGTACGCCTGCTGGTCCGCCGCGGAAGCTCTTCAGAAGTGTCTCGAGATAGCGGCGATCATCTTTGGTGAGGCCGTGCAGGTCGATCCCGAAGAGCTCGCATGCCTCGTCGCAGAGTTCAGCCGAGAGCGGGCGCTCGTGCACCTCGGAGAAGTCTCGTACCCGCTTCAAAAGTGCGTTCGCGACGCGCGGAGTCGCGCGGCTCCGCGCCGCGATGCGCTCGATGACTTCTTGCGGCGCATCGAGGCCGAGCAGGTGAGCGGAGCGGTGGATGATATCGCGCAGGTCGTCATCGCTGTAGAAGTCGAGCTGATACATGCCGCCGCCGAAGCGCGAGCGCAAGGGGCCGGAGAGCTCAGCGACGCGCGTCGTTGCACCGACGAGGGTGAAGGGCGGGAGGGCGAGCTCCACTGTGCGCGCTGACGGCCCTTTGCCGAGGATAATGTCGAGGTGGCCTGACTCAAGGGCGGGGTAGAGGAGCTCTTCTATCTTGCGCGAGAGACGGTGAATTTCATCGATAAAGAGAACCGTGTTCGGTTCGAGGTTGGTGAGGATGGCTGCGAGGTCGCCTGCGCGCTCGATAGCGACGCCGGAGGTGCTCTTCAAAGGTGATTCGAGGGTCGCAGCGACAAGATGGGCGAGGGTCGTCTTGCCGACGCCCGGCGGGCCGTAGAAGAGGATATGCTCCGGCATGCTCCCGCGCTTCTTGGCGGCGTCTATTGAGATGCGGACGTTTGCTTTGACCTGCTTCTGGCCGACATAATCGTCCCACAAGGCGGGGCGGAGCGCTGAATCAAGGGATGTGGGAGCAACCGGATTGATGTTCGTCAGGCTTGACATAAAAATGGGATGATGCTAGCATTCTATCACAGTTTCTTGCTCCTGTTCATACTCCTCTAGGCAAGGCTTGACGGCTTCGGGCGTTTCCCCAAGGACTTTCTGGTCCGACATTTCGGTGTTGGCGCTGGGATACTCCTCAGGTGTCTCGTCCACCCCGCGATTTATTGCGGGTTTTGCCTTGAGGACTATGAGCGGGAAGAGAGGAAGCGCCCGACAGGAATCACCCGCTGATTCTGTCGGGCGATTTCTTTTTTAACGGGGGAGGTCGACGGTGGCGGCGACTTCAGAGAGGGAAGTAATACCCGAGAGGGCTTTGAGGATGCCGTCTTGGGCGAGGGTGAGGTAGCCTTGTTTCGCCGTTAATTTTGCAATCTCATTCTCCGGCGGGTTATCGCGCAGGAAGTGCGCGAGCTCGTCGTCCATAAATATCGCTTCGTAGAGGCCGACGCGGCCCTTGTAGCCGGTCTCGTCAGCACTGCTCACGACTGGTTCCCATACCGTTTCAATTTTTTCTGGTATCAAAGACTTGTCGACGAGCGGTTCAAACACTTTTGCAATCATCGCCTTCTCAGCATCCGTGAGCGGACGCTCTTTCTTCTTGTCCGGATCGAGTTTGCGGATAAGGCGCTGGGCCATCGAGACAGTAACGGCCGAGCCGAAGGACTTCGGATCGGCGCCGAGATCGGCGAGGCGGGGGAACGTGCCGGCCGCATCGTTGGTGTGGAGTGTTGAGAAGACGAAGTGTCCTGTTAAAGCGGCCTGGATAGCGATATCGGCCGTCTCACCGTCGCGGATCTCGCCGACCATGATGATGTCCGGGTCTTGGCGCACGATCGATTTGAGCCCTTCGGCGAAGGTGTAGTGCTCGCCGGCGACCTGCGTCTGCACGATGCCCTCGAGGTGATACTCAACCGGATCTTCAATGGTGATGATCTTTATCTCTGGCGTATGAATCTCGCGAAGGAAGGAGTACAAGGTCGTCGTCTTGCCGCTCCCAGTGGGCCCGGTCGTAAGTAGCATCCCGTTTGGCCGTCGAATCTCGCGCTCGAGTCGTTCGAGGAGCTTCGGATGGATGCCGAGCTCAGTGTACGAGACCTTCGTCGACTCCGGATCGAGAATGCGCATCACGATAGACTCGCCGTAGTTGCCGGGGATAAACGATACGCGCAGTTCGATCTGGCTCTCGCCGCGCGTCACGCTGAAGCGCCCGTCCTGCGCCTGATTGGTGATGTTCAGCTTCACACCAGAGAGCAGCTTGATGCGCGAATTGATCTGGTGGTAGGTCGTCGGGTCGAAGGAGTAGGCATCGGAGAGCAGACCGTCGATGCGGAGTCGCAGAAGCGTTGCCGCTTCTCCCGGCTCGAAGTGGATGTCGGAGGAGTGGAGGGCGAAGGCGCTCGCAAGGACAATTTCAAAGAGCCGTGAGATCCGGTCGAGCGGCTTGAGAGCATTTGCCGCATCGAGTTCCTGCACAAGAGCGCTCTTTGTCGCGCCGCTTTGAGAGAGTCGCGCAAGCGTTTCAGAAGAGACAGTGAGGATGCCAGCCTTTGATTCAGTCGTGAGCGAGAGATCTTTATACCGGTCGAGTGCCTTGTCGAGGCTCTTCTTTGAGACGAGGAACTTGTGCGTCGTGTAGCCGCGCTCTGCGAGATCTCGCTCGAGCTCGGGGAGTGTCGGATTGTTCGGGTCATGAATCGCGAGCGAGAGCGCCTTGGCCACCTTCGCGAAGGCGGCCGCAGAGGCCGCGCGCGCCTTCTCCTCGGGGATAATGCGGAGCGCATCGGCGTCGATCGCTCCTATCGAGAGGTCGGCATAGGCGACGCCGTACTTCTCGGAGAGGATGCGTGCAACATCCTCTTCTTCACGCTCGCGCACCTGCGCGAGCTTGGCATCTGCGCCGGCAGAGTCAAAATGAGAATCCATGTGCATATACTACCACCTATACTAAGGGTTCTTGGGCGGGGACTTGACAAAATGGCTTGAATGGTAGTATAATATACCAAGCCTATAACCAGGAGTGCTGCAATGAAAACAATAGTTGTTCTTTGTCTGTTGGCGTTACTCTCTGGGTGCGCCATTCCGATCACAAAACCGGATTGGAATCCAGGCACCAAAGCCCCCGCGCCTCAGGCAGAAAAGAAGGAGAAGGAGACGTGTCCGCTCCCGTCTGCCGAATGGGTCTGGTATGCAGAATACCAGCAGTGGATCTGCAAGCGGATACGGCCGATGCTGTATTACGGCCCGGCGTATCCGGTTCCGGTCTATCCGCCGCCCGTGTACGTTGCGCCGCCACTGATTCTGTATCCAACGTACCCCTGCTGTTACTACGGTCGTCCCGATGGGAAATTCTGGCGATGGTGACGATCTTTCCTCAACCCGTGCGCCCGCCAACATCTGCGAAGTTGTGGCGGGCGCACTTTCTTTTTCGGCAAATGTCTTGACGAACATATATTTTTAAGTATAATCTCTGTTAGATTGTCATTCGGAATAAAACCAGCTTAGAAAAGGAGAGCACAAATGAAAGTTCAGAAAATACTCGATACACGAATCACTGATTTGGGTCTCAGAAGGGCGACTACTACTTGCTTTCTTAGGAACTGGCGCGGCTACCCGCCTCGCGATTGCAGTGAATTCGAGCGCGAGGAATGGCGCTCGAAGCAGAATGAACGCGAGAAAGACCTCACTGTCGGCAAGCTTATTGCCGAGTGGGGAGACTTTCCTACTCTCATGTCTGACGGAAGCTTCGGTTCTGCTTCTCACGTATTCCGGAAGTTCGCAGAAAGACTCATTGCACTCGGCTTAACCCCGAAACATTGGCCGCCGCTCGCACTCAGTATGGACGGAGCGTTCGAGGCAATCATCAACCGTGCGGGTGGAAATAAAGAAAAGCTTAAATGCTGTCCGGCGATAGCTCTCGGGATGTCTCTTCCTGCAATGACTGGGGTTAGAAGAATCCTGAGTCGGCCAAGAGAAGAGAAGTTTGAAGGCCAAGTTCCGTGGGAACAGATCACCATTCGGGATCTCCTTACGTTGTCGCCATTCGACATCATGGTGAATTCGCCCGCGCGGGACTGTCGTCAGTCGCTCGTTAAGACACGAGAAAAACTGAGAGCACTCGAATTCGGTAATGGCGACGGCCCATTCCTTTCGGAGGGCAATCGAGACACTGTCGTCAATAAGGTGTCCGCCGATCTTCAGTTGCCGAAACAGCATACGCAGAAAGTGTTGGAATATTTCGGCTGGGGGAGTTTTCGTATCCTTGATTAGCTGCGGTCTCTCTGGTCTTCAGGTTTGATCTTGTGCGCCCGCCAACATCTGCGAAGTTGTGGCGGGCGCACTTTCTTTTTCAGCGGTACAATTAGAGTCTATGGAAAAGGTTATCCGAACGCTCGCCGAGCTCGATGAGGAGGCCACTCGTCTTGTCGGAGAGCTCGTTCCCGGAGAGGGTGCGACGCTCATAACGCTTACCGGCGAGCTCGGGGCGGGGAAGACTGCCTTCACGAAGTCGGTTGCACGCGTTCTCGGCGTCGATGAGGTGCTCACCAGCCCGACCTTCGTGCTTGAAAAGATCTATAAACTTGGAAGTTCGACTTCCAAGTTTAAACGACTGATCCATATCGATGCCTATCGGCTCGAGTCGGGGAAAGAACTTGCCGCACTCGGATTTGACGAACTTCTGCAGGACGCGGGGAACCTCATCATGCTCGAGTGGCCCGAGAAGGTGGCCGACACGCTCCCTGCACCTGCGGTGAAGATTTCCATTCTGGTCGAAGACGATGACGCGCGTGTTATTTCCTATGGCTAAAAAAATACGCACGAAGAAACGCATCGTGCTCCTCGATACGCACGCGATCATTCATCGCGCGTACCACGCGCTTCCGGACTTTACCGGCCCGACCGGCGCACCGACAGGCGCGCTCTACGGCCTCGTCGCGATGCTGCTTAAGATTATTACTGACTTGAAACCGGATTATATCGCCGCTTGCTACGACCTGCCGAAGCCGACCATCCGCCACGAGGCCTATGAGGGGTATAAGGGCACGCGCGTGAAGCTGGATGACGCACTCGCGCTCCAACTCACCTCCTCAAGGAAGGTCTTTGAGGCATTCTCCATTCCGCTCTACGAGCGCGAAGGGTTCGAGGCTGACGACTTGCTCGGCACTATCGCGCACGAGCTCATAGGAGAAAAAGACGTCGACGTTATCATCGCCTCGGGTGACATGGATACGCTCCAGCTCGTCGACGACAAGCGCGTGCAGGTGTACACGCTGAAGAAGGGCATCAACGATACGATTCTCTATGACGAGAAGGCGGTGGTGGAGCGGTTCGGCTTTCTCCCCGCGCTCATTCCCGATTTTAAAGGCCTGCGCGGCGACCCTTCTGACAATATCAAGGGCGTCCCAGGCATCGGTGAGAAGACAGCGACTGAGCTCATCACCGGTTTCGGTTCTATCGAGAAAATATACGCCGCACTGAAAAAGGGCGACGAGGTATTTCTCAAAAAGGGTATCAAAGCACGCATGATCGGCCTCTTGCGGGAGCACGAAGAGGACGCGCGTTTCTCGAAGTCGCTCGCCACGATTCGGCTCGACGCACCAATCGCCTTCACGCTACCGGAACAGGTGTGGCGCGAGAACATCGATGCACAAAAGCTGTTCGCCATGTGCGACGAGTTCGGCTTCAGGACGTTAAAGGAGCGGATACGCAAAATGTTCGACGTCCCGGCGCGATGTGATGAACCTCTGGATCCGCATACAACGGATGATGATCGAGAGGGCGCTGCGCCAGAGTCTTCACCAATCGCGCCGGGACGTCTCGAAGAGGCGAGTGCGATGCTCTGGCTTATCTCATCCGAATTTACGAACCCCTCGCTTGATGACATCCTCGCCTTCACCAAGGAGCGAAAGTTTGATGCGGCCTATGCCGAACTCGAAAAGCAACTTGCAGAGCTCGGGAAGGTGCGCAAGGTGTACGAGGAGATTGAGAAGCCGCTTATTCCGGTCATCGCGCGAATGGAAACGCGCGGGGTGCTTGTCGACCCGAACATGCTGAAGAAGCTCGCGACGACCTATCGCAGCGAACTTGAAAAGATCGAGAAAAGCATCTACCAAGCGGCGGGGCATGAGTTTAATGTGAACTCGCCGCAGCAGCTGGGCGTAGTGCTCTTCGACGAACTCCACATCGTCCCCGAAAAACAGAAGAAGACAGCGGGCGGCCAGCGCTCGACGCGCGAAAGTGAGCTCGAGAAGATACGCGGCGAGCACGCAATCGTGAGCGATATTCTCGAGTATCGCGAGCTGAAGAAACTCCTCTCCACCTATATCGACAATCTGCCGCCCCTGCTCGACGGCGAGAACCGCTTGCACGCGCGGTTTATCCAGACCGGCACCACGACCGGCCGCATGGCGAGCCAAGATCCGAACTTGCAGAATATTCCGCTCCACTCTAAGCGGGGGCAGATGATCCGCCATGCCTTCGTCGCGCCTCCGGGCTTCACGCTGTTGGCGCTCGACTATTCGCAGATAGAACTGCGGCTCGCCGCCATCCTCTCGGGCGACGAGAAGCTCTGCAATATCTTCACGAGCGGCCGCGATGTGCATACAGAAGTTGCCGCACAAGTCTTTCATGTGGCGCCCGAGGCGGTTGATCTCGAGATGCGGCGGCGAGCAAAGGTGATCAACTTCGGCATCCTCTACGGCATGGGCGTGAACGCGCTCCGCGCCCAGCTTGGCTCGACGACGGCCGAGGCGCATCAGTATCTCGAGGACTATTTCAGTACGTTCAAGACACTTTCAGAATATCTCGAGAGTACAAAGGGCTTCGCGCGCAAATACGGCTACACCGAAACGCTTCTCGGTCGCCGCCGCCAGTTCCCCGAGATGAAGTCGTCTCTGCCGTATGTGCGCGCGCAGGCCGAGCGCATGGCGATCAATGCGCCCCTGCAGGGAACCTCGGCAGACATCATCAAGCTCGCGATGGTGCGGATAGATAAAATGCTGGAGCAGGAGAAGGCGCGGGGCGATGCCTATCTCCTGCTCCAGGTGCACGACGAACTTGTATATGAGATACGCGATTCGCGCATCGGTGCTTTGAGTGCAAAGATAAAAGACATCATGGAGTCGGTCATATCGACAAAAGAATCGCGTGGTGTGCCGCTCATCGCGACGATGAAGTCGGGAGCCGATTGGGGTTCGATGCACACGACATGATTTATCTCTTTCACGGCACAGATGTTGAAAGAGTGCGCGCGAAGGCGTTTGAGTGGGTGGCAGCAGCGAGAAAGAAGGAGCCGAATCTCGCCTATGTTCGGCTTACGCGCGAGGAGCTCTCGAGTGCGGCGCTCGAGGACGCTGCGCTCTCGGGCGGACTCTTCGTCTCGCGCCTCCTGGTGCTCATTGACGACCCGTTTCCTGCCGCGCGCGCGGCAAGCACAGACGAGGAGAGCGATACACAAGAGAATGCAGGGAGCATTCTCGAAGAACATCTTGATGCGCTTGTCGCCTCTGACAACGCCATCGTTATCCTCGCGCCCAAGCTCGCAGCGGCAAAGGCGAAGAAGCTCGTCGCCAAGGCGACAAAAGAATATACATTCGACAAGCGGGCTGCCTCGATCGAGGCGCGAGGCTTTAACAGTGGTCTGGTGAACGCGCTTTCTGCACGCAGTCGCGAGAAGCTCTGGCTGGAGGTGAATCGCGCGCTCCGCGCCGGCGACGCGCCCGAGATGCTTCACGGCCTCTTGCACTGGAAAGCGCGCGACCTGATGGAGAAGGGTAGTCGTGTGTGGTCGCCAGCAGAATCGCGAGCGCTCTCGCTCGCCCTTATCGAGCTTTTACAAAATTCCCGCCGCGGCGGTCTCGACCTGTCGTTGTCTCTCGAACATTTCGCACTTTCGGTTTAGTGGTGTGGAGGTGCAAAACGATATTGCGGTCGTGCAGATGTACTATTCTTAATGAAGGAGCCCGAGTGTTTCGGGCGATAGAAAGGAGGTGAAGCATGGACGCTATAGCGCTTGAGGAACGGCAGCTGACAGAACAACTCGAAGCCATTTTGCCTGAAGTGAAAAAGAGAAGGCGCAGATTCTTCATCGCGAGTGGCGCAGTCCTCGTCGGTCTGCTTGTCCTTGGGGTACTCAGGTCTCTGAGGCCGGCTAGTATGACCCCCATGGAGGTGTACGGAGCGCTCCCGCTTGTTCTCTGTTTCGTGTGTATGGCGGGGATGCTTATCCTCGGATGGGCTCTCGAGGCAGTCGAAAACCGCGCGAGAGAAGTGAAATGGAAGATCCGTAGTCTCTACGAAGTCGACGGATAACGCAGCACCTCAGATCGGCCGCCTCTCGCGGCCGATTTTTTCTATTGTGCAGTAGCATTCTTGTGCTAGTTTGTAATTACCGCGCCCGTAGCTCAGCTGGTAGAGCAGCTCCCTTTTAAGGAGAAGGTCGCAGGATCGTTCCCTGCCGGGCGCACAATTAATACGAAAACGCATCCACCGTCTTACCGTTCACGTCGAGCAATTTCACGAACTCGCGCGTGGTGCGCCACATTGAATTGGTGCGGCCAAGATAGATGCGCCATGTCGAGCCCGTGAAGTCGGCATCGCCTCGGTGCGCGTCTACGCAGCCGTTGTAATTGAGGTACTTCACCATGAAGCTCTGACAGGCGCCCGAGGCGCCGGCCGGAGGCGTGAGCATGACCTGGCAGCGCGAGAGCTTGCTCACCGAGTCGATACAGGCGGTATCACGAGCGTAGCCGGCGCCGTAGAAAGAGGAGAGCTCGTCGGAGGGCGTTGGGCAATTCTGCGGCAGGCTCGGATAGAAACTCTGAAAGGTGTTGAAATAGCCGATGCACTTATTCTCGCGAAATGAGGCTCCGATAGGCGATCGCCCGGAAACGACAATCGCTCGATCTCCCGGAGAGAGAATAATCGGCTCCGATGCGTTCACGATACCGCTCGTGGGTACCTCGGTCCCTTTCGGTACCGAGGCGGCACTGCCGCTCACTTCACTCACGAGCATCCACCCGGAGAGGTCGACGGGCATGCGCGCATCCCCTGCAACGCGTATCTCGACGTATTCATTTCTCGGGTCTCCGGAGCCGGCGCCCGAGACATAGTGATTCAGCTGAACGAGACCGCGATAGGGCGAAGGTGTGCCGAAGAGCGTTCCGCCGGTAAAGGCGGGGACGGGATTATTAACCGTGCCCGCTGAGACGCTGCCACCGGAGGAGCCGGGAAGCGAAGCGTTTGTGTTCCCGATGCTAAATGGCGCTCGCGGGAGTGAGAGATAGGTCCCGCCGCCGAGCTCTTGCGGCTGAGAGAGGGCCGGACCGGTAAAGGCAATCGGATGGAGCGGACCTCCGGTTGCGATCCAGATAAGGAAGATGAAGACGAATACGCCTATGAAGAACCACGCGTCATGCATATCACCCATTGGGGGAATTGTATCAAACTTCTTTCAAAAGGTGCTCGAGCTCTTCGCGGACAACACGAGCATCGCTCCAGGGCGTCTTTGTCCCGTGCGCCTCCATGATATATGGGTCGGTGCCCTTGCCGGAAATCAGCACCGCATCGCCCGCGCGCGCGGCGCGGAGTGCGGCACGTATCGCTTCCCGCCGGTTCATGATGATGTGCGGTTGTCGTTTCATGCCCTCCGCCATCGCATCTACAATCGCGCGAGGGTCTTCATCATACGGATCTTCATTGGTGAGAATGACTTTTTCACACGACTCATCGGCGATGCGGCCCATCTCCGGTCGCTTCCAGGTATCGCGTCCGCCGCCGGTGTTGCCGAGCACACATATTTTTCTTTGATGAGGGAACGCGCTGTATAAGGCTGTAAGCGAGTCAGGTGTGTGCGCGTAGTCCACGACGGCGATGAAGTCTTGTCCGGCTTCGATGCGCTCGACGCGGCCGCTGATGTGCGAGAGCTCGCGCAGAGCCTTCGCGCACGTGGTAAGCGGCACGCCAAGCGATTCAGCGGCCTTTATCGCAGCAAGCGCATTTAAGATAGTGAACGTCCCCGGGAGTGAGAGTGTGAAGGGAATATTCTTGTACGAAAATGAGACACCCTGCTCGCTCGTCTGCACGCCAGTCGCGTCGGTGAGCGAGAAGGGCGCGCGCTTCTCGACCGGAAGCGAAAGAAACTTCCCGCCGTAAGCGTCATCGCTATTCGCGATAATGCTGCGCGGGCGCTTCGGCGAACGTTGGAGCGCACGGGCGATGGCGAACTTCGCGTTGAAATAGTTGTCCATCGATCCGTGCGACTCTACGTGTTCCTTCTGAAGATTCGTGAAGATGAGCGCGTCGAGCGCGAGACCCCAGTGTCGATATTGGAGCGCCGCCTCACTCGTAATCTCGACGACCACATGCGTGCACCGCTTTGTGAGCGCTTCGGCGAGGAATTTCTGGATAAATCCGCGGCCGGGCAGGGTCATTTTGAAGAGGTTCGGCCGAGACTCTGTGCCGATGACGAAACGGATCGTGCCAGCGAGCGCTGTTGGGTGCCCGGCGGCCGTGAGTATCGCATAGAGCATCTCTGCGACGGATGATTTGCCCTTGGTGCCGGTCACGCCGATGACGGTGAGCTTCTTCGCAGGAAAGTCGTATCGGAACGCCGCGAGCACTGCGAGTGCGTAGTGATAGGGAGCGAGGAGCGTTCGTCGCACGTGTCTCATGCGTGAGCAGAGAGCGCCGCCTTAAGCCGGGCGTCCTTTCCAGCGATGCCCTCGGGAATCGCCTGAAGCGCGGTGCGCGCCTCGCGTTCGGTGTAGCCAAGGGCGACAAGCGTGTCGAACACTTCGCCGTCGGCGTTGTCATGGGCGCGGGGTCCCACCTTGTCGGCAAGCTCGACCAGCATCTTCTCGGCGCTCTTCTTGCCGAGGCCCACGATCTTGGTGAGATAATTCAGATCGCGCGTGCCGATGGCTCCCTCAAGCGCTTCGCGCGCGCTTCGGCGCAAGACCGAGAGCGCGGTCTTCGGCCCGACGCCCGAGACGGTAAGGATGAGTTCGAAGAAGTCGCGATCAGAGCTGTCGGCAAAGCCGTAGAGCTCCATGCCGTCCTGTTTAACCGCAAGGTGCGTGGCGAGGCTCGCTTCAGTGTCGACAGAAAGGGTCTGTGGTGCGCTCATGCGCACCTCGACACCGAAGCCCGCGACTTCTATGACGGCGCTCGTAGGGCCGACTGAGAGCACTCGCCCGCGAATGTGTCGGATCATGGCTCTATCGTACTACCATTTGCCAGTTCGCGGGAGATAGCGTATATATAGAGCACATATGGCTATCACCAGTTCTGCAAAGAAAGCGATACGCGCCTCCGCAAGGAAGCACGTCTTCAACCTGCGCCGCAAGGACGCGCTCCGCGATACGACGAAGCTCCTCACCAAGGCGCTCGCCGCCAAGGATGTGTCCGGTGCCGAGAAGCTCCTCCCGGCCGCCTACAAGGCGATCGACAAGGCGAAGAAGCGCGGTGTCATCAAGGGCAACACCGCCGACCGCAAGAAAGCTCGCCTCGCCGCCGCCATCAAGCGCGCGAAGGCCTAAGCAAACGAAAAGCCGCGCACCCTTTAGGGTGCGCGGCTTTTCGTTTGTGCTCTCAACAGGAATCGAACCTGTATCTCCTCCTTCGGAGGGAGGTGTCCTATCCATTGAACGACGAGAGCGAACATTTCAATCCTAACTCTAAAACAGTTTTTGTGCTCTCGGACAGAATCGAACTGTCATCGTCAGCTCCGCAAGCTGATGTCCTATCCATTGAACGACGAGAGCGAAGTGAGGAAGTGTGACTGCACGTCCTCGTGTAGGCAAACTCTCCGAACGAGCTCTCGTATGCCTACATACGAGAGCGACTTGTGGCGTGGTGGCCGTAGTCGATTTATATCAGAATCCGAGCCACGCCGCCACTAAGTCGGTGAAGGAGTGAGTGTGTTCGCCCTCGTCGACATGCTGGAGAAAGTAGGCGTAGACCGCATCGGGATTCACTCCCGCAAGCGGAATGATGAGGTGCGGCGAGAACCAGCTCTCGGTCTTGATAGAAATCATCGGCGGCAAGGTGCCCTGAACATCTTCAAGCACCGAGAAGGAGATCATCTTCTCGAACGGGTGCAGCTCCTCGCCGATCATGATGCCTTTTTCGACAAGCGCGAAGCGGTGGAGCGGGGGCTCCTTAGCGGCATGGAGCGCGAGTGCGATAGTACCGACGACGATGAGCGTCGCCAAGAGATAATTACTGAAGAGTATCGCCGCGACCGTGCCGGCGACCGCGATGATACCGAGCGCCCAATACCAATCGCCGCTCTTGGGGTTATGGTCGTATTCTCTCCCTTCCCACTGTGCAAGTGCGTTCTGCGAAGACATGAGAAAAGTATAGCACCACGATTCCTTAAAAATCTCGGCGGGGGCTTGTGAGGACGCAACCCCACTTGGATTTTTATAGTCGCTCCGCTCGTTAAAAATCTCGGCGGATGGTGCAGGATTCGAACCTGCGGTACCCTTTCGGGTACAGTTGATTTCAAGTCAACCGCTTTCGACCTCTCAGCCAACCATCCCTTCTCTAACTACGCCTGCGTTGATGATGATTGCACAGGCGCAGCAGAAGAGGAAGTGGGGCGGTACCAGATGAGATAGATGATCTCGAGGATGCCGATGGTGTTAATGATGAGCAGAGCGATGAACCACCACTTTTGATCGCCGTGTGCGGCGTGCCAGAGCGCAAAGCCCTTAAGAGTGATGGACCAGATGGCGATGATAACGATGAATGGGGCGAGAAAAAGCAGGAACTCCGGTGCTACAGGCGGATTGAATTGTGCGAAGAAGTATTGCATATGAGCGGATTATACCACACACTGGGGCCATGCGATATCTCGGCGTGGATTACGGCAGCTCGAAAATCGGCCTCGCGCTCTCTGATGAGGCGGGGACGATGGGCTTTCCGCACGCTATCATCAAGAACACGCCGCGACTCGTCGACGAGCTCTGCGCGCTTATTGCAAAGGAGAACATCGGTGCAGTAGTCATCGGCGAATCGCGCACGCTTGCGGGCGGCGAGAATCCGATCGCAGAGAGTGCCCGTGCGTTTAGTGAAGAACTCACCGCTCGTTCGGGAGCGCCAGTCTTCTTCGAGTCAGAGGTATTTACGAGTGTCCTTGCGCGCCGGATGCCGGAACCCGCCGGAGGCGGATCCGCCTATGGCGGAAAACAGAGAAAGTCTCGCGCGCAGAAGTCGCATGCGCCAGTCGACGCTTCGGCTGCCGCCCTCATCCTTACCAGTTATCTCTCACGTGCCGACCATGAATAAAGAACGTATTTCAATAGACGAATTCAGCAAGATAGAGGTGAGTGTCGGCACCGTGCGAAGCGCCGAGCGTGTACCCGAGACCGATAAGCTCCTGCGGCTCATGGTTGATTTTGGTGAAGAAGGGGGCCCGCGCCAGATTGTCTCAGGCATTGCCGCCTATGTGAGCGAGCCTGAATCGCTGGTGAATCGACAGCTCGCCTTTGTCACCAATCTGGCTCCACGCACGATACGCGGTCTCGAATCAAACGGCATGCTCTTCGCCGTCGGCTCTGACGACACGTTCGCCTTTCTCAAGCCCGACCGAGCAGTGCCTCCCGGCACCGGCGCGCATTAGTCATCGGCAAATACACATATCACCGCGCGTGCCCTGCGAAGCCTTGGCGGAGTAGGGTTATACTGCAATCATGTCTTCTGTATTCGGTGAACGCCTTCGCGCCGCCTTCGCGCCGCCTCGGTATATCGCAGCATCGCTTTCCGGTATCGACATCTCGACGAGCGGCGTGAAGGTCGTGCGCCTCGTCGAGAGCGATCATGGACTCGTGCTCGGAGGCTATGCTCAGGTGCGATTGCCTTTGGGTGTATACACCGACGGCGAGATAATCGACCGTTCGGCAATCACCGGCGCCCTCGCTACGGCGGTGAAGGCAGCCGGCATCTCGTCGGCCAATGTATCGTTGCCTGAATCGAAGTCATACCTTTTTGAAACTTCGGCGCAGGGCACGCGAAGGTCGGAGTGGCGTATCGCAATCGAACAGCGTCTTGATGAGCTCGTACCGCTCCCGCCGCCCGAGACCGCATTCGACATCGTCGGCGTCGGAGGAGGGAAGCAGGGCGACACGCTTATCGCTGGTGTCGGATTCGCCCGTCGCGTTGTCGATGATACGCTCGCGGTATTTGATGCGGCCGGCATCGTCGTCCGCGCACTTGAGGGCGAGCCGTTTGCGATGGCGCGCGCGCTCCTGCCGGCGGGAGATACCTCGACGACGCTCATTATTGATGTCGGCAAGACAACGACCAAGATGACCATCGTGACCAACCGCATTCCGCGCTTCGCGACGACAATCGGCATCGGCGGTCATGCGCTCACACTCGCCGTGCAGAAGCATTTTGGCGTGACCGAAGCTGATGCGCGCAAGGTGAAGGCAGAGCGCGGCATCGTACCGGCGCCTGGAAATGAAGATTATCTCGCCGCGATGCTCTCGACGGTCTCTGCGATTCGCGACGAGATATCCCGCCGGCTCGACTATTGGCAGGAGAAGGCGGCGATTGCCGGACACGCTCCCGTCTCGCACGTCATCCTCGCCGGCGGCAACGCTTCGATTCGCGGCCTCCCTGAATATCTCGAGGGGTCGCTCCGCATCCCGGTCTCGGCCGGCGACGTGTTCACCAATCTGGCCTCTCGCGATACGTGGATCCCGACCCTCGATTACACTGAGTCGCTCGCGTATGCCACCGCGATCGGACTCGCGCTTCGCGACGACGTCGGACGCTATTCATTCTTATGACCGACGACCTGACCAATCTGCTTCCGTCTGAGCGCCGCGCTGCGCTCTCGCGCGACTATCTGGTGCGTCTTAGCGTCGTCGCTTCGGTGTTTGTTGCGGTGCTTGTGCTTGTGGCTATCGTGCTTCTCATTCCGACCTACGTATTTCTCAGAGAGAGTTCGCGTGCGAAGACGGAGCGTCTGGCGACTATTGAGGCGACGTTCTCTTCATCCGACGAAGCGTCGCTCTCGACACGTCTCACGACGCTCTCGCAGAATGCCGCAACGCTTACCGCACTCGCCGAGGCTCCTTCGGCAAGTGGAATTATCCGTTCGGTCCTCGCGGTCGCGCGTCCGGGCATCTCGCTCTCCAGCCTTGCCTATACGCCTAGAGCACTCAGTGCGCCGAGCACGCTCGCCGTCTCCGGCGTCGCCCGGACGCGTGACACTCTGCGCACCTACCAACTCGCGCTTCAACGTTCGCCGCTTGCGCGCTCGGCAGACCTGCCGGTTTCTGCGTATGCAAAAGATAGCGATATCACGTTCACCATCACCATAACGCTTGCACCATGAAGCCTCCTTTCTTTCATCTCACCTTTACGCTCATCATCTGTGTCGCCTTGTTCGCCACGTACGGCGTCTGGTATGCGGCCGTGTCGGCTAAAAGCACTTCGGTGACAGCGCTTCAGAGCCAGATCGATGCGAAAACGGCGACGATGAAGCGTCTCGCGACAACGCGGGCTGCCTTTGTTGAGATGGCGGGAGACGAGGCTGTCGTGCAGGCGTATTTTGTCCCTGAAACAGGCGTGGTTGCCTTTATCGACAAGCTCGAGATGCGCGGGAATCTGCTCGGCGCGACCATCAACGTGCTCTCAGTATCGACGAATGATACGTCAGCACGGCCTGCGCTTGAGTTTGCGCTCTCGGTTGACGGTGCATTTGACGCTATTATGCGCACAGTCGGTGCGATCGAGTATGCACCCTATGACATCACGATCTCGTCGCTCTCGATTGGGAAAGATATAAAGGATGTCTGGCACGCTGACTTGAAGATCTCGGTCGGCTCAGTTGCTGAAAGCACGGCCCCAAGCACACCATGACTATGTTCACCGACCTCATCGCATCCTTGAAGCGCACGCGCGCACGCGCGCACCAAGACGCTGTGCGCGACTGGTTGATACTGGTAACCATCTCGAGCATCGCGCTTGCCGGCATCATTGTGTGGAACGTATGGGCCTTCGACACGGTCGCGAGTGGGCGCGCGATCGGCTCATCGGCGCCGAAGGTCGCGCCGATCTTCGACCCTGTGGCGCTCGAGGCAGTTCGAAAAGTCTTTGCAAATCGCGCCGCCGAAGAGGCGAAGTATATATCCGGCGTCTATCGCTACGCCGACCCGTCGCAATAAGCTTTGCGGACAAAGCTTGCTACCAGCGCTCGTTCGCAAAAGAAAAATATGAATTTTCCTTTCTACTCTCTCGCTTGGTAGTAACGTGCAAATGCGTTAGGGTAATAGGGGGATGAATTCTTTCTTCCTCACTTCGCCCCGATAGTTCAATGGATAGAACCGCGGACTTCTAAGCCGCTGATGTAGGTCCGATTCCTGCTCGGGGCACGGGCATGTGGCGGAATTGGTATACGCGTACGTCTCAGAAGCGTATCCCGTAAGGGTTGGGAGTTCGAGTCTCCCCATGCCCACAATTTTTTAGCGCTGGACTACACCTCAGAAGTGGAGTACGGTTTCTCACGGAAAGCAGTTTGGTATATCCGAATAATCACTTCACGGGAAAGGAGTTCACGATGAGCGAATTCACCTCATATCAACACGGCGAAGGCAGGACGGGTATCGGTCAATTGGTTGAATTCTCGTGCCGCTCCGGCGGTGCAGATGAAGTGCGGGAATTCTTGAAGACTATCCGTACGATCGACGTGCCGACAACGAAGCGTGTGGTAAATGTCGGCCATGGTGGATACGGCCAATACACACGCTTCACGATTACACAGCATCAGTATGCGGGCGGCGGTCACCCCGGCAACGGCGGATACATCGAAGTGCTCGAGATCAAGGATCCGCCAGACGGACGCTGGGGTATCGTCATCAACGAACACCGCAGCGGTTATGGGCAGAGTTCCACGTTTACCGAATGGAACACGCTTGAATCGGCGAATGCCGCTTGGGAGAAGCATTGGGGCACACACGACACGGCAACGAGTCTGCCAAAATGTCCCGGCTTCAAGCGGCGTGTCGAATGCGGCTTACTTCGCCCGTGGTTCTACGCAATCGGAGACGAGCAACTGCTCGGCGACTACGCGTTTCCGGAAGGGTTGCAGGATGACGAGGTGTTTCGACTCGGCAAAAAGTTCGTCGTGTACAGCTACGAGGGCGTACCGATGATCAAGACCTGTATGGGGACGCGCTACATCAAGCAGAAGAGCGATTACCATCCGTACGAGGAGCGACGATACCGGATTGTCTGTTGGGATGACGGAAGTGTGTGGAACGAAGGCGATAGCGGCGCAGTTCCACGGCCCGCTGAAGAAGGGGAACTGTGGATTGTCGAGGCAGTCAAACAATTCCACCAGCTCCTCGCAGGAAAAAGGGATGAATTCGTCATCCGGTTCACCGACGGCAACAAATTTGTCGGAAAGCTCGTGTGTCCGCCTCGCGCCCCCGCTTGCAAGGAGGGCAGATATGACGTTATCGCTGCAGTTAAGGGCGAGAAGGAGCCTCGCAGAGGGAATGTCGACTTCAAGCCAACACCGGAAGCTGCTGACATCGTGCAATATGTCATGCAGGGGTTGGCGAAGAAAGGGCTTGAAGTAGAGCGCGTAGAGGTCAAACACATCTCTGGGACAAAAGGCGGTAAGAGATGGATGGGCGTCTTCCTCTCGCCATCGGCGAATACGACCTGAAGTGCTTTGCAGCACGCGGCCGCAGCAGTAATCTCTCAAGATTGTTGCTGCGGCTTTTTGTTTTCAGTATCAGAATTGTGGGCGATGCAGGACTCGGACCTGCGACCTTCCCCGTGTAAAGGGGTTGCTCTACCAACTGAGCTAATCGCCCGTCTCTTCAGTGTATCCACAACTCGCTAAATACGCCATTCCATACATTACATTTCTCTAAACTTGAAACGAAAAGCGTGGTATACCAGTTGATACAGATATGAACGAGACCTCAGCGCCCGCGTGTGTCGGCATCATCATGGACGGCAATCGCCGTTGGGCGAAGGCTAAGGGGATGCCGAGTCTTGAGGGGCACCGCGCCGGTTCGAAAGTGCTGAAAGAGATCGTTACAGCGGCTCGGCAGGCTAAGGTGGAGCATCTCGTCCTCTATGCGTTCTCGACTGAAAATTGGAACAGGAAGCCGGAGGAGGTTTCTTATCTAATGGATCTCTTTTCCGAGACTATCAAGAAGGAGATACGAGAGCTCGGCGAGAAGGGTGTTCGAACGCGCTTTGCAGGCCAGCGTGAACGATTTTCGCCGACGCTGCAGCAGACGATGATCGAGGCCGAACAGGAGACGGCGCACAATGACGCGCTCTCGCTGTGGATATGTCTGTCGTATGGAGGCCGCGCAGAGATCGTTGCAGCAGCACGCGAGGCGGCTAAGGACAGTGAGATTACCGAAGAATCACTCGCACAGCATCTCTGGACCGCCGGCATGCCCGACCCTGACCTTATCATCCGCACCGGCGGCGAGAAGCGGCTCTCGAATTTTCTGCTCTGGCAGTCTGCCTATAGCGAACTCTTTTTTATCGACACCTTCTGGCCGGATTTTTCAAAAGAGGAGTTTGACGCCATTCTCGCTGAATACGCACAGCGCGAGCGCCGGCGCGGGAAGTAAAAAGAAGTGATAGGGTAGAGCAATGGATCTCCCGATTCTCTACGAAGATACTGATATTGTCGCGGTCGCGAAGCCCGCGGGGCTTATTACGCACTCCGACGGTCGGACGCAAGAAGCAACGGCAGAAGATTGGTTCAAAAAGAAGTATGGAGATGAAGACGGGATAGGCTATGTGCACCGACTCGATCGCGACACGTCGGGCGTGCTCGTCTTCGCGAAAAATGCGGCGGCGTATGCATTTTTGCGCAAAGCCTTTCACGATCGCGATGTGCACAAGACATATCTCGCTTTTACCTACGGCACGCCGAAAGAGAAGAGAGGGGTTATCGACTTCGACATCGGCCGCTCGCGAAGCGACTTTCGGCTCCGGAGCGCCCAGCCCAAGGCGAAGGGGACGCTCCGCGATGCGCTCACCAACTATGAAGTTATCGGTGAGACAGAGGGATTCTCTCTTATGAAGATGACTCCCGAGACCGGCCGGACACATCAGATCCGCGTGCACCTCAAGGCGATTCATCACCCGATCGTGTGCGATCCCTTGTCTGCTCCGAACCATAAGCCCGCCTTAGGCATCACTCGTCTCGGTCTGCACGCTTCCTCGCTCAATATTCCACTCTCCGCAGTAG
>JAQUAU010000042.1 GCA_028687085.1 Minisyncoccota bacterium | reverse complement strand
GCGACGGCACCCCGCCGGGCCTGGCTGAAATCATACTCTGCTTTCATGGGTTCGCACCTCCTGCATATGCTTTGCGTTCTCCTGGGCTGGCTTTACGGGCGGATATGAGGCGTATTTCATCTTCACCTCGCTCGGTGTACACCACGATCAGTACTCGATCCAAGAAGTCCCGCCCCATCGTCACCAGACGCTGCTCACCTTCGGCATCCACATCCTCCGTGGTCAGGGCGCAGTCATCAAAAAAGACCCCGACGGCATCGGCAAAGTCCACACGATGATCGCGCAGGTTGGTTTGCCGCTTTTTGTCGTCCCAAGTGAACTTCATAGCCTACTATTGCACAAGTGTGCACTAAAGAAAAGCCGTTGTGTGCGTACACCGCTTTTGGCACTCGGGTTGGTGTCCGCCAAACGATCCTTAGTCGGCCATACCGGACAATGTCCGGGAACATTCTTGTTTAATAGGTTATCGGACATTAAGATAGACGGACGGAATAACGGACAAAAGGGACGGTCATGGCACTGATTGGCTATGCGCGGGTATCGACGGCGGAACAGGACACCGCCTTGCAGACGGATGCGCTACGCAAGGCGGGATGCGAGCGCGTTTTCGAGGATGCGGCTTCCGGGGCCAAGTCAGACCGGCCCGGCCTAGCCGCCGCGCTGGCCTATCTGCGCGACGGCGACGTGCTGGCCGTCTGGCGTCTGGATCGGCTTGGGCGCTCCCTGCCGCACCTGATCGAGACCATCGGCGCGCTGGAAGCGCGTGGTGTCGGTTTCCGGTCGCTGACCGAAAGCATCGACACCACCACGCCGGGCGGACGGCTCATCTTCCACGTGTTCGGCGCGCTGGGTCAGTTCGAGCGCGACTTGATCCGCGAGCGCACCAGGGCCGGGTTGAGTGCTGCGGCCGCTCGCGGGCGCAAGGGCGGGCGCAAGCCGGTTGTCACCGCCGACAAGCTGCAACGGGCGCGGGAGCATATCGCCAATGGGCTGAACGTCCGGGAGGCTGCGACACGGCTCAAGGTGAGCAAGACGGCTCTATACGCCGCGCTGAAATCCACCAGTGCAGCCGACTCCTGACCGTAATCATCGACCGCCAGCGGAGCAATGTGCGGAAACGTCTTTACTCATTGGCCTGTTGCAGTATGATGTGTTGAGTACAACATCATTTACACAAAGGAGTGCGCATGCTCGTCATCGCCGTATTGAACCAGAAAGGCGGGTCCGGTAAGACGACCATCGCCACCCACCTTGCTCGCGCCTTGCAGATCGAGGGCGCAGATGTTTTGCTGGTCGATTCTGACCCGCAGGGCAGCGCCCGCGATTGGGCGGCTGTGCGCGAGGATCAACCTTTGACAGTTGTAGGCATTGACCGGCCGACCATCGAACGGGACATCAAGAACATCGCTCGCAAGGATTTCGTGGTCATCGACGGAGCACCCCAGGCGGCCGACCTAGCCGTGTCCGCGATCAAGGCCGCCTCGTTCGTCCTGATCCCGGTTCAACCAAGCCCCTACGACATTTGGGCGACCGCCGACCTGGTTGAGCTGGTGAAGCAGCGCATCGAGGTCACGGACGGCAAACTGCAGGCGGCTTTTGTGGTGTCGCGGGCGATCAAAGGAACCCGCATCGGATCGGAAGTTGCCGAGGCTTTGGCGGGCTATGATCTGCCCATCTTGGAGTCGCGTATCACGCAGCGCGTGAGCTATCCCAGCACCGCTGCGGCGGGGACGACAGTTATGGATACGGAACCGGCAGGCGACGCGGCGGCGGAAGTGCGCGCTCTTGCGGCCGAACTGAAACAAAAACTCATTTAAACATTTGAGGATTTACACTAATGAGTAAACAAGGAACTCTGACCGCCGGGCGGCCGAGCGCCACCAAGAGCCGGGCCGCAACCCTCGCCAGCCTGGCCGATGACACCGCCATGAAGCGTGTGAATTTCGAGCTTCCAGCAGACCAGCATACGAAGCTGAAAATCTACGCAACTAGGCAGGGTAAGACCATCAAGGAGCTACTAACGGAGTACGTCGCCCAGCTTCCGGAGAGATGAGTAATTGAGTGTTTGCACATTAGCGCATTCGCGCATTTGAGGCGTCTATGGGTGGCACCAAAAAGAAACTCGACGGCCCCGTGTTCCTGGACGATGCTCTGGCCGCATCGTTGGCCCGCTTGGGCCAGGCCGTGCGGGCGCGGAACAGCGCCAAGCCAGGCGGCGAGAAGGCCGGACAAGCGGAATTGTCGTTTGACGACGCCGCGCCCATCGCCCAGGACCGAGCCGAGGTCTTGGGCGTTTTCGAGGACGACGCAATCGAAAACGGGGACAAGCCGACCGAGCATATGCCGCTTGATAGCCTGGACGCCTTGCGCGACGCGCACCGCACACTGTCCGAGCGAATCGTGGCGGCCAATCGTGAGTTGGCGCGCATCGCCAGGCCGGACAACCTCGATACTCCAGAGGTTCGCGCTGTGCGCAACCACCTGGCCGCGCTACAGGCGCCGCGCGCCGGGCTAGATGCGGCTATCGAGGATCAAGTTAAGGCCCTCAAGGATCGGCAGCGCGGGCCTCGGCGCGCTGCCGCGCCGACGACCAATAACCAGGCGATGGGCGGGCTGGTCAAGATTCGCCATCCGAACCGCGACTTCTTCCTGGCCGACCTATTCGACTACGCCTTGAAGGATGATGGCGCGAGCATGGAGGCGCCGATCTTCACTCTAGCGACCAAGCCAGACTTGAGTATTTGGGAATGGACGAGCCGCGACGGTAACAAGTCCGTGCGGGTCATGCCGTCCGTGCTCGGCCGCGCCACGCAGCACGACAAGGACGTGTTGATATATGTGGTATCGCAAATGACCGAAGGACTGAACCGTGGCCGCGATGACGCGAAAAATCGCACTGTGCGCTTCACGGTCTACGACTACTTGGTGACTACTAATCGAGGGGTTGGCGGCGACGACTATCGCCGCTTGCAAGAGTCATTTGACCGTCTGGCGGGCACGCGTATCAAGACAGACATCAGGACGGGCGGCCAGCGCGTGACAGATAACTTCGGCATCCTTGAGCGCGTCAGGATCGTGGAGAAGTCGCAAGGCGATGAGCGCATGATCGCCGTTGACGTGACCCTCTCCGAGTGGCTTTACAACGCCATCCAGGCGTATGAGATCCTGTCCATCCACCCAGACTATTTCCGGCTACGCAAGCCTATGGCGCGGCGGCTCTACGAGCTAGCCCGCAAGCACTGCGGCCACCAAGCGCAATGGAAGATCGGCCTTGAGCTGCTACAGGCCAAGGCCGGTAGCAAATCCACCCTCAAGGAGTTTCGGCGGGCCATGCGTGCCATCGAGGCCGACAACAGCCTGCCCGAGTACCGCCTTGTCCTCAACGATAACGACACCGTGACCTTCCACACCAGAGACCCCAAGAAGTTACTGGCAAGTATTGTCGGCCGGTCATGATGCCGGTCATTCGGAGGAGTGTTCACGCCCTCTATTGGTGTTTCACCCACCGCCACCGAACTATCGTGATTTCACCCACCGAAGGCACGGTGTTTCACCCACTCAAAAGGGGGGTGCCTGTGGATTGGCACGGTGTTTCACCCACCTTTTCCTGTGGATTGGCACGGTGTTTCACCCACCGAAGGCACGGTGTTTCACCCACCGGAACCTACCGAAAGCTCAATAATTGCGCTTGGTTACAAAACCGTAACGCGCGCGCGCGTTTTTTAACTTAATAAAAATCTTTTAACGCCTCCGGCGGTGGAAAACCCAACAGCGGGAGAAAGAAGGAGCGCCCGCTTGCCGCCTTCGGCGCCGGGCGCGAACATCCCCGGCGGGGAGCGTGCCGCTCCCCCTGTCCTCGGCTTCGCCTCGCCGGATCGACCCCCTTTGGGGACGTTGTCCCCCACTGCCTCCGGCAGCGGCTCCCCCTTTTGGTTTTCCAATGAGGCGGGTTGTTTTTGAAAAAGAGCTTTAGCTCCGGCCCGCGCAGCGGGAAACGCAAGCGAGGAGTGGCGGGCGATTCGCTTGCGAATTGACCGACGCTCCCGCAACCGCCCAGAGGGCGGAATGCCTGCTACGGAGTACTAGGCCAAGGCCTGTACGGTCGAAAGCGATCCGTGCCCGGCACGCCGAAGGCGTGGCAAGCGGGCACTCCTTTTCGGGTTCCGTGCGGAACGGGCGCGTACATCGCGTTTCTGGCGCTTGGGGGTAGAGAACCCATCACCTGTACCCATTTGCGTGCGCTGTAGGGCAAATTTGGGGCCTTTACGGGGCCGTGCCATGCGGTTGGTGCGGTCGCCGCCCGAACCGCTCCGGCACGGGGCGTCACTCGCCCGCCTTCCCTTTCGGTGTCCTGGCGGCCTTCTCGGGGTTCTCGACAGACTCGGCCTTGTCTCCCTTGTCCTGCCGTCCTTGCAGCGCCTCCAGTTGTCCGGCCAGCCGTGCGGCCTGTTCTCGGGCCTCTGCCGCCTGCTTGCGGGCGTCGTCGCGCTCGGCCTGCGCCTGCCGGGCTTCCTGCGCTGTAGCGGCGCACATCTCCAGCCTGGCGGTCAGCACGGCGGCCTGCTGCTCGGCGGCGATGCGGCCCTGTTGTGCTTCGGCCAGTGCGGCGCGTAGGCGCTCGATCTCGGCGGTCTGCGCGCTCCCGCGCTCGGCCTGCGCCTCGATCTTGAGGCGGGCGGTGGCCACCTCCACGCGGGCGGCCTCTGCCGCCTGCTGCTCGCGCCCGATGCGCTGCTGTGCCTCGGCCAGGTCGGCGGCCTGCTGGGTGGCTTTGCCGGTCAGCGTGTCGCGCTCCCGGGTCAGCGCCGCCACCTGCTCGGCCAGGGCGTCGCGCTCGGTCTCCAGCGCCTCGCCGGCGGCGGCCAGTTCGGCGGCTTCCGCCTGGGCCTGCACCAGGCGGCCCTCGATCTCGCCGCGCGCCTGCGATACGGCCCGCTCGATCTCGGCGGCGATGGCCGTGGTCAGCGCCTGGGGGAGTCCCGGCGCCGCAGCGGCGGCCACCGGGCGGGCCTCCCGCCACGCGGTCAAGTGCCGGTGAATGGTGTTCGGGCTGCCGGTGTCGCCCAGCCGCTCCCGCACCGCCCGGATGGTGGGCTGCTGCCCATCGCCCACCAGGCCATCCGCGACGGCGGCGACCTGCTCCAAGGTAACGCCTTGTCGTGCCATGATCGTCTCCTTTCGTACCGTATCCATGTAAACCATATCAATACAGATATGATATACAATACAGATACGACCTGCAAGCGGTGTTCGTCACGGCCAGCGGAACGGATGCGGCATCGATGGGCATTGATGGGGCAGGTGGCGGGTGCCGCCCTCGGGGGGCGCCGACCCCGGTTGGTAAAGCTTCTGGATAACGGCACACCACGCAGAGAGGTCGCGGAGCACCTCGGGGTATCCTTGCCGACGCTCTATCGCTGGGTTCCAGGAGCATCGCGCCCTTAACGGGTTTTATATTCCGTTTTCTGAGGGGACCCCATTATCCCTGAGGGGATTCCCTGAAGGAACCCTGTGAGCCGTCAATCGCGCATGGCGTTGTCGCTCAGTATGTTGGTCATGGCTTCGGAGACGGTTTCCTTCCCGCCTTCTTGGTTGGGTTCTGGCGTTATGCGCAGTGTGTCGAGCAGCGGTGCCAGGCGCTTTTTATCGACTTCCCTGGCGATGGACTTATCGACTTCTGCCAATAGCCATGCCCTGATTTTGGCGTCCTTCC
Organism: Minisyncoccota bacterium; assembly: GCA_028687085.1. Lineage (GTDB taxonomy): Bacteria > Patescibacteriota > Minisyncoccia > Phycocordibacterales > Phycocordibacteraceae > C7867-001. Next base: position 1,524 of record JAQUAU010000042.1, on the reverse strand, counting down.
GGGCGGCGTGAATCAGCATGCCCCCCAGGATGATTTTCTGGCCGTTCTCCGTGCGTCTGCTCTGTTCCCGGAGGCGAGCCAGCTTATCTTCTGCCTCTGCTATTTTCTGCTCCAGTGTCTGCGCCATGGTGCTATCCTCCTGCGGTTGAAGCAGGCATACTATCATGCACCGGATGAGCGCAGCGAGTACGGAAATGCGCACTTACGACTTGCTGCGCAAGTCAGCGCGCCCTGCGGGGCCGAAGCAAAAGCCAAAAAGCGAGGAGCCGCACAGTGGCCATTTATCACGCCAGCACCAAACCGATAGCCCGCAGCGCGGGACGCTCCGCCGTCGCCGCGGCGGCCTATCGGGCGGGTGTCGAGCTGGTGGACGCGCGCACCGGACTGGTGCACGACTACACCCGCAAGGGTGGCGTGGAGCGGACCGAGATCCTCACGCCGGATGGAATAGGTGTGGAGCGCAACGCGCTGTGGAACGCCGCCGAGCTTGCGGAAAAGCGCAAGGACGCCCGGACGGCGAGAGAATGGATCGTCGCTCTGCCTTCTGAGCTCTCCGCCGGACAGCGGACCGATCTGGCCCGTGATTTCGCGCAGGCCCTGGTGGCGCGTTATGGGGTGGCTGTCGATGTTGCCATTCACGCCCCCGACCGGGAGGGAGACCACCGGAACCACCATGCCCATCTTCTCACCACCACCCGGCAGGTCAGTCGCGCTCCTGACGGCGGGCTGGTTCTGGGTGCCAAAGCCCATATAGAGCTGTCCGACAAAGCCCGCCGGGAGCGCGGCCTGGGGGCCGCCGCCGACGAAGTGAAAGCGGTGCGGGAGTTATGGGAGCACACGGCCAATGCCGCGCTGGAGCGGGCGGGTGTGGAAGCCCGGATCGATGCCCGCAGCCTCCAGGCGCAAGGCATAGACCAAGAGGCCACGCAGCACCTGGGTCCGGCAGCCTCCGAGATGGAGCGGCGGGGGAAGGCCTCCGACCGGGGCGACGGCAACCGCGAGGTCAGCGTCAACAACACGGAGCGGGCGCGGTTATCGGCGGAGATTATCGACCTGCAAGCGGCGCGGGCGCGCATCGAGGCCGAAGCCCTTGCCCGTGTCGAGGCCCAGCGCCGGGAACAGGCCCGCCTGGCCGTCATCGAGGCCGAGCGCGAGGCCCGGCGGCAGAAGCTGCTGGAACTGGCGGAGTTGATACGGTTCGATAGGGAAGCGAAAGCGGATCTGCGCAAGGCCTATGCGGCGGCGGGATACCGCCTGGAAGATCGGGATGGTAAAGGGTTCTGGGTGTATCCCCATGCTGATCTGCAAGCAGAGAAGGATGCGGCCTATGCCGCCCGCCAGGAATGGGATGCCCGCAAAGCGGCGCTGAAAGCGCAGCGCCTGGAACAGGACCGCGCCACCGAACAGGAAACCCGGCCCGGTATCCGCCACCCGCAACGCTCCACCTGGCAGGCATGGCGAGCGCAGACACTGACCCGGAAATATAACCCCGCCTATTCGGCGGAGATGGCGGAGCGGGACATC
>JAQUAU010000041.1 GCA_028687085.1 Minisyncoccota bacterium | reverse complement strand
TGGATTCAGGGAGAAACAGGAAAATATTGGGGAGAACGTATGGGAGAAAAACGGGAAGAAAACCCCGAACAGGCAGTACAAAACTCAAAGGATTTAAGTTTCTAAAAGGAGGCTAATCATGGAAGGAATAGGAAAGGCAGACAACAAATTTGACGAATGGGCAATCATCGACCTTTTCGGTCATCAAAAAATAGCTGGCAGAGTTTCTGAGCAGCAAATCGGAGGAGCATCTTTCGTCCGGGTTGATGTGCCGCTTGAACCTCCGTTTACAAAACTATTCGGGGCGCAAGATCATGACGAAGGGGGAAGCGGATGCATCGATCCCTTCTGATTAAGGATAGCGGCAAGGATTACGGTTACAATCGATATAACGCTTTTGACCGCTCAGAACAGATTTGCAGCACTAATGATCTGGACGAACTCATTGAGGCTATCAGGGAGTTCTTCACTCCTCCGAAAAAGGAAGAACCCGACTATGAAGCCATGATTGAGGAACGCAAACGACCAACGTATAGGGAACGGGCAATTATGCAGCACGGAATTGAAATCAGGGAGGTAAGGGGATGAATTTCACGGAAAAGCAAATAGAAAATTGGAAGGTGTATGAGAAGGTTCGTGAGAGCGGCAAGTACAAAATGTTCTCTGAGGAAGCCATGAAGGCGACTGGTCTAAACGAAAAAGATTATTGGTTTGTAATGAATCATTACATCGGGCTAAAAGAGGCTGCCGAAAGTGAGGGGAGGGGATGAGCAATCTTGAAGTAGTGCAAGGGAAGGTTTTTGATGTGATTGGAGTTGCTGACGCGGTTATTGCTCAGATGTCCGAAAAGTATCTACCCTTAAAGATTAAAGGCCTTGACGATAAGGCAGGATACAAAGCGGTACATGACGCCCGTATGGTCGTTAAGGATACGCGGGTAAAAGTCGAAAAGAAACGGAAGGAACTAAAAGAAGATGCATTAAGATATGGACAGGCTATTGATAAGGAGGCCAACCGGATTAAAGGGTTGCTTGAACCCGTTGAGGCGCATTTAACCGAAGAAGAAAAGGCCGTTGACGATGCCTTGGAAGCAATTAAAAAGAAGAAAGAACGTCAAGAGGAAATCCGCATACAAGCGCGGCGTGATCGCCTTGCTGCGCTCGGTGTAGGATTCAACGGGCAGATGTGGACATATCAGAATGAGAACTTGCCAGATGCCTTGTTGAAAATCGCATCTGACGAGCAGTTTGAACAATTCGCTAATAAATTTCAGGAAGCGGTTGAGGCCGAAAAGGAAAAGAAAACGGCAGAAGAGGCCAAAAGAAAAGAGGAAGAAGAACGTCTTGCTAAGATGGCCGCCGAACAGGAAGCCGAACGACAACGCTTTGAAGCTATCAAAAGAGAACAAGAAGAAGAGGAACGGAAAAGGCATATTCGTGAAAAGCTCGAAGCTGACGAACGAGAACGGCAGGCCGAAGCATTAAGGAAAGAAGAAAAACGGATTGCCGATGAAAAGGCCGAATGGGAACGTATCAAGAAGGCTGAACAGGATGAAATCAAGCACAGGCAGGAACTTGATGTTGTCAGAAGGGAAGCCGCTGAGAAAGCCCGATTACAGGCCATAGAGGATGTGAAACGAGAGGCCGAAGAGAAAGCCGAACAAGAAAGATTGGCTAAGATTGCAGCCGAAAAAAAAGAGGCGCGAAGGCCAGATAAAGAACGATTAATTGCCTTTGCTGATAATGACTTTTTCATTCCCACCATGAAGACACAAGAAGGTTTAACCATCATCAATGAATTTAAGATTGAATTTGACCGAGCTATTAAAAATTTGCGTACGAAAGCGGAGGCTCTATGATCCCCGGAGCCTACAAGCTTTCATTTGAGGATTATCTTGCTGACCCATGCCCTGACCCATCTTTAAGCCGGTCAAGCATCGTTGACCTTTTGGATTGCCCGGCGAGGGCATGGTTCAATCATCCGCGACTCAATCCACAACCACCCGAAGAAGAGAATGAAACGAAATTCGATATTGGCAAAGCAGCGCATGACCTTCTTTTAGAGGGCGGAGATTCAATTTTTCTTGTCGAAGGGTTTGACGATTGGCGGAAGAAAGAAGCGCAACAGGCCAGGGACGCGGCGAGGGGGATTGGTAAAACACCATTGCTTGAAAAACAATATGAAACAGCTTGTCAGATGGCTGCCGTTGCAGCCGTCGCAATACGCGAGTGTACCGAACTTGGGATAACTAATTTACGAGCGGAAGGTGATCCTGAATTAACCTATATCTGGCAAGAGAAAAACGGTATCTGGTGTCGTTGCAGACCAGATTGGATTTCCAAAGATAGGCGACTTTGCCTGGACGTTAAGACGACCGGTAAAAGGGCTAACCCAGAATCTTTATCACGACACATTTCCGATATGGGATATGAAATTCAATCGGCATTTTACCTACGCGGGATTAAAAGCATTGACAGGGAAGAACCTAATTTTGTGTTTCTTTTTATTGAAGATTCCCCACCTTATATGTGTTCTTTTATGGGATTATCATTAGAATTTTCCGATATGGGAGACCAGAAAGTGAATAGGGCAATACGGTTGTGGCGCGAATGTTTATCATCCGGCAAGTGGCCGAGTTATCCTAATAGAATTTGTTATGCCGATGCTCCGCCGTGGTCTTTAGCGTCGTGGGAAATCCAAAGATGTCAAGGAGAGCAAGATGAAGAAATTTAATTGTCCGATATGCCATACAGAATTTACAAGATATGGAAATCACGCGAAGGCGAAAGTTCCCACGTGCAGTTACAAATGTGCCGGAAAATTTCGTTCCCTAACATTCGTAGGCGAAAAAAATAATAATTGGAAAGGTGGCAAAACATTAATGGCTGATGGCCGCACTTTGATTTATGCACCAGAACACCCAGACGCGCGTGCTATTGGTGGAAAATATATTTTAGAATATAGGCTTGTAGCCGAACAAAAGTTAGGCAGAAGATTATCGGAAAACGAGATCGTGCATCATATCAATGGAGATGTTACAGATAATACCCCCGCTAATCTTTCAGTAATGACACAAGCCGAGCATGCCCGTCTTCATGGACTAATCCATAATAACATACCAGAAATATGGAGGGGCAATAATGGGTTATCAATTTAGGCCAGCAATTAGGGAAAGCGTTGGATTACTTATAGGTTTAATAGGACAAAGTGGCGCTGGCAAGACTTTTTCAGCAATGCGACTTGCTTCAGGGATTGTTGGGGAGGGAAATAAGTTTGCTGTCATCGACACAGAAGCACGCCGGGCGCTTCATTATGCTGATAAATTTAAATTCGATCATTGCGAATTATCGCCCCCTTTTAAGTCCCTTGACTATGCAGATGTTATTAAAGCGGCTGACACGGCAGGATATAAGGCAATCGTTGTTGATTCCTGCTCGCATGAATGGGCTGGTGAGGGCGGCGTACTCGATTTTCAGGAGGCCGAACTAACCCGGATGGCCGGTGACGATTACAAAAAGCGTGAAGCCTGCAAGATGGCCGCATGGATAAAGCCTAAGATGGCTCACAAACAGATGGTTCAAAGGTTATTACAGACAAAGGCTCATTTAATTTTGTGTTTCCGAGCTGAAGAAAAAACGAAGATTGAGAAGGTAATCAAAGATGGGAAAGAAAAGACTGTGATAATTCCAATAGGTTTTCAGCCGGTATGTTCAAAAGAAATGCCTTATGAGCTTACTGTATCCTTTTTGCTTTCTTCAGATCATCCAGGAATAGGACAACCTATAAAGTTACAAGAGCAGCACAAGATAATTTTCCCTTCCGGTAAACTCATTGATGAAATAGCTGGTGCTTCTGTCGCTGAATGGGCGGCGGGCGGAGTGAAACAACAAAAGCCTGAAAAACCCAAGACAACGCCTACCACGCCCGCTCAGAAGGCCGAAATAGAGCAACCCAAAGCTCTACCTATCCAAGCAAGCCAGATGGCCACTATAGGCAAATTAATGAAAGGCAAAGGTATTGTTGAAAAAATAGATATGGATGAATTTATGGCCTTTGCCGTTTCAAAAAATGACGCGGCTTTAGCTGATAAATTCATATCAAATTTTGAAGAATTTTATACTGCCTACAACCGAATGAGGGACGCAAAACTTAACGAGGAGGCATGACCCACTTCGGAAAGGAGGAAATATGGACGGAGTTGTCGGAAGCCTAGACTGGGAAGCCTGCGATGAATGTGAGCATTGGAATGGCGAGCGCTGCGAAAGTATTGGTCTAAATTTTAAGATTGATTACGAAGCGTTTGAAATAGTGTGTCAAGATTTTAAGGAGAAGAATGGCAATTAAACGACTTGATAGAATGGCCGCTTGGTATTTCGGTAATGAGAAAATCCGCATAGGTATTTGGTACTGGATATACAGGTATGGCTATTTCGATTGGTTTATTTACGACGAAAAAAATGTGTTTCATCCTGATGGTACACCAGCCGGTAGGATATGGAGATTACGTTTGTGGCGGCTTGAAATAGATTACCGGCTTGGAAAGGAGATACATGGAGCAAGGAGAGTAACAGCTAATGGATACTGTCATTTGCCCGATGAGGAATCGCAAATGGTGTGTGAATTGTGGACATGAAGTAGAGCATGAAAAGAGTGCCAAGTGCGATAAACCTTTGGGAAAACATCGTGTACAACCTATGAATGGTACTCACCTTTGATGGTGCTATTAGTTTTGGGTTGGATTTTTGTCTTGGGTTTTATTGCCGGTCATCGGACTGAGTAAAGGAGCGTTGAAATGACGGTCAAAGAGATTGTAAAGAAGAAATTCTCAATACTACAAAGAGATATTTGCCCCAATCTGCATGCCCTAAATGATTTTGGATATGCAAGAGATAGTCTTCATCCAAAAGACCTATATTCCAGATCACGAACATACGAAGTAGAGTGTTGGGCGGAGAAGGATGGAGAGGAATGTGGCCGGAAAGGGCAATGTATAAGAGTAAAAATCAAGAAGGAGCGTTGAAATGACGGTTGTGGTGGGTATTGATCCGGGCATTAATGGCGGCATTGCATTTCATTTTCAAACCGGAAACATCGAAGCCTATAAAATGCCCGAGACCGAGCGAGACATTAGTGATCTACTGGAATCGACCGGCGAAGATTCACCTATCGTTTTCCTTGAATCCGTCCACTCTATGCCAGGCCAAGGAGTAAGTTCATCGTTCAAATTTGGTCGTAATTACGGGCTATTACGCGGTATAGTTATAGCATTACATTATCCTTTGCACGATGTTAGCCCCCAGAAGTGGCAGAGGGCTTTATCATGTCTGTCTAAGGGTGACAAGAACGTCACAAAAGCCAAAGCGCAACAGCTTTTCCCTAATCTCAAAATCACGCATTCAATAGCTGACGCAGTTTTAATCTCATACTACGGCAGATATTACAGTGGGGTCGTATGAACCATAAAGTAGAGATATTCACTAACAACGAATGGCATATATTTTCTTGGCATAGAAACCTTGAGAACGCCATAATCAATGCTGAGGTCATTTCAAAGTCAAGAAAATGCCCGGCTAGAATCGTTTATGGCGGGAAGATAGTGTGGGAATCTAACGAAATCTTAAATACTTGAGGAAAATAATGAATAAATCCCCTTGTTTTCCATTTTATCCTTCAGATTTTTTCGGTGATGTAAAAGTGAGGATCATGTCGCCAGAGGCAAGGGCGTTTTACCTCCTCTTGTTGGCTAATATTTGGGAATACGATACACAATTTTCCATTCCAAATGATGAAAAAATTATCTCTAATCTGCTTGGAATTTTCGGTGAGAAATTTTCAGCGATTTTTAAGGAAATTTTACCATGTTTTCAAGAAAAAAATGGACGTTTATTATCAAAAAGATTGAAGCACGAAAAAGATAAGCAAGTATATTACCGAAAACAACAATCAATTAAAGGACTTAAGTCTGCATCTAAAAGGGTAACCACGGTTCAACCACAGTTCAACCACGGTTCAACCGGAGGGGTAACCGAAGGTCAACCGGATACCCAACCGGAAGTCAACTCCTCTAAACCTAAACCTAAACCTAAACCTATAATAAAAGAAAAAAAAGAAAAAAAGAAAAATGAGTTTTTTTTGCCCGACTGGATTCCTATTGAAACATGGCAGGCATATTTAGCGGTTAGGGTTAAGAAAAAAGCTCCTCAGACTCCTTACGCTTTTGATCTTGTTATTAAGGAACTCGAAAAGATCAAAAAAACCTATGGGCACGATCCTATCGAGGTATTGAATAAATCAATTAAAGGCGGATGGACTGATGTTTACCCGCTAAAAGATTTTGGAGGCAACGGCAATGGAATCACTACACCAAGCAACAGATTTAGCAATGCAGGATATAGGGGCAGACCACAGGAATTTGAACTACCGCCTGAATCGCAACGGGCAGTTGACGAAGCCAACAGACTGGCCAGAGAAAAGCAGGAGCGGATTGCTAAAAAATCCGCCACTGATAATCCCCAGGCGGACGCCAGAGGAGATCCTCGGTGATGATTACGATATGATTAAGAATGCCCTTGAAGGCTATCAGAAGCACCGTGAATCAGTTGGCTGGGATAAATACGCAGAACGTCTTAGCTTGAGCATCCGCGAAACATTAGCTGACAAGCTCAAAGAATGCCGGGAAAATGGATTTTACGACCCGCAAGTGAGTTATGGAAAGATTGTTTTTGGGCAGTTGGTCAGTAAACTAGAAGTAAATAAAAGCCACATAAAGCTCAGAAGGGAGGCAAAACAATGAAAGAGCCGAGCACAAGATTTGAATTGGTCGAGGAGTGGTTTGAAAAGGCTGCTAAAACTGCGTCAGCGCGGGGACAGAAAGATAGCGCGTTGTTGTGGCAGGACGGTTTAGAGCATCTGAGATATCTGAAACAAGAAAACGACAGGTTAAAAGAGATTATTGGGAAAGTGAAAGAGCTATGCGAATAGGCGACACAATAACCTGCTCATTGTGTGGTCAACGAATCCGGATAGACGCTAATGAAAAACACAGAGCTACCCTCCTACAGACACTTAAACGCAGGTTTTATGTCCGGCCTTTTGCGGTTAGCGCCTGGGTTATCCCTTAATAGTATGTGGTTCTCCTCCAGCGTCTATGGCGTAAGCATATGCACCATCAGCAATCACAACCCTGTTGTCACCGAAGAATTCCCCTGGCTCATATACAGTTATTCCATAGTGGGCGGCGATTGCTATCATGCGTTTATACATT